>JBCDEC010000081.1:0-17195 GCA_039179965.1 Pseudomonadota bacterium
CGCGCAATCCGCGCTTTTGGGTCAGCCGCTAACGAGGGCGGTCTGGCGCATCGGGATCACGAACGACGAGCGCCTCGATTTCACCCATCACGTCTGCGGGCAGCGCGCCATAGCTGAGGCTGGCGGCAAGGCCTTCGATCTGCTCTGGCGTTCGTGCGCCCGGGATCGGGATATGGGTCTGTGACTGACCCCAAATCCATCCAAGGGCGCCCTGGACCAGAGTGCGTCCACCCGTCGTCAACAGATCCCGGATCGCATTAAGCGTCTTCATATGGCCCGGGTTGGCTCGCCCGTCTTTGAAATACTCCATCCACTCCGCGCCGGATGCCCGAATGTCGTCGGACGGCAACACCGTGGCTCCATCGTATTGTCCGCTCAACACGCCCATGGCGAGCGGTGACCGGATCAGGGCGTATAGCCCATGGTCGCCGATCACACTTTGCATGCGCGGCGCGTCGAAAAACACGTTCATAGCAAATTCGACGGCTTTGAAGTTGTGCCGCGACGCCATGGCGGCGGCCCGGTCGGCGTAATCCGTGCTCCACCCATAGGCACGGATCTTGCCGGCCTCCTGCACCTGGTCCAATGCCTCAAAGACTGCTCCGGCTTCGGGGATCGCGAGGTCGTTGAGATGCAACAACAGGAGGTCGATCCGGTCGCGATTGAGCCGGTCCAGTGAGCCATCCACGGCAGAAACGACCATATCCGGCGTGAACGGGTCAAAGGAGATCTGGCGCTGAGCCTCATCAATGCCAATGCCGATCTTGGTTGCGATGAGCGCTTCGGGATGGGCATTTAGCGCACGCCCGAGCAGACGTTCCGAATGGCCGGCGCCATATGCGGCAGCTGTGTCGAAGAACGAGATACCGCTGGCCAGCGCGGCGTGAATGGTGCGCAGGGAGGTCGCGTCGTCGGCCCTCGTGTATCCAAGTGACTGTGTGCCGGAATACATCGCTCCGCCAATGGGCCAGCAGCCCATGCCCAGCGGGGATATGTCTTGGTTCAAAAAGTGCATGGCTCACCCCTTCATTCTGAGCACACAAAGCACCAAATGCCAGTTTTCATCAATGGTATGAAATGTAACATGCGTTTCATGAATGAAATCGACTGGGATAATCTGAGACTGTTTCTGGCGGTGGCCCGGTCAGGCGGGCTCGGTCCGGCCGCGGCGCGCACAGGAAAGAGCCCGCCGACACTTGGGCGGCGCATGCTGGAACTGGAGCGCGCGCTCGGGCGGGATCTGTTCCTGCGCAAGCCGCGCGGGTACGATCTGACGGAAGACGGCGCGGATTTGTTGTCTAAGCTGGAAGGCCTGGAAGCCCGGGTCATGGAACTGGGCAATGATGAGTCTGTGCCGATGATCAAGATCTCGGCCGGTACATGGGTCACACGAGTTCTGGTTGGTGCGGTTGATCAGATCAGAGGATCCCGGCCGATACGACTCAGGTTCATGGCCAGCGAGGATATGGCGGATATCGGACGGCGCGAGGCCGTCATCGGCATTCGAAATCGCAGACCCGATGGCAGCGGCCTGGCGGGTCGGAAAATCGGGCAGGTCCGCTTTGCCGTCTATGCACGAGATTCCGGCGTTTCGACCTGGGTGCAGGTCCTGTCGACCACCCCGTCTGCGCAGTGGGTGAAGACAAAGACCGAGGGCAGCAACGTCATCGAGGTGACTACGCCGCAAAACGCTCTGGATTTGGCCAATGTCGGTTGCGGCCGCGCTGTTCTGCCCACCTTCGTCGGGCGCGCGGAACCTCTCCTGCGTCAGGTGTCGGATCCGATCGACGAACTGGAACACGACCAATGGCTGGTGACCCATCACGAGGACCGTTTTCTGCCAGATGTCCGAAGCGCAATTGACCGGACCTATGCGATCTTGAAGCGCGTCTGCGCGCAGAGTTGAACCTGGGCCAGATCCCCGGAGCGTGTTCCCGTTGGTGATGACACACCATGTCACCGAGGGGGTAGGATCGATTGCGTGTTCCACATTGCCGATCTGGGTGAATGTGAGCCGGCGGGGTCACTGTCGCTGATGTTCAAAGGAGCGGCCAACATCTGCATGTGATCTGAGTTCTCGCCATTGATGGCGCGGCATTTGCAGCGCCGTACATCTGCTTTTGGTCAAAACCGCAGAGGCGCAGGGTTGCAGGCAATTCGCTGCCCGGGTCAGTGCTATCCTGCCGGTGGTCTGGATCGGGATGACCCTCCGGCCACCAATATAGTTATGCAGTACGGGGAACGGCTAGCGCAGACGCTCTTTGCTGCGGTCCCGGCCCAGCATCATAACGCTGGCGGCCGCAACGCAAACGAAAGCCAGGTAAAAGGCGGGGATGTATTTGTTGCCCGTCCATTGGATGAGCGCGGTGCAGACCATTGGCGCCGTGCCGCCGCCTATCGCCATGCCGCTATTGAAACAAATGGAATAGCCGGTGAGTCGGTGGCGCCGGTCAAACGCCTCGACAAGGGTGGTCGGCACCAATCCCAGCATGATCCCGATGAACACACACATCACGCCATAGACCAGCACGACTTGCCAGAGTATGCCGCCCTCGGCAATTTGGAAAAACGGAATCGCAACAACGCCCAGGGCCACAAACCCGGCAATGAGCGTTGCCTTGCGGCTGAGGACGGTGTCCGTCAGATAGGCAAACATCGGGATCAGTAGCGTTTGAAACGCCATGGCGAAGGTCATGACCAGCAGGGCTGTGTCGAGGCTGAGATCGGAATAAAGCGACTGCCACGTGGGCATGTAAACAATCGGTATGTAGTAGGCGGCGCCGTAGAATGACGTGAAACACAGCATCCACAGAACAACCCTTGGTTCTTCGCGAAACACCCGGATCAGAGGGATTTCGCGCTTCTCCTCGTCTTTGGGTGGATCGCCAAGTTCCGGCAAATGCGTGCGCAGCAACAGACCGATGACACCGATGACTCCGCCCAACAAAAAGGGCAACCGCCAGCCATAGTCCTGAATGGCCGTGTCTCCCAAAAGCCAGATGAGAAACGCCGGCGTACCCGCGCCGAGGAAAAAGCCCATGCCGCCGCCGCAATTTGCCCAGCTGCCCGCCAGGCCGCGTCGGTTCTGAGGGCAGGCTTCGACCAGATAGGTCACGGACCCGCTGAATTCTCCGCCCACGGAAAATCCTTGCAGCAATCGGATCAGAACCAGGCAAACCGGGGCCCAAACCCCCCAGGTTTCATAGGTCGGCAGGATGCCCAAGAGAATTGTCGGGATCACCATGAGCACGACAGACAACACCATCACTGGCTTGCGTCCGATCGTGTCGCCAATATGCCCGAAGACAATCGCGCCGATCGGGCGCATCAAGAAGCCTCCGGCGAAAGTACCGTAGGTTGCGATCAGAGCGGCGGTCGGGTCGCTGGTTGGGAAGAACAGCTGCGAGATGACCGAAGCCATGTAGCCGTAGAGCGCAAAGTCATACCATTCGATGACGTTGCCGATCATGCCGGCGGCAATCAGCCGCTTTTTCTCGATCTTGGGCGTAGATGCTTTGGCCATGGTGTTCCTTGCGCTCGGAGCCGGCAGGCCGTGGGGATTGCGACGCTTGCCTGTCGTTTCGTCGATGACGTTGCCAGCGCGGGCAGGTTTCGCGTGTGGCAGGCTTTGGATATGGCGCACGCGCCCCGGCGTTTCGGGCCGGCAACCTGTGACCGTTGGGATGCAACCGAGTTGTGCCGCAAATCCGCGCGCCGTCAAGGCTCGGCACGGAGACGTCCGGCGTGCATGGCTTTGGTGAAGCAATCTTGCCGCGCGTTCGCATGCAAGTGACGGCGATGAGCGGGTGGTCGTGATCGAGCGGAACCGGCTGACCAGTGAATAGGGCGGACCACGGTCCGGCCCTGCTGTCCGGTGGTGGTCCGGTGCAGGACATCAGACCGTGGGCGCGATCCGCAGAGCCGGCGCGATTGGTGTCCGGAGTGTTTCGCACAAAACTACGTGTCGCACCCGGCATCTGGTCTGACACCGCCCGCATAGATCCAAATCCCGACGGCCACGCAGATCACGCCCAGGCCGGTCGACCAGGACAAGGGTTCACCCAGCAGGACATAGCCACCAATCGCGGTCAGAACCGGGACCGCGGCGCCGCTGACCGCTGCAATGCTGGCGCCCAGATGCGAAATCGCGGCGCCGTAGGCGGCCAGCCCCACAAGCCCGGCGAGGATACCTTGGGCAAAGATCTGAAGGGCGATGTCTGGGAAGGGGGCGCTCCAGAGCGATGCTCCCGGCGATAGGAGCCAGATCGGGACGGCGAGCAGCGCTGACCAGAAGCAGATGAGCGCCGCACCGTGCCAAGGGTCGAGCCCGGAGGACCTATAGGCGACAGTGTAGACGGCCCAGAAAAGACCCGCCAAAAGAAACAATCCGTCGCCTACAAGGACCTGACCCGCGGCGCCAAAGAGCGTCGGTCCGACTACACAGGCGACACCGGCGGTGATGGCCGCCAGGCCCAACACTCTGGTTTGGGTGAAGTGTTCGCCCAGCCAGACGGCGCTCAAAAGAGCCACGAACAGCGGCATCGATCCAGGCAGCAGCGCGCCCATATGGCTGGCCGGAGCGAATTGCGCCCCGACCATGCCCAGCAGGCCGAACGGAAGGCCGCCGCCAATGACGATCAGGGCGATGGTGCCCCAAGAGAGGGAGGCTGGCCGAAAGCCATGCCGCATCAGAACCGGGCAAAGAACAATGGCTGGAATGCAATAGCGCAGGAGCGCCAGATCGATCGGCGACAGGGTCGTGGTCACGCCAAAGCGGGTGGCCAATTGCCAGCTCGCGCCGACGGTGACGGTGACCAGCCAGGCAAAGACGCCGGAACGCATCTGTGGTTCTGAGTCAGGGGGCATTCGGCTCTTCGGAGCAGTCTTCGAAGGGGCGCAGGCCATCGCCCTGCCAGACCATCAGCGGCCCAAGCCGGTCGCGCCCGTGCGGCGCCGTCCAGTTCAGGTGCGGCAAGGCCGGGATGATCCCGTGCGGGTTATTGTCTGTATCGTTCAGGAAGTAGCTCGCCAGATTGGCGGCAAAGTCGATGGTTCCAGCTACACCGGGCCAGCCGTAGATGTCGCGCGTATAGGCCCAGACAACAGGGTGATCGACGAGCCGCCGGCGGGTACAGCGAAAGAGCGTGGCATAGACCGCATCAAAGCGCACCAGCGTCGCAAACAGAAACAGATCCGCCTCCGTGATCTGCGCACCCAACAGACAGCGGCGGTCAGCCAGATGCGAGTCGAGCCACTCCAGCGTTTCAAAAACCGTCTCTTCCGCGTCCGCGTAGGCGGTCTGCGTCGTCGCAAAACCGGCTCTGTAGACCGCATTGGCAAGCCCTGCGTAAAGACGTGTGTTGATCGCGTCGATCTCAGCGGACTGATGCTGAGGTCTCAGACGCCAGCCTGATCCGATCCGATCAAGCGCTCGCGCAATCGAGTGAGAGCTGTTGGAGACAATGTATTGCGCGCGCCCGTCCCAGAGCACGGGAACAGTGGCGCGCCCGGTGTAGGTCGGGTCTGTGCGGGTGTACAGTTGATGGACAAATTCGACTGGCAAGCCGAGACCGGATTGCGGCGACGGATCGGTCAACCGGTAGCCTTCGGTTCGCGGACCGCCGGCGCCTGTGATGCGCAAGCTTGCAATCCCCTTGACCGCCCGGACCAGCGCCACACGATGACACCACGGGCAGCTTTGAGACAGCACAAGGGACAGGTGCGCTTTGCTTTCAAGACGGCGCGCGATGTCCTCCACAGAGGTCTTCGGAAGAGCAGAGGGTTCCCGCCGGAACGCACCGTCCTGCATGAACCGGTCTACGTTGGACTGCCATTTTCCGTCTATCAACATGCCCATGACCTCTCCTTTCGTGGTCTGACTTTAGGACCGCGGCCGTCCCGCGTCTGTTCACAAACACACCCGGTTTGGTCTACCCTGATCACCATGCGAGATATTCCTCTGACCCTTCTGCGCGCTTTGGCGGCTGTTTATGAGACCGGCGGGATCCGTCCGGCTGGCCGTCTCTTGGGCATTCAGCATTCCGCCGTCAGCCGGGCCTTGCGTGATCTGGGCGCCTGGATCGAAACACCCCTTTTCGAAAAGCGTGACGGACAACGCGCGCTGGTCTTCACGGCCGAAGGCGCAGCATTGGGACAAGCTGCATTGGCGGCGATGCGGGACATGGAAACCGCCATATTGAAGACCCGTGAGGCGGCCAGCGCCCATTCCGTCACCATCGCCACAACGCCGTCCTTTGCGATGCGTTGGTTGTTGCCGCGCCTCCCGCGTTTGAGCGAGGCGTATCCCAGGCTAGAGGTTTCGATTATTGTTGATCAGGCCCGCAAGAGCCCGGTCGCCAGTGGTGCGGATCTGAACATACGCATGGGCGCGCGCCCGTCGGGGGATCTCCGGCCGGTCCCGCTGATGGATGAAAGCATTTTTCCGGTCATGGCGCCGCGGTTGTGGGAGCGGCTGGGCCGACCGTCCCGACCTGAAGATCTGGTCGGGCTGCCGCTTCTGCACGACCGCGACCCCTCGGCGTCCTGGGCCGTCTGGCGAAAGGATGTTGGCCCGGCGGATCTGGATGTTCGCCGCGGGCCACGGTTGACCTCGTCGGATCTGATCCTGCGCGCATCCGAGCAGGGACAGGGTATCGGGCTCGCCCGCTCGCGCCTGGCGGAGGAGAGCCTGGCGACGGGTACCCTGATCCGCCCGCTTGGTGCGTTGAAGAGTGACCTTGGCCTGAACTACTGGCTGATTGTCCGCGCCGACACGGACCACCGGCGGGCCGTCCGCAGTGTCACAGAATGGCTCCATACCGAAACGGCGCGCCGCGCCGACGCGGCTGAACCGGACGGCGTCACGGACAGACAGGTGGAATAGACCCAGGGCGGGACAAGCGTTTGCGCGGATGGACCATCGCCCGGCCTCTGCCGGGCTTCGCAACGGGTTGTGTGCTAACGATCCTCGGGCGGAACATCTTTCAGACGCGCCGTGACGTCTGCAACCTGCGCCCGGGTCCATGACGAGCGATGCCGCTCGACGCCCGCCGGGAGATTAACCAGTCCAAGATTTTTCTGGAGCCCATCGGCGCCAACAGGACGGATCGGGCGTTTCTCAAAGCCGCCACCGCAGGTCGGGCAGACATTCTGGAGGATCGTGTCCACGCACTGGGCGCAATAGGTGCACTCGTAGGTGCAGATCCGGGCCTCGGGCGAAGCAGGCGGCAAATCCCGGTCGCACCATTCGCAATTCGGTCTCAGTTCCAGCATCGGGATGCTCCTGTTGCGGTGTCGTTCATCTCTTGTGACAGGCCAGACAAGGCCTTGTCCATTCTGAGCCATCCCGCAGCCTTGGTCCGCCCGGGCCCGGCCCGGCATGGAAGGCCGTCTCTCTATGCCCACAGCGCCAACAGGCTGCTGCCCAGCAATCGAAGACCGGTGAGACAAAGAAAACAATAGACGATCGCAACAAAGACCGCCTGATTGACAAGGCCGTGCAGCCTGCCGCCGATCCAGAGTCCGAGAAAAAGTATGGGCGCAACCGTCAGGCTCACCTGCAGGCTATGCCAGTTTAACGCGCCGGCAGAGCTGTAGGCGACGGTTTTGAGACCGTTCAGCAGAAAGAAAAACACCGTGTTCGTGCCGACGAACTCCGATTTGGGCATATTCTGCGCCAGAAGGTAGCCTTTGACCGGCGGGCCTCCGGCATGGGCGATGTAGCTGGCAAACCCTGACAACGCCGACAGAGCGATGACAACCGGCGACCGTCCGGTCCGTTGCGGCGCAATTTGTTGTCGTTGCAGCAGGTAGAGCCCGACGAAGGTGAGCGCCAGGACACCAATGACCAGCCGCACCACATCGGCGTCGAGATATTCAAAGAATGCCGCCCCCAGCGCCAGACCCAACAGCGCGCCGGGCACCAGGGACCAGACGATGTCGCGCCGCCAGCTTTTGCGAAACCGCACAACTATGAGCACATCCATCGCGAACAGGATCGGCAACAGAACGGCCGCTGCGAACTGAGGTGCGACAAAGACGGACATGACTGGCACGGCCATGACGCCAAGACCGCCGCCGAACCCGCTTTTGGAAATGCCGGTGATCAGAATGGCGAGACAGGTCGTGATGTAAAAGGCGATTGGCAGGTCCATCTGGGCGTCCTCGTTTTGGGCCCGAGACTTACGTTATCTGCGAAAAGCATTGAAACGGTTTTAAACGATGTCAGGAAACTGTATGAGAGATTATGCTGGATTTGAACGCGCTTCGCACCTTTGTCCTGGTCGCCGATGACCTGAATTTCACGACCGTGGCCGCGCGCCGCAACACGGTGCAATCCGCCATCAGCGCACAGGTCAAAAGGCTGGAAGACACAACTGGCAAAACGCTTGTTGCCAGAGGGCGCGGGCAATCGATGTCCCTGACACCGGAGGGCCGGGCCTTTCTGGTCTATGCCAGACGGATTCTGGCCCTGTCGGCGGAAGCTGTTGAAACGGTGCGCACCGCGCAGTCCCGGCGGATCATCCGGCTTGGGACCACGGTGACGCTTGCAATGTCCGTGGTGAGCGAGGCGCTGGCGCGTTTCGCGGCACGCCAGCCGAACGTCCAGATCCATATCTTCTGTGATCGCAGCGACGCGCTTCTGGACCGGCTGGACCGGGAGGAAATCGACATTGCCTTCATGATGGATCAGGGTCGTCGCGCCGGGCGGGTATTTGTGCATTCACAACCGCTCCTTTGGGCCTGTGCCGACGGCTTTGAGCTGGAGACCGGCGCCCCGGTGCCATTGGCCTTTTTGACTGACGGGCGCGACTTGCGCCATTATGCCCTGGCGGCTTTGGACGATGCGGGTTTGACCGGGCATGTATCGCATCTGAGCCCGCATCCCATTGGCGTTCGCGCTTTAGTGCAAGCGGGACTCGCCGTGACGGTTATGCCCCAGAGCACCATCGTTGCGCCGTTGCAGGCCGCGCCTGCGCATCTTGGGCTACCGCCGCTGGCAACGATTGCGCTTGCCGCATATGCCGGAAAAACCGCCGGTGCTGCGGAGATGGATGACCTGAGCGCCTGTCTGGAATCTTGCATGGTGTCGGGTTCATGAGCGGCGTCTTCGATGTGAGAGCCGCCCGGCGCGACGAGGCCGCGGCCCTGGCGAACCTGCATGTCGAGGTCTGGCGCGAAACCTATGCGGATCTTGCGCCCGCCGAGGCCTATCGGGCATTGGATGTCACCAAGAGGCTGCCCTACTGGGAGACCGCGCTCGCCAGCGCTGACCCGCTCACCGGGGCCCTTGTTGCAACCGATGGTGCAAGCCACGCCGCCGTGCTCAGCTATGGCCATCCGACGGAGCCTCAAATGACAGGCGCGGTGGAAATCAAACATTGCTACGTGCACCGGCAGTTTCGCGGCCATGGGCTTGGCCGGCGGATGCTGGAAGTCGCCTTTGCACATCTTCGGTCGAATGGCGCGACGCAAGCTGCGCTGGCGGTGGTGCAGGAGAACGACGCAGCCCGTCGGTTTTACAAGTCGATGGGCGGGCAGGAGACCGGTCGTTTCACAGACCCCGGGCCGCTTTGGCGATCCACCAACTGCCTTGTCACCTGGTGGCTATGACCACAAGGCTACGCCTGACCGGCCGGGACGTTTCGCGACTCTGGTCTAGGTCCGCCAATTCAGAACGCGTCGTTCGACAAACCCGATGGCCGCGCTGACGAGGACCCCAAGCAAGGACAGGATCACAACCCCGGCAAAAAGCCGTTCGAGATCATAGAGCGAGCCGGCCGCCAGGATATAGGCCCCAATCCCGTGTTCGGCGCCCAGCATTTCGGCGGCAACCAGCAGGATGATGGCGATGGCCAGGCTGATGCGCAGGCCCGAGAGAATGCCGGGCATGGCTCCGGGCAGCACAATCTTGCGGACGATGGATCGCCAGGACAGACCAAAGCTCTGCCCCATGCGGATCAGCGTGCGATCCACGTTGTCGACAGCGCCATAGGTCGCCACCACCGTGGGCGTGAAGGTGCCAAACGCAATCAGCGCGTATTTTGACCATTCTCCAATGCCAAACCAGATGACAAACAATGGCAGCAGGGCGATTTTCGGGATCGGGAAGATGGCCGCGACAAGCGGCACAAGCCCCGAGCGCACATAAGAAAAGAGCCCGATCAGAACGCCGACGCTGATACCGAGACTGACGCCGATGGTCGCGCCGATCACAAGGCGGGACAGGGACGGTCCCAGATGCCGAAAGAGCTGTCCGCTCTCGTAAAGCTCGCGGAACGTGTCGAGCACGTCGGAGGGCCGGGGCAGAGTCAGGGCCGAGATCCAGCCCGCACGGGTGCCCCATTCCGCGATGAGCACAAGACAGACAAACACGGCAAAGCCCACCCAGCGATAGGTTTTCGGCTTGAATCCTCCACCGCGGAAGGCAACCGACTTGCCGGGAGAGGTGTCAGACATCAAGGAGCTCCGCATCAGCGGCGCGGGCTTCATCGCGCATCAATTGCCACAAATGGCGCTGTGCGGCATCCAGATCGGAGTCGCCAAAGGTCCGTTCCGACAAGGGCTTGTCAATCTCGACCACCTCGCGGATCTGCCCGGGGCGGCGCGACAAAACCACCACGCGATGCCCAAGACGCACGGCTTCGGCCAGATTGTGGGTGACATAGACCGCGGTGAAGGTCTGGCGGGCCCACAGGTCCAACAGATCGTCCATCAAAAGCTCGCGCGTCTGGGCATCCAGAGCCGACAGCGGTTCGTCCATCAGCATCACGGCCGGATTGACCGACAAGGCGCGCGCAATGGCCACGCGTTGCTTCATGCCACCCGACAGCTGCTTGGGCAGTGCATCGGCGAAGTCCGACAACTTGGTACGCGCCAATACGTCTGAAATGATCTCCTGCGCGGCCGCGCCTTTGATCCCGTGGTCTTCCAGCACAAGGGACACATTGCCGGAGACCGTCCGCCAGGGCAACAGCGCAAAGTCCTGAAAGATATAGGTCAGCGGGTTGAGACAGCCCGCAGGCGGCGCGCCCAATTGCAGGATCTGACCAGATGCGGGGCGCTCCAATCCACCGATGAAACGCAACAGAGTGGATTTCCCGCACCCCGAGGGGCCGACAATACACACGATCTCGCCGCTCGGGATATCGAGCGTGATATCCCGCAACACTTCAAAGCCGTCATAAGAATGGCTGATGCCGTCCAACCGGATATCCATGGAACCCCCAGATCACGCGGAACGGGCCGGGGCCCGCTCCGCCCGGCGCCGTTCAGGAGCCGATCATTTCGACATAAGACCGATCGACGATCTGGTCGATGGTGATGTCTTCGTCCACCAGGCCCTCTGACTGGAACCAGGACAGTTGGTCCTGTAGCGATGCGATGTTCAGCGCCGCGCCCGTGTTCAGTCGCATGGTGCCATTGATGATCGAGGGTGCGGCTTTCTCGCGGGACCTGTCCGTATAGACATACTTATGGATCAGATCGACCATCGCCGCCTGATCGTCCGTCATGTCGATCATGGCGGCTGCGTAGTCGGCGACGCCTTGCGAAAAGCCCGACAGGAAGCTTTCGGTCAGGCCGCGTTCGTCCGCTGCGTTTCTGGCCGAGGTAAAGACCGTGGTGACCTGATAGTTCGGCAGGTAATCCGCAACGTTTCCAATGATATGCACTGCGCCTGAGCCAGCCAGAGGCTTGGCAATATGGGGCACGATCGACCAGCCATCGACTTGTCCGGACTTCATCGCGCCGATGATCGCGCCCACTTTTTGCAGCGGAATGAAAGACATGTCGATGCCTTCCGCCTCAGCGATCTTTGAGCCCATGTAATGAAAGGACGACCCGGCCTGTGTTATGGCAAATTTCTTGCCTGCGAGGCCTTTTGGTGTGGTTACACCCGTCTGAAAGGCCGCGTCAGAGGCGAGGATCTTTTGTCCGTCTATGCCCGGTTCTTCGCTGAGACCGCCGCCGATCACCTTGATCGCACCCTTGTCGGCCAGGCTGACCAGACCGCCGGACATAGCGGTCACGGCATAATCCACATCGCCCGAGGCAATCGCTACGGCCATCGGCTGCGCGGCCTGAAAGAACTCGAACTCCACCTCCAGTCCGGCATCTGCAAAATAGCCGCGTTCATAGGCAATGAAGCTGCCGGCGTGGGATGTGAAGCGCAAAGCCCCCACTTTGATCTTCTTGTTGGTGGCAAGGGCCGGGGCAGCGAGCCCGCCTGCAGCCATTGCGCTGCCCATCAGGGCCATCGCCGTCCGGCGATTGAAATTGGTCATGATCTCCTCCGTTTATGACCGTATGGCGGATCGAAATTCCGCCGCGATATCCTCTTCCAAACGTGCCGTCGCAGCGACCGTGTCGCGCGCCAGAACGGCTTCCAAGAGCGCTTTCTGGCGTGCCTTGCGCGCCGTCCAGTCCAATGTGCCTTCGCGCAGCTGGGCCAGCCGGAACCGGCGGCTCTGGTCGAAAAACTTCCGGTGCAGATCCAGAAGCCTCGGGCTGTCGCAGGCGTCCAGCAAAGCGGTCGAAAACGCACGGCAGGCCTCGTCCCACTCCCAGGCGGTGATGTCATCCGGCGCGGCCGTGACGGCCGCTTCGGCCCGTTGCAGGCTGTGATGCGCCGCCATAACCCGACCTTCCCAGGCCACGTCTCCGCGTGCAAGGGCGCGCGCCAAAGCGATCCGCTCCAGCTCAACACGGACCAGTTTTATGTCACGCAGGTCATCTTCGGTGGCCGATGTCACGCGAAACCCGCGCTGTGCCGTGGCCTCAACCAGACCTTCGGTGGACAGGACTCGAAGGGTTTCCCGCATCGAATGGTTCGAGCCGCCGTAGCGGCCCCGCAACTCGTTCAGTTTGAGTTTCTGGTCAGGGCGCAGCGTACCGAAGGCAATGTCCTTGCGCAGCGCGGAGGCCAGAAGATCAACAATCGTCTTGTCCTCGGGCGTGCGATGTCCAAACAGCATTTCATTCCACGTCTTCAGAAATGTTGGACATTTTTAGAAACAGTGGAGAGCGCAAGTCAAGCTCCGCCACCATCAACGGCCCGAGCCAGCATCGCGGTATTCTAGGGGACCGGGAGACCTTTGAGGATGAGATCTGCCGTGCTGGCGCTGCACGCCAAAGGCAGATCGTAGACCGTCGCCAACCGGGTCAGCGCCTTGACGTCCACATCATGGGGCATTGGCGACAGAGGATCGATGAAAAAGACCAGCACATCGAGGTCACCTTCGCAGATCATCGCGCCGATTTGCTGATCGCCGCCAAGCGGCCCGCTTTTGACTGCGCTGACCTTGAGCGCCGGATAGGCCTTTGAGATGCGCGATCCCGTTGTGCCGGTGGATACGATGTCCATCTTTGACAGCTTTTCGAGATGCTGCCCAACCCAGGCGACGATATCGTCTTTGCGCGCATCATGCGCGACCAGTGCAATGCGCAATGTCCTATCCAATGATCTGTTTCATGACCGTTGCGCTCTCTCCTACTTTGGTATGGCGCGTTCGGCAAAGGCCAATCTTGGCTGTAGCGTCCGGCTCGCCTGCCGCGATCCGGCGCGGTGCAGCAACTGGCTGAGCGGCTCGATGGCCTTTGGCACACACATGTGCGCGGATGGATACCACCCGAGCGTGGTCTTGGTTTGCCTCAGGACCGCGCTTTGAGGTGGGAAACGGCGTCCATGAAGCCTTGCGCGCGGGCGCGGACATCCTCCAGCGCATAGTCCGGTTTGAACAGTGCGGAGCCCAATCCAAAAGCATCTGCTCCCTTGTCCCAATAAGGGGACATTTTCTCTGGTACAATTCCCCCCACAGCAGCGACGATGGCCGTCCGCGGCAGCACGGCACGCATGGCTCCAATTGCGGTGGGCGGCACAATTTCTGCGGGGAAGAACTTGAGAACTGAGGCCCCCAAATCCAGTGCGGCAAAGGCCTCGCTGGGGGTGAAGACTCCCGGGCACCAGTCCAGATCCCGATCCACGGCCGCTTGTCCGACCGCCGTGTTCATGTTGGGGGCCACGACAATCCGGCCTCCCGCGTCCTGAACGGCCGCCACGTCTTGCGCCGACAACACGGTTCCGGCGCCAACCACGGCGACGTCCGAAAAGCGATCCGCGATACGGGCAATCGAGTCAAACGGGTCCGGCGAGTTCAACGGCACCTCGATCACACGAAACCCGGCCTCGACCAGGACTGCTGCAGTATCCACCGCATTCTCCGGCAGAAGACCGCGAAGAATGGCGATGAGCGGCGCAGCATCCAACGCCTGTCGCAGCGACATCATCGGACAAGCCCCGCAGCGCGCGCGATCAGAAAGTGCCCCATCGCCACACAGTCATCGGGCGCGCGTTGGCTGGGCATCTTTTTCGCCTGCAGCGCGATCTCATAGCGATCGGCCAGATCGTTGCGTCCAACAATGGTAATCATCTCATCCCCCTTTTGATGCGCCAGTTCGGCGCCAAGTTCCGATCCGATCAGCAGGCCGGACAGGTAGTCTGCAACCATCGCGCGGTCGATCTTGCCCATAAGCGGCAGGGTGCGCACATGGAACAGATCCTGCAAGAGCCGGCCCTTTGTCTCAAACCCCGTGCGCAGGCCCAAATCGAACCCGGTCGGATGAAACGGTCCATCCTGCACAAGAGTGCCGAGGATCGTATGGCCTTTGAGCGCGCCGTAGACTTCGCCGGTCATGTAGGTAGCGAAAGTCTCGATCCGCCCGCGCTTGGCGCGCACCCATTTGCTGTGTGTGCCCGGCAGCACGAAGAGTCCGTCAGACAGCCCGAGCGCCGCCGCGCCAATGATCTGGGTCTCTTCACCGCGCATCACATCGGGACCGGCGGCATGATCGACGGTGGCGCCAGTGACAAAATGCACGTCCAGACCGGACCCGGTGCGGTGCGCAACCAGAACCCTTGCCAGTTCCGATGCATCAAGCGGCAGTGTGGCGTAGGGCGTCTCCACCCATCCGTTGCGGCTGGTGATCATGCCCGAGGCGAGAACCGGCACCGGCTGGTCGGCCAGCCAGGGCCCGATGTGACGGTCAAGGATGGCCTCAAAGGGCTGCTCGGCCACCTGCATGATGCCCTCGGACGATGACACCCGGTCTAGAACCTGCCCCGTGCCATCAACAAGAAAGGCGCGCAGCGAAGATGTGCCCCAGTCCACGCCAATCAGAGCCGCTCCGGACTCGCCCGACGTCATTCAAATGCTCCTCGGGTCCGGTGCACTGGCTCGTCCATGATCGATGTCCTCCGCGCGGCAGGTTGGTTCCCGGGCAAGCTGCACGATTTCGTCGATCTTCTCCAGTGCGATGGGGCGATGCGCCTTTTCGCGCTTGCCAAACCCATGAGGACAGGCCTGCCCAGGGGGGCGGTGGCGGGCCAGCCGTGTCCACATAACCGGTGCGCGCGGACAACTGTCCCGCGCTGCGCACTGACCCGTCGCGCAGGGGCTATCTGCGCAAGTGCCTCGCCATCAGAGGTGCTGTACTAAAAATTGACCCGGTCGCCGCCTTTTAGATCGAGAATCTCGCGGGCCTCATCCGGCGTTGCGACCTCGCAGCCGAGATCCTCGACGATCCGGCGGATCTTGGCGACCTGCTGTGCGTTGTTCTGCGCCAGTGCGCCGCGCGAGATGAAGAGGCTGTCCTCCAGGCCGACCCGCACATTGCCGCCCATCTGACTTGCCGTGGTGGCCAGGCTCATCTGTGCGCCACCCGCACCCAAAACGGACCATCGGTAGTCCGCGCCAAAGAGCCGGTCCGCGGTCCGCTTCATGAAGATCAGGTTGTCGACCTCGGGCCCGATGCCGCCCAGAATACCAAAGATGAACTGAATGAAGATCGGCGCTTTGAAGAGACCGATGTCCATGCAGAATTTCAGGTTGTAGAGATGGCCGACATCATAACATTCATGTTCAAACTTGATGCCATGCGGGGCCAAAGTATCTGAGGCTTCCTTGATGTCCCGGAAGGTGTTGCGAAAGATGTTGCCGTCGGACTGGGCGACATAGTCCTTCTCCCAGTCAAACTTCCAATCGTCATCGCCATACCGTTTGGCCAAAGGGTGGAAGGAGAAATTCATGGACCCCATGTTCATCGAACACATTTCCGGGCTGAAGGTCTTGGCAGGCTGGATCCGGTCCTGAATGGATAGGCTGAGGGACCCGCCGGTCGAGATATTCACCACCGCATCGGTGGCTTGCTTGATGCGCGGCAAAAACGGTGAGAAGTCGTTCACATCCACCGAAGGCGCGCCGGTTTCGTTGTCGCGCGCATGCAAATGCAGGATGGAGGCCCCGGCCTCGGCGGCCGCGACCGCCTGGGTTGCGATGTCATCATAGGTGTACGGCAGGCTGTCCGACATGGTGGGCGTATGGATGGCGCCCGTGATTGCGCAAGTGATGACGGTTTTTTGCTTAGGCGGCATGGGCTCAAGCTCCTTTGGGAACGTGCAACAGGGGGCGTTGGATCAGGCAACGGCTGCGGGTTTGACCGGTCGCGTGGGGTGGCTTGGCGTGCAGGATCGGCAGTTCAGGCCAATTTGGTCGAACGTCTGTGTCATTCGGCAAGACCAAAGACTGCACCTCCCCTGTCCGGGCAAACCTGGCATTTGTATTTGTTCTGCCAGGAGGGTGCCTCCCACCCATCCGAAAACGGTACAACATGTATCGTATGGCGGTCAATAAACGAATTGTCTGGCGATACGCGGCGTACCGCATGGCGATACGATTTTGCGCCTGGTGGGGGTTGTGTGGACAGTGGATGACCCGGCACGCAAGGCGATGATGTTTGAATTTAGAATGCTTTTCGGGTCGGCGAAACCCAAGGTGGCCTTGTTGTAGGAGGCTGTGAGACCGAAAGACGGTTGCCACCGGTGATCTGATGGAGCGACCCCAGACCGGGCGAACGCGACTCGGGTCGACCTGTCCGTTGCGCAACCGCCTGCTTTCGACGAAGGCCGAGGCACCTTGCAGGCGCCTCAGGCTTTGCGCAGATCGTGAATGGGTCTTGCAGTTCAGCTCATTCCGCAGCCAGACGAATTTGCGGAAGACCCGCGCGGGGGTGCAGCTCCGTGCGAACATCCACCGGACGTGTTTTGCGATGCACCAGCGCAAAGACCGGCGGGGTAAAGTAGAACGACACAACCGTTGACAGCAAAACGCCCCCTGCAATCGCCACGGCGAAGGGCGGCC
>JBCDEC010000082.1:0-17138 GCA_039179965.1 Pseudomonadota bacterium
GACGGCGAAGACCTGGTCGGTTTCCGCTTTAGTGAGCCGTTGAAATTTATCGTTCATGGACAGCCGGTTCGCGGGCTTTTATCAACCCTTCTCAGCGCTGATCCTGACCGAAAAGGGCAAGGCATAGCCAAACAACTGGCCCAGGAATTGTCGCGCCGGATTGAGGATCAGGATTTTCAGTTCGACACCGGTTTTGGCGTGCCCGGGCCAGGCAGTCTTGGGCCAGGGTTTTGGCTGGGGTCGCAGAACGGGACCCGGGCGGTCGGCGTGCGCCCATGGATCCGGCCACTGGACGCGCAGGCATTGGTGACCTCGGTCGGGTCCAAATTCGAACGAGGGGCGTCGAGGTTGGCTGCATCGCTTGGGCTGGATCGCCTGCCGCAGCGCAAGTCGCCGCATGTACGGCCCTATCGTGACGCGGATGTGGGGCCATGCCTGGACATCCTGAAGGCGGCCGAGACCGGATCCGATTTCCGATACGAATGGTCTGCCGACCGGCTGGCGTTTCAACTCGACTACAAGGGGATTCCATCCACCTGGGTCTATGACGATGGGACGGTGCGAGGGTTCTCGAACGTTCACCGACAGTGGTTTCGCGGTCCCAAACGATTTGCAGCAGGCCAGATCGATCATCTGGTGGCCAGGGAAGACGATCCCGGCGTGGAAAAAGCTCTGATGGATCATACGCTTGGCACCTTGCAGAGTACGGGGCACGCGCTGGCCATTTGTCCGTCCTCCGCCAGCACGACGGTGCGCACCCGGCTCAGATCCGGATTCCTGCCCATGCCGGAACGCTACGATTTCCTGTTCGTCTTCATCGCGCCCGGACTCGATATCACCAAGATCCGTCAGCCCAAGGTGCATCTGCGCTGATACCGATCCGGGCGGTGAGGGAGTGGTACGCAACCGCACAATGCTGGAACTTTGTGCCGATCCGCACCGCAACGGGCAAGACCCGCGCGTGTCAGCGGCGCAGCAGGAACCGGCGCGTCTTGCCGGATGGCGTCTTTGGCAAGGCGTCCATGTAACGGATTGAACGCGGGTATTTGTACGGCGCGATCTCTGACTTTGCATGGGCCTGCAGTTTGGCCGTTGTGTCGGCTCCCGGCGCCCAGCCGGGCGCCAGTACAACAATGGCCTCAACGATATGGCCCCGCTCCTCGTCCGGTGCACCGATCACGGCACAGTCACTCACGGCAGAATGGGACAGAAGGGCGGCCTCCACCTCCGGGGCCGCGATCGTGTATCCGGCTGAAATGATCATGTCATCGGCGCGGCCAACAAAATGGAACAGACCGGTTTCATCCTTGAAAAAGGTGTCTCCGGTCAGGGTCCAGCCATCCTTCACCACATCGCCTTGGCGTGGATCGTCAAGATAGCGGCACCCGGTTGGGCCTTTCACGGCCAGTCGTCCAGGTGTGTTGGGCGGCAGGTCCTGAAGGGCGTCATCCACAACCCGCGCCTGATAGGGCGCAACCGGCCGGCCAGTGGCCCCGGCCACGGCTGTCTCGATCCGGTTCGAAATGAAGAAGGACAGCGTCTCTGTCGAGCCGATTCCGTCCAGAAGCGGACAGCCGACGCGGGCTTGCCAGGCGTCAAACAGATCCGCTTGCAGGGTCTCCCCGGCGGACACGGCGACCCGCAGGCTGCGCAGCGACGCCGGATCGGTTTCCAGCCCCAGCATCC
Organism: Pseudomonadota bacterium; assembly: GCA_039179965.1. Taxonomy (GTDB): domain Bacteria; phylum Pseudomonadota; class Alphaproteobacteria; order Rhodobacterales; family Rhodobacteraceae; genus Marinibacterium. The sequence continues at coordinate 1,687 of JBCDEC010000082.1, forward strand.
GCCGGTATGCGGTCGGGGAAGTATAGCAAACCGTGGCCCCATAGGTTTCGATCGCCTTGGCGAGCGTTTCCGGCGTCAGGTCATCGAGCAGCACGGCCGTGGCGCCGGCCCGCAAGGGGTAGGAGACCAAACCGCAAAGTCCGAAGGCAAAGGCAACCGGCGGTGTGCCCAGGCAGATATCCTCCGAGGTTATGGCGAGCACGCCTTGCCCGTAGGTATCGGCAATGCTCAAGATGTCCCTGTGGAAATGCGCCGTGGCCTTGGGCGTACCCGTCGACCCCGAGGTAAACGCGATCAGGGCAACATCGTCGCGGCCAACGCGGACAGCGGTGAAGGCACCGGTCTTGCCCCCGACAAGGCGGTCGAGGGCTCCTGTCCCTTCACCGGTTCCGTCATAGGACAGGGTGGCTGTCAGGGCGGAGCGGGCGACCGTGCATCTTTCCAGTTCCGCAATCTGCCTGCGATCGCACAGGGCATGGGTGATCTTCGCCTTGCTGATGACTTGCCCGATTTCGCGGGCGCGCAGTTGCGGCATGACGTTCACGGCGACGCCACCGGCTTTGAGAATGCCCAGAAACACCGAGACCAGCGCCGGCGTGTTGGCGCCATAGAGCAGAACGCGCTGCCCGGGCATCACCTGCATGTCCTCGACAAGTACCTGCGCAATCCGGTCGCTGCGCGCGGCAAGCTCGGCATAGGTCATGGACGTGGTCCGCCCGCGCAGCGCAACACGGCTGCCGTCCGATTGCGCCAGGCGGTCGGAGAGTTCAACGCCGGCGTTGAGCCAATCCGGATAAGCGGGCACCCCAATCATATCGGGTGCTGTCGCGGCGTCCGGAAGGTTGTCGCGGCAGAACGTATCCACGTGACCGCTGGGCCCGTACATGTCTCCCGGTCCCGGGTCTTGGGTGGGTTCAGGCGGCAGACTGGCCGTCTGCGATGGGTCACTGGGAGGCATATACGAACAAGACGCGGGGCGATGGATAAAGACGGTGGTTCAACTGTGTGAAAGTCTATGCGGTTGCTGATTGATCCGGCAAGACGTGTGTCCGGACATGTCCGATCCAGCAACGGTTTTCCGCTCGTTTGCCTGGCTTTTGTGACGCCGGGCCGAAGCTGGATGCTGACCTGTGATGCCCTGCGGTTCGAGTGCGGGTCGGCGCCTTTGCACGGGCGGCCCGCTTTCGGGGGGCGCCTGTGCACGGTTTTTGGCCCTTCAGACCGTGGTCAGATATGCCTCGTCGGGCGGGACAGGCACTCGCGCAACCGCAGGCGCAAGACCCGCACCATTGGCCGTGCGCGACGTGTCGTATTCAGGCTGTGGCGCCCGGAGATCGCCGCGCGTGACCTGTCGGACCCATTCAAAACCCGCCGGCCGCGTCAAAGCTCTTGGACGCCTCGACCCGGAAGCCGTGGCGCTGACCCATTTCCTCAAGCCGGGCCATGGCTGGGATTTCCATGCAGGCCATTGGATGAACCATGTCATAGCTTTGATCCAGGGCCCAGAGCATGGTTTCAGCCGCGCAGGCAAAGATCAGATCCTGCGCGGGCCCGGCCAGACTGGCGTGCGGAAGCGGTGACAGCGGGCGCACCAGTCCGCCTTCGATGAGACGCACATCGGAGCGCGTCTGTGCCACATCCGGGTGAATGTTGAAGGGGCGGGACACATCACAGACCGTGGCCCCGGTTTTGAGATGCGCCGCGCGCACAAACCGATCCGTGGAATTCGTGGCCAGGACCACCGCATCCGCCTCTGCAAGCGCGCCGGCCAGATCATCGGCAATGACCAAGGCGCCTTCGGCTTCCAGACCCGCGATCAACGCGTCCGCAGGCCTGTCGCTTTTGGCCACGCGAGCGGCCAGGCTGCCCGGCGGCGGCGGACGCAGCGCCGCTAGTTCGCGTAGTTTCGTGACAAGCTCTGCGGCCAGTTCCAGACCGCGGCGGCGCAGGCCTTGCGCCCGGTTGGGGTTGCCCATCAGAATCACGCGCCCCGCCAGTTCTGCCGCCAGCACAGAGACCGCTCGGCCCACCATCCCGGCGGCGCCAACCACAGCGACACTGGCAGTGTCGCATGATCGTCCGTCCGTTCGAAAGGCATCGCGAATGGCATGCGCGGCAGCAATCGAGGTAAAGGCATTGCCCGAGGTCAGCGCCGGACCATCGGGGCGCACGAGGCTGCCACCGCCCTGAGTTACGATTGAGGAAAACCCGCCCAGCCCGACAACCTTGGCACCGCGTTCTTCGGCCACCCGCACCGCGAGTCCAATTTCCTCGGCCGCCTTGGCGACCGACATTTGCATGAGATCCTCAGGCGTGTAGGGCACCATGATCAGTTCGCCATACGCCTTTGCGCCAGTGGCGGACGTGATCTCCAGGGCTTCCACGGGCACCGGGTCGATGTAATCCGCAAGCGGCGCGACCATCCGGGCCATGCGATCGGCCGGCACATCGGCGAGATCCGGGTCGAGACGAAGAAAGTCGCTTGCCTCCAGCGGATGTATGACAAAGGCGAACCGGCCGTTGTCGGTGGTGTGCTCAGGCGCGGGATGCGGCCGGGGCGGCGAGCGGTCTGTGCGGGCCCCGCGCGCAGGGTCCGGCAGATCGATATCCGTGCCGATGTAGTGGCGCAGCAGATGTGACGTGCGTCCGGCCTCAATCGCACTCAGAGTGTCTTCGAGCGCGGTGTAAAGCGGCTCCAGCTCATCCTCTGTGATCGTCAGAGGCGGCTGGATGCGCAGAACATTGCCGGACGAGAAGGACGGCGCCAGGCGAATGCCGCCGCTGTTGAGCAAATGGCTGACGGCAATGTGAATCATCAGCTTTTGGGCATGCAACAGACCAAAGAGCCCGGGGCGCTGCCAGAGCGTATCAAACCGCAGACGGATCCCCTGCATCAACCCGCGACCGGTGATCCCTTCGACCAGATCCGGGTGCCGGGCCGCAATCTCGTCCAACCGGACGCGCAGGCGCGCGCCTGTCGTGCGCACATGATCGAGCAGCGCACCCTCGTTTTCGGTGAGCATCTCCAGTGTGGCCAGACCCGCCCGGCAGGCCAGCGCGCCACCTGCAAAGGTCGAAGAATGCCGCACGCCAAAGGCGACCGTGCGCACGTTCTCGCGGTACAGCACCGCCCCGATGGGCATCAGCCCCCCGCCAAGCGCCTTGGCCAGCGTGACGACATCGGCCACCACATTCTCGGCTTGGGCGGCAAAGATCGCACCGGTGCGTCCGAGCCCGGTCTGCACCTCATCAAGGATCAGCAAGGTGCCGTATGCATCACAGAGCGCGCGCGCACAGGCCAGGTAGCCGGGCGGTGGATCGATGATCCCGCCTTCGCCCTGGATCGGTTCGAGGATCAAGGCTGCATAGCGCTCGGGGGCGCGTTCAAAGGCCTGTTCCAGCGCCGTGATGTCGCCATAGGGGATGCAATCCTGCGACGTGTCGGGCACTTGGAATGCGTCACGGTAGACCGGGCTGCCCCCGACCGACAGCGCGCCCAGAGTCAGGCCGTGAAACCCGCGTTTGGTGGACAGCGTGGCCGCGCGCCCGGTGGCCGCGCGCGCCAGTTTCAAGGCGGTTTCAACGGATTCCGCGCCGCTGTTGGTGAAGGTGACGCCGACAAATCCGGCTTCGGGCCACAGGCCCACAAGCTTTGCCGCCAATGCACCGGCAGCATCGGAGACCGCATTGGCGGTGAAGGCCGGTTCTTCCATCTTGCGACAATCGCTCAGCGCCTCCCAGATCCGGGCGGGATTGTGACCGAAGGGCAGGGAGCCGTATTGCGACAGGCAGTCCAGAACCTGCTGGCCGTCTTCCGTCCACAGATGAGAACCCATTGCGCGGGGAAAGGTCTTGGCGATGCCCAGCCGGTCCAGCAGATAGCCTTTGTAGGGTTCGACATGGCGCAAAAAGGGATCGTCTGGCTGCCAGTCGGGCGACACCAGGGGCGCGTGATCCGGTCGCGTGCCTCCGATCGAAAACTGCTTGGACGCGCGCGCCGGCGCGGTCTTTGGCGCGAGGCGGTCGATCAAGTGAGGCTTGAGCCTGCGCAAACGGGTTCTGAGCGCGCTGTCCATGGCGCCCTTGGGCGCGCGGAAATGCAGATCTCCGTTTTCGGCGGTCAGCGAGATCTGGCGCGCCGCCAGTTCCAGCAACAGGGCGTCAATGGCGCTGTCCTGGGTCATATCCAGCCCTCTTCATAGTCGGGTTCGCGCGTCTTGGCCGGGGCCGTTGTGCTGTCCATGTATTGGTTCAACAGACCATCCAGGGTCGGATCATTGATAAAGCTGTCGATGTCGGGGCGAAACGCCAGTTGTTCCTCGATCCGGGCCATGGCGCGCATGACTTCCAGCGAACTGGCACCGATCTGGGACAGATCGGTCTGACCATCGAAGGCATCGATGCTCAGTTCATCGCGCAGAATAGCGTCAAGAATGGCGCGTGCCTCATCGCCGGACTTCACAGGGCCCGGGTCGGGGATGTGGGGCGTCGGGCTTGGCGAATCCATGCCCAGATCCGGCCAGAAGCTCTTTCGGGAAAAGCCCGCCACCGGCGCGTGGGTCACCCGACCGCCAATCATGGCCGCAACGGCTGCGCCCCGCAGCGGGAGCCCGGCGGAAAACAGCGCGGCCACAGTCTGCGGCCAACCGCCCGCCGCGGCATCGGCCACGCCGAGCGGCGCGGGCTGAGCAATGCCGAGACGGACCAGATCGGACGGCAGATCCGCCGCGCCACCTGCCTCAAGCGCCATGAGCCGCCCGGGCGTGAGGTGCGCGACGGGCAAGGCCCCGGTCTGAGCAGGACAATAGATCGGGCAGGTCGCCCGGCCGATGGCAACGTCCGGCACGGCCTGTCCCGTTTCTTTCGCATACAACACTTGCATGGCCGCTTGCGGCGACAAAAGCCCGGCCGCATGGGCGGCGGCCAGCGGGTCGCCGGTGGTGGCGGCCGGTCTCAGGCCAAGCTGGCCAAGCTGGACACTCGCGGACATGGCGCGGGCGAGGTGACGCGCCGCGGGCGACATCTCGGCCCCGAGATCTGCCCACACCGCGAGGGCGGCCGCTTCGGCGGCGACGGCCTTGCGATCCTGCGGTGGCGGGATCTGGGTCTGCCCGAAGTCCCAAGCGAGGCGCATGGGCTCGGTGGGGGCGGGCCTGGCCACAAGTGCGGCCAGTGCGCGCGCGGCGTGTTCGGGGTCCTTGATCACGCATGCCGCCCGGACAGCCAAGGGGCTGCGCGCCGTGGCAAAGGTCGTGGCGAGGTCCTGCAACCCGCATGGATGCGCGGCGATCCAGTCTGAGATCTCTGAGGCCAGCGCCGCAAGGCCATCAGCGCTGCGCGCAGACAGCAAAAGGGGAACCGGCCCGGGGCTGCGCGGCTCTGCCGGCGGGCCCGGTTCGGCTGGCGCCAGAACAAAATGGACATTGGTCCCGCTGAGGCTGGAGCTGTTGACAGAGGCGTAGGGCGCGGCTTTTTCGGCGGCCACGGGCGCGGTGTCGATCCGCAAGGCGCCGTCGCACCAATCCATGTGCGGGTTGATCTGGTCCAGCCCGCCGTGCGGCAACCAGGTGTCTTTGGACAGGCTCAGGATCGTCCGGGTCAGCGCCGCGATCCCAGATGCGCCTTCCAGATGGCCGATGAGCGGCTTGACGGTGCCGATGCGCAGAGGTGTCTTGCGCCCCTGGCCAAAGACCTCCGCCATGGCCGCGCCTTCCACCGCATCCGCCAGAGCCGCACCGATACTGCCCGCTTCGATATAGCCCACTTCGCCGGGGGCAACCCCGGCATCCTCCAGCGCCAGGCGCATGGCCCGGGCCTGGGCCGACCGGCTCGGTGTCATCTGCTGTCCGGTGCCGTCATGGGTCATGCCAAGTCCGCGGATCTCGGCCGAGATGGTGTCGCCCGCTTTCACCGCGTCCACGCGGCGGCGCAAGACAATCGCGCCACAGCCTTCACCGCGCACATAGCCGTCGGCATGGGCATCAAAGGGGCGACAGCGGCCCGTGCGGGAAATCACGTTCAACGCCGCCAGATCCCGGTTGATCAGATCGGTCACGACGGTGTTTACACCACAGACCAGCGCCACATCGCAATCGCCGCGCTGGAGCGCGCGGCATGCCTCGTATGCGGCCACCAGCGACGAGGCGCAGGCAGAGTTATATGCTGCCGAGGGACCCGTCAGCCCAAGCGCCCGCGATACCCGCCCGGCCATCAGCCCATGGGAATTGCCAAGCGCAAAATGGCCGGGCTGGCTTTGACCGGTTTTGGTGAGAACATCCGCGAAATCCGACGTGCAGATCCCCAGAAACACCCCGGTGTTGGACATCAGACGATCTCCGGCCAGCCCGGCGCGTTCCATCGCCTCCCAGCAGACCTCAAGCAGAAGCCGCTGCTGCGGGTCCATCTGGCGGGCTTCGGCATCCGGGACGCCAAAGGCTTCGGCATCAAACCTGTCGAGATTGTCGAGATAGCCGCCATAGACCGTCCGGTCGTCCGTGCCGGAGTTCATCAGTCGCGGACCTTCACCGGTGTCCGCCGACTGGATCGCCGAGCGTCGTTCCACCATCAGATCCCAGAAACTGTCCAGCGTCTCATCCGCGCCCGGATACCGGCCCGCCAGACCGATCACCGCGATCGGATCCTGTGTCGCTTTGGGCGCCGCATTTGCGGCTGCCAGCTTGCGCTGCAACTCCACAACCAGTAATTTGAGCTGCGCCGGGCTAAGATCAGACAGGCTGCGAGAGGCGGGTTTGTTCATGGGCGGCGACCTCGTCCAGTCAGAAGTTCACCCAATGGGCGAACGGCACAACGCGGCGATCCTGATCGGGCAGCATTCGGTCCCGATACGCGGGGATTTGTGTCCAATGCACCTGAGGATAGCAATGGTGCTCCTGATGAAAGCCGTTGTTGAACCATATGAAATTGTAAAACCGGCCATAGCTTGACACGGCATTGCGCATTTTGTCGCCGGGCACGGTTTTGTGGTGTTCGAAATACCCTTCGGCATAGGTTAGTACGTGCCCGAAGTAGACCAGCGGCAAGTAGAAAAAGAGGAAAAAGCGCCAGTCGATCACGGCAAGTACAGACATCAAAACAAGCAGGCTCGCGACATCAAGCGCCAACCGCTTGCCCAACCCGCGCCGGATGGCCGAGCGGCCGTATGAGATCACGTCGGCCCTGAGCGGTGAGAGAAGGCAATATTTCAGAAACGGCTCATCGACGCCTGGTCCGTCGGAGTAGCGCTGGAGCGAGGACAGATCCCCGGGCGAGCCATCACGGGCAAATGGAGCATTGTTGAACCGGTGGTGGTTCATGTGGTGCTGATTGAAAATGGTCTGCGGAAACCCCAGCGCCATTGAATTCATCATTGAAAACAGCGTGTTCAAGATCGATGAGTTAAAGAACTCGTTGTGCACGAAGTTATGACCGACGCATTGGTAGTTGGTGCAGATCACAAAACACATGAACAGAAACAGCAGAAGGCTGACCCAAACCGGCCAGACCGGCACAAATGCGGTGGCCAGTGCCAGCAGTCCGATCCCCAAGGCGCTCACGCCGATCAGCCATGCATCTGCTGCAGAGAGCGCAAAGAACCGATTGTCCGGGGTGTGCGTTGTATCTGTCATGGGCAATAGCCTGGAACCTGGGCCTCAGGTGTCATGCGAGTAACGTGGCAAGCGCGCAGCTTAGCCTCCGAGCGGGACAAGGGCCGCCGCACCGGGTCAGACTGAGGCCGCGCACCGTGCCGGACATCAGACCAGTTGAGGATCGCACAGACCATCGTATCACTGCGCGCTGGGGGCGGCAGTCGATGTGCTGCCCGAGGCCAAGGCGGAAATCATCGGCGCCGCGCGGGAAGCTTTCTGGCGGTGCAGGTCGCTCCACCGGCGATTGGCCGCCCGCCATTCCCGCATGGTGTAGGGATTGGGGATGCCCGCCTCTTCGATCACCCGGCACATGCGCTCCAGACGGTCGATCTTCAGTTCGACCACGTCGGGAATGTCGAGTTCGTAATATTGTACAATCAGCGCGTCGTCGTAAATTTCGGGGTACAGCCGGCGCATGCCATAGCGCGATTCAAAGCTGTTCTCTCCGACCAGCCGCCCGAACACCGGCGCATCACCGACGGTCGGATGAAAGATAAAGATCCAGGGATCCGCCGCATAGATTGTGTCGGCATGCGACCGCAGGAAGTCGAGCGAGGTTTCAAAGGCGGCTTCATCTTCTTCCGGAAAGCCCACGATCCACAATGTGGAGGTCTCGATCCCGGCATGGGCCAGATTGTCGATCGCCACGCCCATGACCTCGGCCGTGGTCTTCTTGTTCATTTCCTTGAGCGTTTCTTCGTCGGCGGATTCCACGCCGATCCGGGCGCGCACCATACCGCCTTCGGCCAGATGCCGGGCGTAGGCGGGATCCATCAGCGGCGCATCCGCGCGCATGTAGGCATCCCAATTCACGTCCATGCCGCGTTCCAGAATGCCGTTGGACAGATCCTCGGCAAAGAGATTGGCCAGGCTGTCGCACAGGAAGAAGTTCTTGCGGTCGTGCTTCTCGCTCAGGGTCTGAAGATCGTCCAGCGCGCCGCCCACGGGACGCTTGCGATAGCGCTTCCAGAAGGTCGTTTCATAGCAGAACGAGCAATGGTAGGCGCAGCCGCGCGTCACCCCGACCGAAAGGTTGGCATAATTGGCCACGTTCAGCCCGGTGTAGTCCGGCGTCGGCAGCTGGCCGATATTGCGGATCAGACCCTGATGGGTGTCCGTCTTGAGCCGTTCGTCGGCGGCCAGACCCGGCGTGTCCTTCAGCGAATAAAGCCGTCCGCGCTCAAGGATGCCCTGATGCAGCGCGTCGGCCAGGACCTCTCCTTCGCCGATGATGACATTGTCGATCCAGGGGCAGAGATCCAGCAACCGCTGGGTGTCGGGGCTGTCAACGCCTGCGCCCATGATCGGGCCCGGGCCGCCAAGCGCCGTGTGGATCGACGGGTCAAAGGCCTTTACCCGCTGCAGGATATGCACGGAGGCGGGCAGGGAGGTTGTCAGAAGCGTCGCGCCCACTGCCGTGGGGCGATGTTCGCGCAACTGGGCATCGATCAGCGTGTCGATGCGCCCGTAGATGTCTTCGAAGATCGTGTCGAACCGGCCGAGTTGGTCGCGATCGACCTCGATGCGCCCATTGATATTGAGGATGTGGGACACACAATCCCGGTAGGCCTCGGGCTTGTGGCGGAGCCTGAGCCAGGCCATCTGATGGCGCGCGAAGTAGTCAGGGCCCAGCCGCATGATGTTCCATTTGGCGGCCTGAGGGATCACGTCGACCAGCACATCGAAATACTGCCGCTGGCGGCGCCAGATCTCCTTGTCGGTGTTCATGTCAAAGATGGCTGTCTGGCGTCCGCGCTGCTTCAGATAGGCTTGAATCGATGCGATGCCGAGCGGGGGACAATAGGGATCCCAGAACGGAGCCATGAGAAATAAAGACTTCAACTACGCTTCCTTCCACGCAAACCCGAAGTGTCAGGAGATTAAACTGCACCGAAAAAAACTACTCGACGGGGGCAACCCTGTAAACCTTTGCGCAGGCGTGGGCGCGGGCGGCAGGGTGCTTGTATGAAACTCTGGCCACCCTATAGTGACGCTATTCACTTAGTTCCGTCGTGTCTTTAGAGTTGGTCCACAATGAATATCCAGGACGCCACCCTTAAGGTTCAGAGTTTTATCTCCAGCGAGTTCCTTGTCGAATTTGGCAACGAAATCAACGCAAAAACCGATCTTTTTGAAGATGAGATCATCGACAGCTTTGGCTTTATCGAGCTGATCACCTTCATTGAAACCGAATTTGACGTCAAGCTGAGCGATGATGACATGGCCTCACCGGAAATCGGATCGGTCGCCGGGATCGTCGATATTATTGTAAGCCGCCGCAGCGAGGCGGGTTAACATGAAACCCGTCCAACATGCATCCTCATCCGCAGTAATCCGCTGCACCCGATGTCTCTTGCCCGATACAATGCCCGGTCTGGAGTTGGACGACGACGGGCTCTGCCGGTTCTGTCGGGCCGCGCCCTCGGTCGACGAAATCCGCGCCGAGCGTGCGGCGCTCCGGGCGGAAATGGTCGCCACACTCGAGAGCCTGCGCGGCGCAACACCCTATGAGGTTATCGTGGCCTATTCGGGCGGCAAAGACAGCAGCTATACGCTCAAGGTCCTGGTCGAAGACCATGGGCTCAAGTGCCTGGCCATCACCATCGACAACGGATTTCTCGGCGCGGGCACCGTGGCCAATTGCAAGGCGGTCTGCGGACACCTGGGTGTTGATCATATGATGTTCACGCCGAACCGGCAGTTCACCGAAGCCCTCTACCGGCGCAGTGCGACAGATGACGGACTTCACAGCGCGGCGGCGATCAAGCGGGCCTCGTCGATCTGTTCCTCCTGCATTGCAATGATCAACACGCATATGCTCCAGCAGGCACTGTACATGACCATCCCTGTTGTGGCCGGGGGTTACATCGGCGGTCAGGTGCCGCGCGACGGGGCTGTCATGACCGTCCGGCCGGGTCAGCAGGCCCGCATCCGCTCGCGTATGGTCAACCGGTTTGCCGGGGCTCTGGGTGACGACGTCCGGCCCTATTTCGAGCTGCCGACCGCGCCGGACGACCTGCGAGAGGTTGTCGTGGTGAACCCGATGCTGGGCCTCACCATCACCGAGGCCGAAATCATCGCGGCGCTGGAGCCGATGGGGTGGGTCCGACCGCAGGACACAGGTATCACGTCGACCAATTGCCGGTTGAACGATCTGGGCGTGTTCATTCATTCCAAACGCCATGGCTTTCATCCCTATGCGATGGAAATCGCGGAACAATTGCGCGCCGGAACAATGACGATACCAGAAGCGGAAGACAAGCTCGCGCGGCTGCCGGACCGTGCGGACGTGGCCGGACTCGCTGCGCAGGTGGGATTGTCCGAAGATGCCTACTGAGGCCTGGGTGTTTCCCGGCCAGGGCGCGCATGGCCCGGATATGCTGGCACCCTTTGAGCATGTGTCGGGCCACGCGGCGCGCTATGCCAAAGTCTGCGACTTGCTGGGCGACGATCCCCTGATCGCGGCCCGGGCCGATGCCGAAGTGCTCAACCGCAATCGCGTCAGCTCCCTTCTGACCGTGACCGCCAGCCTGTCCGCAATTGAGATGCAGTCCGAACCGCCTGCCGCCGTAGCGGGGTACAGCATTGGACAATGGACGGCCCTTCACGCCGCTGGCGCAGTCACCGAAGATGCCCTTCTCGTGATCGTCGATGAGCGCGCAAGGGCGATGGACGCCGCACTGGCCGCGCAACCGCCTTCGGGCATGCTGGCAGTGATCGGGGTGGCGTTGCCGGAGGTCGAAGCGCTTTGCGAAGCGGCCCGTGCCGTCGGAGACCGGGTGGCGGTTTCCAACATCAACGCTCACGCGCAACTCACCCTCAGCGGTGAACTGGGTGCTCTGGATCGGATCGAGCGTGCGTTGCGCGAGAAAACGCCAAAACGGCTGGCGCGCGTCCCGGTCGCCGGCGCCTGGCACGGCGACTTTATGGATCCGGCGATGGCCAGTTTCGCGGCGGCCCTGGACACCTACGATATGGCGCCGCTGCGGTGTCCGGTCATTGACAACGTCACCGGCAGGCAGATGCCGCCAGAGCCCACCACGCAGCATCTCGCCTCACAGGTGGCCCACCCCGTGCAATGGGCGCCGGGCGTGGAAACCCTGCGCGATCTCGGCATCACCCATTTCACGGAACTGGGGTACGGGGACGTCCTGACCAAGTTCGGTTTTTTCATTGACCGCAGTCTGACTCACCGGGCAGTTGCGCCGCCGCCGCGCGCCCGCAAACGCGTGCGGAGCTAGGCCATGTGCGGCATTGCCGGCATCTTTGAACCGGACGGTGCGCGTGCACCGCCACAGGCCCGCGTCGAAATCATCCGGGGGATGCTGGCGCAGATTGCCCATCGCGGCCCGGACGAGACCGGAACGCTGGTCGCTCCTGATCTGGCGATGGGCATGGTCCGACTGAAAATCCTCGACCTCTCGCACGGGCAGCAGCCCATGCAGGATGACAGCGGTCGATGGTGGATCTGCTACAATGGAGAAATATACAATTTCATAGAGTTGCGCGCCGAACTTGAAGCGAAGGGCCACAGGTTCACCACCCGTGGCGATACCGAGGTGGCGCTGCGGGCCTGGATCGAATGGGGGCCGGAGGCCGTTGCGCGCTTTGACGGCGGTTATGCTTTCGCGCTTTATGATCGCCATGCCCGGTCTTTGCATCTGGTGCGCGACCGGTACGGCAAACGACCGCTGTATCTGCGGGAGCACGCCAGTCGGGTCAGCTTTGCTTCCGAGATCAAGGCCTTTCTCGCCGAAGACGGACCCGAGCTGGACTGGTGCGCTGACGGTTTGCAGGCCATCCTGTCGAAATGGGCTCCGAGCGGACGGGAAACACCGTTTGCCGCGATCACACAGTTGCCACCCGGCACGATCCTGAGCATCGATGCGCAAGGCCGCCGTCGCGAAGAGATGTACGGCGGGTTTCAGGCGCCAAAGCGGGCAGAGACACCAAATCCCGGCGACGTGGCGGCCGTCAGAGACTCCTTGCAAGAGGCCACGCGGCTGCGATTGCGCAGCGATGTCGAGGTCGGCGTGTTGCTGTCCGGCGGGCTCGACAGCGCCATCGTGGCGCATCTTGTGCGCAGCACGCATGACGCTGGGCTGCAAACCTTTTCGGTCGCTTTTGAGGATGCGCAATTCGACGAAAGCGCTGAACAGCAGGCGATGGTTGACCGCCTCGGCACTGCGCATACCGCGCTGACCGTGTCCGAAGCCGATATCGCAGACGCCTTTCCCGCCGCGCTTTGGCACGCCGAAGTGCCCCAGTTTCGAACCGCCTTCGTGCCGTTTTACCTGCTGGCTCGGCAGATCAAGTCCAGGGGCGTGTCGGTGGTGCTGTCCGGCGAAGGCTCGGACGAGGTCTTTCTCGGCTATGACATCTTCCGCGAAACCCGCCTGCGCGCGGCCTGGCCAACACTGGATGACGCCGCCCGGCGCGAGGGCCTGCGCGGACTGTACCCGTATCTGCCGTTCTTTTCCGAAGCCAACCTGAGCGCCCTGGAAACCCGTTTTGCGCGGTCGGTCGGCTCTGCAGACGATCCTCTGTTTTCTCATGCCATGCGGTTCGAACATGGCGCTTTTGCCCGCAAAATTCTAGCGGGCTCGAAGGATAACCCGTTGCAAAATCTGGCAAACGACGTGCAGGGTGAAACGCCTCTGGCCCGTGCCCAATGGTTGGAATTCGCGACGTTGCTCGGTGGATACCTGCTGTCATCTCAGGGTGACCGAATGCTCTTTGCCCATGGTGTAGAACCGCGCACCCCGTTCCTGTCGCGCCACGTGGTCGAACTGGCGGGACGGCTCGCCGAGCAGAGTTTGCTAAATCCAGCGGGACAGGAAAAGGCGATCCTCAAGGCGGCATTTGCCAATGCGCTGCCCGATGCCATCCTGAGCAAGGTCAAGCAACCCTATCTCGCGCCAGATGCCCGCAGTTTTCGCACGGAGACCGGCCTGCGGGATTGGGTCGAGGACGCCCTGTCGCCTGAAACCCTGACCCGGATCGCGCCACTGGACGCCCGTTTCTGCGACAAGCTGGTCGCCAAGCTGCGCCGCACACCGTCTGACCGGATCAGCCCGCGAGACAGCCAAGCCTTCCTGTTTCTGCTCTCAATTTCAATGCTCAACGACCAGTTTGTCGGGAACGCGCCGGCGCGCCGGGCGCCGATGCCGTTGGGCCCGACGGTGCGCGATGTCCATCTGGAGGCTCAGATGTGACCTTGAGGCGACACCAACCAAGAGGGTAAACCAAGACAACATGGCGTTGGAACTCAGAACCTATAGCGGTGACGGCGACGATCTGGCCGATCTGATCGTGTCGAGCTGGCAGCATGTGCTCAAGGACACGGCCTGGTTTCCGGTCTGGGACCGCGACTTCATCCGCTGGAAGGTCATGGACCCCCGCGTCTTTGACCGGGATATGATCGTGGCGGCCTATCAGGACGACCGGCTGATTGGATGCTCTGTCTCCCTGCCATGTGAATTCCGGATCGGCGATGCGGCGATCAAGGGATCTTCGTGTTCGTTTCTGAGCGCGGATCCCGCATACAAGCGACCCGGCCTTGCGGTGCGCGTGATCGAAGAGATGCGCAAACGTCATATCGATGGCGGCTACAGGATCTCGCTTGGTGTGCGCAACGTGGCGCCAGGTGCGCTCGCCAAGAAATTCTGGGACGGGTACATGAAGCGGCATCCCGATGAAGGCGACATTCTCGGCCGTTTCAAAAGCTGGGTCCATGTGTTTGACGGTCCGGCGGTCGCCCGGGCCTCGCTGGGCACCTGGGAAGCGATGGAAGCGCGCGCGGGCGGGGTCTTGCCTCTGGGCTGGACCGGCGCGCGCGGGTGCGGGCAGCCCTGTAAACCCGAAGAGATTGCGCGCGATCTGGCCATCGTCGCGGCGGGCAATCCGGGCGTTCAGATCGAACAGCTCCACAGCGAAGCGACGCTGTCGCATGCCTTGCATCATGAGTATTGCTTTGCGGTCCGCCATCCGACGGCGGAGGCTCTTCTGGCCGGGTACATGATCGACTGGAATGGCAAGTCCGATGTGCGCGTCGGGTTCGTAGACCTTGTGGCCGGGCAGGCGGCACCGGCGGATATGGCCGCCCTGATCGTTTATGCCGCGCGCCAGTTGCGTGCAAAAGGTGCGCAGATGGTGGTGATGATGGATCAGGGGGCCGCGCCGGCCGAGGCGTTTCGCCGTGCGGCCTTTGTTCCGGTCGATCCGGATGTTGAGTACTTTGTCTGGTATAAGGATCCCACCCTTGCGATCCCGCCCGGGGCCCGCTGTGCAGTGGCCTTCACATGAGCTTTGGCGCAAGTGACCACCGTGAGTTGCGTGACCTCGTTCGCAAGTTTGCCGAGCGGGACGTTGCGCCTCAGGCGGGCGATCACGACCGGCACGAAAGCTTCAACCGGGCGCTGTTTGAGGCCGCAGGCTCTTTGGGTCTCCTCGGTGTGCTGGCCCCTGAGGAGGTCGGCGGCGCAGGGCTCGACGCCACCGCCTGCGCCCTGGTGCACGAGGAACTGGCCTGGGCGGATCCGGGCTTTGCGCTGGCGTATCTGTCGCATTCAGTGCTTTTTGTGAACGCTTTGGCCCGACACGGGGTCACGGACGTGACCCGCCCCGTGCTCCAAGCCGCCTGTGCGGGGCAGGCAATCGGGGCCGTGGCCATGTCGGAAGCGGGTGCGGGCACGGATGTGCTCGCCATGAAAACCCGGGCGGTGCAAAGTGAGGGCGGCTATGTGCTGAAAGGCACCAAGATGTGGATCACCAATGGTGCCCAGGCGGCGGGTGGGCTGGCCGATC
>JBCDEC010000083.1:0-17110 GCA_039179965.1 Pseudomonadota bacterium
GGGGATCTGCCAGGAGCGGGGCGGCCAAAAGAAGCAAAAGTGCAGTCAAAGCACGAACCATGAGGTGGTCTCCGATACGGTCACAACGGGTGTGGAGTGCGAAAACGACACCGGGCCGCCCAGCGATCTGCAGGCGGCCCGATCGATCTTGTTCAGACAGGGATTACTGGTTGCTGCCGGGGTTGGTCAGCTTCCCCATTACCTTTTCGAGGCTGAACGATGCCGCTTCCTGGCGTGGCGGGTATTCCTGGAAGGTTTCCAGGAAGTTGCCGACATAAGCCTGGGCCGGAACCAACATATACGCACGGTCGAGCAACCAGTCGTAGTAGGTGTTCGACGTCCGGTAGCCGCGCTCAAACGGGTCGCGACGCAGGTTCGCGATGATCGGCACGCGCAGCGGAGTCAGAGGCTCCATCCAGGCGCGGAACGTGGCCCATGCTTTCTGCTCCAGGAAGGTGATCTTCCAGTCTTCGAACCGCAGCGCGGCCAGGTCGCCGTCATCTGTGAAGTAGAAGATTTCCTGACGCGGGCTCTGGTCCGTTTCGCCGGTGAGGTGCGGCAGGATGTTGTAGCCATCCAGGTGCACCCGGTAGTCGCGTCCTCCGCCGACTTCGGCCACGGTAATGCCGTCAAGCAGATCGTCCTTCACGGTTTCATTGCCGGCCGCGGCAAGGAACGTCGGCAGCCAGTCCATATGGTGAACGATCTCGTTGGAGACAGCGCCTTCGGCGATCTTGCCCGGCCACCGCACCATGGCGGGCACGCGCCATGCGCCTTCCCACTGGGTGTTTTTCTCGCCCCAGAACGGCGTCATACCGGCGTCCGGCCAGGTGTTCATATGCGGGCCGTTGTCGGTCGAATAGAACACGATGGTGTTGTCGGCGATGCCCAGTTCATCCAGAACCGCGAGGAATTCACCGATGTGCATGTCATGTTCGATCATGCCGGCGGTGTATTCATCGACCTGCTTGCCCACGGTTTCATTGGCCATGGCCCATTTCTCGTCCGAGACATGGGTGCGGAAGTGCATCCGCGTGCCGGACCACCACACAAACCAGGGCACACCGGCCTCGGTCTGACGCTTGATGAAATCGATCGCCGCCGCGACAGTCTCGTCATCGACGGTTTCCATCCGCTTCTTGGTCAGCGGGCCGGTATCTTCGATCTCGCCATCCGCGAAGGATTTGATCACACCGCGCGGGCCAAAGGTTTCGCGGAAGGTGCGGCCGTCTGGCATGACAGCGTCACCCGGATAGTCGATGTTCTCGGGTTCCTCTTCAGCGTTCAGGTGATAGAGGTTTCCAAAAAACTCATCAAATCCGTGGTTTGTCGGCAGATGTTCATCTCGATCACCCAGGTGGTTCTTGCCGAACTGACCAGTGGCATAACCTTCGGCCTTCAGCAGGCCGGCAATGGTCGGATCTTCAACCTGCATGCCTTCTTCGGCGCCGGGAAGACCAACCTTGGACAGACCCGTGCGGAACACTGACTGACCCATGATGAAAGAAGATCGTCCCGCGGTACAGGACTGCTCTCCGTAGTAGTCGGTGAACATCATGCCTTCGTCGGCAATGCGGTCGATATTGGGCGTGCGATAGCCCATCAGACCCATGGTATAGGCCGAGATGTTGGACTGGCCGACATCGTCTCCCCATATCACCAGAATGTTCGGTTTGTCGGTTTGCTGAGCCGCGGCCACACCTGCCGTGGCCAACCCCAACACAGCTGCGGTGGCGAAAGCGCGCAAGCCCGAGGATAGGGTTAATCTCATGAAGTCGCTCCTTCTGACGATCCTTGATTTGCCACCCTAAGCTGAATTGCCCCGCAGAGTGCTGCCAAATCAGGCAGCAGTATTCACGAATTCTTGATCGGCGTCAAACCACTCGAAGTGCCTTTCCAATAAGCACTTTCAAGATCGCTTTCCGAGCGATTGCCCTTGTCTCGGGCAGCGGAAGAGCAAGATTGTCACTTGGTAAACAATTGCTTGTCCCTGCGCTTGGGCCCGACTGCGTCGCGGTCGATTGTGTCGTTCGCGCGCTAGGTCTGAGCCGGCGGCTGAGTCTCAGGCGTTGCCGACTCGGTATTTGTTTCATCCGGCGTGGCCGAACCCGTTGTTTTCGGCTCCGTTTCGTGGCCGCTGGCCATGATGATTTTCAGGATCTGTGACAGCAGGCTTGGCAATACGGTTCCCAGGGGATCACGGGCGAACCGGCGCAGATCCTGTGTGGTCCCGCGCACATCCTCTACGAGGTCATCCACTTCGCCTTCCAGATCCTCCAACGCCATGTCACGCATCTCGTTGGCGGTTGCGAGCTGATGTTCATGACCAAGCCGGCTGGCGAACAGTATAAAGATCCCGGCCAGCACAAGGTTGCCCAGGGCCACAAACAGCGCGGCCCAGGCGTCGGGCATCACATCGGACAAGCCAAAATAGGCGGCCACGTTCAGCATCACGATGGCGACAGCGACAAAAAGTCCGGCCAGTGCCATAAGGCTGGTCTGGTTGCGGAAGATCGCCATGCGCCGCGCCGCGATCAGCCGTTCCGCGCGCAACAGCAGCGTCAGCGTGCCCGCGATCTTTGAGGGAGCCGTCTTCACCTTCATTGCTGACGCCCTCCCGACAGGGTTGCCCGCCCCAGGACGAGCCCGGCGGCAAATGCGATTCCGAGCGCGAGCAAGGGCCGCGCCCGCACCAGGCTGACCAGCGCTTCTTCTGCGTCCACGGCCCGGGCTGCGGCGTCCTCGACCAGATGGTGGGCCTGATCGGTCCCGGCATGAAAGGCGGCCTGCGCGCGCCCGGCGCCTGTGTCGATCGCGTGATCGATACCGTCCTTGACGCGCGATGTGACGGCCTCGGCCGCGTCTTTGGTGCCGGCGCGCAGGGCCGCAAGCTGTTGCCGAAGCGCGTCTACTTCTGCTTCAAGATCCGATTTGCTCCGCATCCGAGCCTCCGCTTTGGTATGGATGACCATGCCTTGCCTGAACCGAAGTCTCAATCTGCGCGGCGCGAATGGGTCGAACGTTGTGGGCCGGGCGTCACAGCCCGTAGCCCCGCGGAGCGCGCGCCAACCACTTGTCCAAGCGGAGAGGACCTGAATGATCCGAGTACCGATAAATGCCTTTTTGCGGTTCCAGGAGAAGAGCGGCTGGATCATGGCCAGCCATGTGGCCATGTCGATGATGTTGGCGCTGTTTCCCTTTATTCTCTTCATCGTGGCGCTGACCGGACAGTTTGCCAGCAACATCGATGTCGATGAGCTGATCCAGCTCACCATGGGCGGGTGGCCCGAGGCCGTCTCGAAACCTCTGGCGCAGGAATTGCACGCGGTGGCCAACAATGACCCCACGCGGCTTTTGTCCATTGGCGGGGTTCTGACCTTGCTGTTCGCATCAAACGGTGTCAACGCCATCCGAGTGGCGATGACAGCAGCCTACCACGAAGAGGACACGCGCCCCTTCTGGCTGCACCGGCTGATCTGTCTGGCCTTTGTTCTGGCCGGTGCCGTTCTTGTCATGGTTCTTGCCTTTCTCGCGGTGGCATTGCCGCTCTATTTCAACTTCGTCAATGTCAGCCTGCCCAAGGTGTATGACCTGGTGTTTGACAGCCGGATCATGCGGATCCTGGTGGGCGGCGTGATTGCCTATCTGGCGGTGACGGCCTGTCACGCCTGGCTGACGGGCCCGTTCACACATCCGATCAAGGTCTGGCCCGGCGTCGTGCTCACGGTTCTGGTTTGGGAACTGGCGGCCACCGGGTTTTCCATCTACGTCGCCGACTTCGCAAGCTATTCGGCCACCTATGCGGGTCTGGCCGGGGCCATGTCAGCGCTGATCTTCCTATACCTGATGGCGATGATCCTGATCTTCGGCGCGGCGTTCAATGCCGCACTCGGCGACTGGCTCTATTCTGCAGACCCCGTTGAACCTCGGCCGGAGTATGATAGCCAGTAGGAGGATAGCGTTGGGGAAGGCCTGCTGATGCGCAAAGCTCTGGTTCTGTTGGCTCTGGCGCTCTGGCCGTTTCACGTCATGGCGGCGCCCGACTATGTCGGCAGCGCGGCCTGTGTCGAGTGTCACGCCGAGATTGCCGAGGCCTGGTCCACGTCCCATCACGCCCTCGCCTGGACCGCGCCGGATCCGGCGAACATGCTGGCCGACTTCGACGGGACAGGGTTTGAGCTGGGCGATATGTCGGCCCGGTTCCGGATCTCGGACGGCGGGTATGCGGTCACGGTGACCGAGACAGATGGCGTCATCACCGATTATGACATCCATTCGATCGTCGGGGTGGCGCCGCTCCAGCAATATCTGGTGGAAACCGAGCCAGGCCGTTTGCAAAGCTTCGATGTGGTCTGGGATGTAGATGACTCCCGGTGGTATCATCTTTACCCGGATCAGGATCTGCCGCCCTTCGACGGTCTGCACTGGAGCGGGCCATACAAGAACTGGAACGCGCGCTGCGCAGAATGCCACGCGACGGGCTACCGCCGGAACTACGGGCCGCAAACCGATCGCTATCGCTCTGTGCAGGCAGAAATCGGCGTGGGATGCGAGGCCTGTCACGGCCCTGGCGCAGCCCATCTGGCCTGGGCCGAGGGCACCGAGGTCGCTGACCCGGATCTAGACGCCTTTGGCTTTTCCATGACATTCGACGCCGAGGACGCCGCCGGATATGCCGACCAATGCGCGGGCTGCCATTCGCGGCGCGAGCCGATGCGAGATGGCAATCCGCTGCCCGGCACACCCTATCACGACAGCTACAACCTGGCCCTTTTGCGGCCAGGCTTGTACGAGGCAGACGGTCAGATCCTTGACGAAGTCTATGTCTACGGCTCGTTCCTGCAATCAAAAATGTATGCCCGGGGCGTGGGTTGCGCCAATTGCCATGATCCCCATAGCGCGCAGCTGCTGGCCGAGGGCAACGGCTTGTGCACGCAGTGCCATTCCGAGGCGGGCAACGGGGCCTTCCCGACCTTGCGCAAGGCGGTCTATGACGACCCGGCGCATCACTTCCATCCAACCGGCAGCGAGGGCGCGCAATGTGTCAGCTGTCACATGGCCGAGCGCGCCTACATGGGCGTTGACTGGCGGCGCGACCACTCGTTCCGCGTGCCGCGCCCGGATCTCGGCGACCGGATCGGCGCACCGGACGCCTGCACCGATTGTCATCAGGATCAAACCCAGGCCTGGGCGGCGGCAGAGATCGACAACCGCTTTCCCGACAGCCGCCATCGCGGCCCGCATTTCGGGGACACGCTTGCGGCGGGCCGCGCGGACCTTCAGGCGGCGGGCGACGCGCTCCTGAGCCTGGCGCTGGACACGGATCAGCCGGGCATTGTGCGTGCCACTGCGGCGGACATGCTGGCGAGCAGCACGCTGTCCGATCTGCCAGAGCGCGCCGCACCGCTGCTGCGTGATCCGGACCCGCTGGTGCGCGCCGCCGCGGCCCGTCTGCAGACGGGCGCGCCGCAGCAAGTGCGCCTGAGCCGTCTGATGCCGCTTCTGTCCGATCCGCTGCGCTCGGTGCGCATTGCAACGGCGCGCGCGCTTCTGGATCTCGTGCCGCAGGGGCTCAGCCGCTCGCAACAGGCCCTGCTGCGCGCCGGGCTGGAAGAGTGGCAGCGCACGCTCTCCGCGCGGCTGGACTATCCCGAAACCCACCTCGTGCTGGCTGGCCTCGCGCTCACGCAACGCAATTTCCCGGCCGCCAGTGCCGCGTTCCGTCAGGTTGTGGACATGGATCCGCAGCGCGGGGACGCCTGGGTCATGATGGTGCGCATTGCCGAAGCCACGGAAGGCACAGACGCCGCGCGTGCCATACTGGACGAGGCCCTGGGCAGTTTGCCCGACGACCCCGGTCTCAAGGCGCTCGACCGTCAGATCCCGCGCTGAGTCCCTGTCTTCTTCTTGGAAGAAATACTCACAAATCCTCCTGCGCCGGCTCGTGACCCCGGAATTTTGTGGCCACAACGAACTTTTCAGAACTGTCCGCCCGTGATGCCGGCGGTTTCACGTTTGCGACTTTTTCGAACTTTTGCTTCAGGATCTTCTGGAGCGCGCCTTCCGCGCCCCCCGCGAGCACCTTCGCAACAAAGGTCCCGCCCGGCTCCAGAACGTCAAAGGCGAAATAGGCGGCCGCTTCACACAGCGCAATGATGCGCAGATGATCGGTCTGCTTGTGCCCGGACGAGGACGCCGCCATGTCCGACATCACCACATCCGCCGGACCGCCAAGCCAGTCTTTGACCTGCGCGTCAGCATCGTCTTCCATGAAATCCAGCTGGTAAAGCTCGGCCCCGGCGATCGGCTCGACCTCCTGCAGATCGATCCCTAGGACACGCCCCACGGCCTTGCCCGGTTTGTCCCCAAGGGCATTCACCCGCTTCACCGACACCTGACACCACCCGCCCGGCGCGCAGCCCAGATCCACCACACGGGCGCCGGGCACCAGAAAGCGGTATTTGTCGTCCAGCTCAAGGATCTTGTAGGCGGCCCGCCCGCGATAGCCGTCCGCCTGTGCGCGTTTCACGTATGGATCATTCAATTGACGCTGCAGCCAGCGCGTCGACGACAGCTTGCGCCCGCGCGCGGTCTTGACCTTGACCGTCAGGTCACGCTGGCCACGCCCCGAAGTCTTTCCCGAGGATGTGCCGGTGGGTTTTTTGGCCATTGGACCGTCCTTGTTCAGAGCGCAAAGCCCGCGTTCGCTGCATACACGAGCTATGCCCAACCCGCCCGCGCGGCAAGAGGGCTCAGAAGGGGCCGTCTTCCAGCACACCGTCAGCCGACATCTGTGCGTAAAGCAGCCCTTCGCGCAGACCCCGGTCCGCGACCGATAGCCGGTCCGTCGGCCAGCACCGCAGCAGCGCCTGCAGGATCGCCGAGCCCGACATGATCAAGGCATGGCGATCTTCGCCTATCCGGGGATCATGGCGCCGCCCTGACGGACCGAGCTCCAGATACGAGCGGATCACCTTGTCGATCTGATCCGATGTCATGCGCAGCCCGTCGACCTTGGTCCGGTCGTAGCGCTTGAGCCCGAGATGCGAGGCCGCCACGGTTGTGACGGTGCCCGAGGTGCCCACGATCTGAAACCCCTCCCGGGTCTGCTCGTCCTTGTAAGGGGCAAACTCGGCGAGATTCTCCTCAAAGAACCAGCTCATCAGCGCAAAGCGCGCGGCATCGTCTTCGACATCTCCAAATTGATCGCGCAAGGTGGCCACGCCCAGAGGTACCGAAATCCAGTCAACAACCTTGGCGGCCGGGAAGGGGCTTTCCGGCGGGTGAAACCCGGCATGAAGCCGCATGATCGCCGCCGGCCGGTCGCGGCGCGGGACCGAAGAAATGTCGATCCACACAAGCTCTGTCGAGCCGCCGCCGATATCCACGACAAGCAATTGTTCGGTGCGCGTCGAAACCAGCGGCGCGCAGGAGATCACCGCAAGGCGGGCCTCTTCTTCGGGCGGAATGATCTCAAGCTTCAGACCGGTTTCACGCTTGACCTGCGCGATGAAGTCGCCGGCGTTCTTGGCGCGACGGCAGGCTTCGGTCGCCACCAGCCGCATCCGCCGTACACGGTTGCGTTTGAGCTTTTGCTGACAGATCCGCAGGGCTTGAAGGGTGCGCGCCATGGACGCGCGCGACAGGCGTCCGGAGCGCTCCAGCCCGGTGCCGAGCTGGACCGATTTCGAGAAACTGTCGACCACATGGAAGCCCGACCCTTTGGGTTGAGCCACCAGCATGCGGCACGAGTTGGTGCCCAGATCCAGCGCGGCATACAGGTCGCACTGGTCGGGCGGATTCGGCGCAGGGCTCTCGACCGGTTGCGGGAACGCGCCCGCACCTTTGGGACGCTTGGGCGCCATGGTCACGCCCTCCGATTTCGTGTTGAGAAAAGCATAAGCGGCCCCGCGCCATCGCGCAAGTTTGCTGAACCACCTGTCAAGCACGCAACACCCCTCCGGCCCGCATCCTGTTCGCGCTGTGGCCGGTCTGTCGCGGGGGCCGGATCATCGCGCATCAAAGTGCGTGCGCGGGGCAGAGGACCTGCCGGATCCATCGGCAATTTGCCGTGTACGAGCGGGGCTTGCGCGATTGAACCAGCCAACCGCTTGACGGCGTCGCTGGTGTCCGATTTGTGGTCGAAATCGAACCGCTTCCGCGCGGCAGCCTGGCCTAAACAGGTCCAAAGTAAAGGAATCGCAATGCCTGACGTAACCATCGTGTACTGGAGGGATATCCCGGCGCAGGTGATCGTCGGCAAGGGTCGGCGTGGCACGAAACGGCCTCTGGCAGAACGTTTCGAACAGGCCATTGACCGGGCGGCAATGAAATCCGGCATGGCCGGAACCGATGATTACTTGGCAGAATGGCGCAAGGCGCCCACATATTCTGTCGACGGCACACCGGAAACGGTGGCAGAAGCCGAAGCGGTCCGGTTGGAGACGGAATACGACAGCACGCGAATGCGCGCGTTGATTGAAAACGATGGTTGGGCCTCGGCTCAGGAGTGATCACCGGGGCGACCGCCCCGATCTTTGACAAGGGCGAGAGCCCCGAATGGCCAGAGGAGTCGGCTATGTCGCTGTTGAACTTTCGCAAAGACGCGGGCCGCGCGACGCGGGCCAACGGGCGGTCGATGCGCCCGGCCCATCCTCACGTCGAACGCTTTCTGGAGAATTACTCGATTGAGGTGATGCCCCGCACTGCCGCCAAGGTCGAGGATTTTCGCGCCCTGCTCCCCGCCGGTACCCGGGTCTATGTCGCCCATATCGACGGCACGCCGATCGATGAGATGGTGTCGACCGCTCGGCGGCTTTCCGCCGACGGCTTTCAGGTGATGCCTCATTTTCCGGCACGGATCATCCGCGATTCCGCCACGCTCGAAGACTGGATCGCCCGCTATCAGGGTGAGGCCGGCGTGTCGCAGGCACTGTTGCTGGCCGGTGGCGTGGCGCAACCGCAAGGCGATTTCCACAGCTCGATGCAATTGCTCGAGACCGGCGCCTTTGATCGCGCCGGCTTCACCCGGCTGCATGTTGCCGGCCATCCGGAGGGCAACCGGGACATCGATCCGGACGGCAGTCTGGCCAACGTCGAAGAAGCGCTGCGCTGGAAACATGACTTTGCGCAGCGCAGCGATGCCAGCATGGCCATCGTCACGCAATTCTCCTTCGATCCCGAACCGATCATCGACTGGGCCAGCGCGGTCAAAGGCGCGGGCATCGACTTGCCGATCCATATTGGCATTGCCGGGCCGGCCAAACTGCAGACGCTGATCAAGTTTGCGATTGCCTGCGGCGTCGGTCCCTCGCTCAAGGTCCTGCAAAAGCGCGCCATGGACGTCACCAAACTGGTCATGCCCTACGAACCCTCCGATGTGATCGCAGCCCTCGCCGCACACAAGGCGGCCAATCCGGATTTTGCCATCGATCAGGTGCACTTCTTCCCGTTGGGCGGGATTCGCGCCAATGCCACCTGGGCGATCGACAACGGCGGACACACGGCTGTTCCGGCGGCGCAAACCGGGTAATGCCGGCGCTGTTATTCGACCTCGACGGTACCCTTCTCCATTCGGACGCCCTGCATTATGAGATCTTCGCGGAGATCTTTTTGGAACGTGGCCGAACCCTCACGATGGACCAGTATTTTGACCAGATCCACGGGCGCCGGAACGTCGATTTCTTGCCGGAGTTCTTTCCGGACGTGGATGCGGAGCGCCTCGGCCGCGAAAAGGAAGACCGGTTTCGCGCACGCCTAAGCGGGGACGTCCCGGCGATGCCCGGCGCCGCGGCGCTGATCGACCGGGCGCTGGCGGGTGGCTGGGGCCTGGCGGTTGTCACCAACGCCCCGCGCGCCAATGCCGAACACATGCTGCAGGCGATCGGTCTGCGCGACGCCTTCGACGTGCTGATCATCGGCGAAGACTGCACGCGTGCAAAACCCGATCCCGAACCCTACATTGCCGCGATGGAGGCGCTGTCCGCCCGGCCTGATGCCTGCCTGGCCTTCGAAGACAGCCCTTCGGGCACCCGTGCGGCCCGCGCCTCGGGCGCCTATACGGTGGGCATTCTCTCCAGCGCCGGGCATGATGCGCTCAGCGCCGCTGGCGCGCACGAGACCCTCATTGATTTTACCGACCCGCGCCTGGAGCAGATCCTGGCGTTCCGCCACAGAAAGGCCGACACATGACCCGCACCATCGTCGAATCCAAAACCAAGACTGCGATTATCGGCTTTGATCAGCCGTTCTGCGTCATCGGCGAGCGGATCAATCCCACGGGCCGCAAGAAACTGGCCGCCGAACTGGAGGCGGGGGATTTTTCGACCGTGGAGAAGGATGCGCTCGCCCAGGTGGCGGCCGGTGCCACGGTGCTCGACATCAATGCCGGCGTGGTCTACAACTCCAATCCCAATCCGAACGAAACCGAACCACCGCTGATGGTCGATATCCTCAAGCTGGTGCAATCCCTGGTCGATGTGCCGCTGTGCATCGACAGTTCGGTGCCCGGCGCGCTCGAAGCCGGGCTCGAGGTCTGCGAAGGCCGCCCGCTGCTCAATTCGGTCACCGGGGAAGAAGAGCGGATGGAACAGATCCTGCCGCTGGTCAAAAAATACAATGTGCCCGTGGTGGCGATCTCAAACGATGACACCGGGATTTCCGAGGATCCCGACGTGCGCTTTGCAGTGGCCAAGACAATCGTCGACCGCGCGGCGGATTATGGCATCCCGCCCCACGACATCGTGGTGGATCCGCTTGTCATGCCGATCGGCGCCATGGCCACGGCGGGCCACCAGGTCTTCACGCTGGTGCGCCGGTTGCGCGAAGAACTGGGCGTGAACACCACCTGCGGCGCGTCCAACATCTCGTTCGGTCTGCCCAACCGGCACGGCATCAACAATGCGTTCCTGCCGATGGCCATGGGGGCCGGCATGACCTCTGCCATCATGAACCCGGTGGCCCTTCCGGTCAGCCAGAAGAAGATTGCTGAAAAGAAAGCCCAGGTGGCCGAGGCGGGTCTGATCCTGCCCGAGGGCATGGATGACGAAACCTTTGTCACGCTCTTCGGGCTTGGCTCCACCAAAGCCCGTCCGGGCAAGGAGATGGAGGCCATCCGCGCGGCCAACCTGCTCAGCGACCGCGACGCGCATGGCGCCGACTGGATCGCCTTCAACAAGCCCCCGTCGGCCGATGGCGAACCCCAGGGCGGACGTCGCGGACGCTCCGGAGGCCGGCGCCGCCGCGCCTAACCGGCACTGCACCTAACCGGCACTGCGCCTAACCGACACTGCGGATGGCCGACACCGCATAGGGCAGGCACTGCGAGTGGCGGACAGTGTACTTGGTCGCCGCCGCGCAGAGCAGACACTCCACTTAACCAGCGCCGCGCTTGGCCGACACAGCGCACGGTAGGGCTATGGCGCATCGCCAACACCGCGCCGCGCCCACACTGTGCGACCTTCAGGGCAGCAGATCCCCCTGCTGCTTCTTTCTTTTTGAAAATACCCCGGCGCAACGGCGGCCTTGCGGCGTGACCTCAGGGCGGTGGCGCCAGCAGAGCGGCCGTGACGTCAAGATGGTCATGATTGATATAGTCGATGCCCAGATCGATCATCTGCCGGAACACCTGCGGGGCCGCGCTTTCGGAATAGGCCATGACCTCCAGACCGGCCGCGCGCGCCGCCGCGATGGGCAACGCGTTTGGGTGCCGCGCCACTCATGGCACGATCCGCACCGACAGCAGTTCATGATCGGACAGATAGTGACCGGCCGCCGACACGGCGGGCCAGATCCGCGGGGCAACGGGGGCCACGGAGCGGACCATCAACCAGTCCAGGATCATCAGCGGGTACCGTGCGGTGCGTTGGGGCGGCACGCGGGTGGTAAAGCCCCCTGTCATCGCCCCGCGCCAGTCAAAGCCTGCGGCGGCAAAATGGGTGAAGCTGGGTTCGACCTGGTCCGGAGCGGCAATGATCTCGGCACCGGTGCGGTGCCCGTCGGCCAGCTGACTGGTGTTCAGATCGCCTCCGATCACCGCCGGTCCGTCGCCGTATCTTGCGGAAAGGGCCGCCAGCAACACCTCCGTTTGCGCCGCGCGAAGCGCCGGATCGCTTTCGCTTTCGTAATGCGCGGCGACCAGGGTCAGCGGGCCGCGCCCCGTCCGGATCTGCGCCGCCATGGCCATCCGCCCGCCAACCCGATGCTGCCCGTCGCCCTTGGGCGGTGTCACATACCACAGGCCGCCGTCATCCAGCGGGATCAGGCAGGCCCGCTCCAGCGGAAAGCGCGACAGGATGGCATTGCCATGCAGACCGACCTCATTGGGCACCGCCCCAAAGTCCTTGGTCTCAAAGGGATCGCCGGTGCCCAGTTCGACAAACTCGGTGCCGTAGATGTACCCCATTCCCAGAGCTTGGGCGAGATCACGGGTCGTGTGCCGCTGCGAAGACCGGGCCATGCCTAGATCCATTTCGGTGGCCAGCACCACATCGGCGCCCGCTGCACGCAAAAGCGCGGCGCTGTCCTCGACGCGTTTGCAGCGCTCGATATTCCAGGCGCAGACTGTCAGTTCCGATGGCGCGGGCAGAGCGGCAGACGGTTGCGCCAGTTCCAACGTGTTCAGGCAGGGCCAGCGCGCCAGCATCGCGTCATGGGCCGCGCGATCTCCGCCTTTGGCTTTTGCCTCCGCCCGGTCATCCTGGCTGGGCCTGTCCAGCTGATCGACCGTGGTTGTGAGAATAGGACGCATCAAGACTTCTCCGCTCTGACCTGCTGGCCCGCCCATCGCACACCGGCCCCGTCCATGACAATGCCGTCGTCGTGAGTGAGACGAGATGCGTGCCTTCGGGTCCGCGATGCGGCCAGGACTGCGCATTTTGGTCGCACGGATCCAGGCCGCACCAAGACCAGCCGCCAGGCTTGACGGGCCTGGTCGCGTTGCGCGGAAAGCGGCCCTGCAGCAGGCGCGCTGTGGGGCGGGATCTGCCCTGCGCGCCGGCGCCCGGCCGTCGTCGCTGCCTTGGGCCAGCGACTGCACCGGACAGGGACACAGAGACGGACCCTGTGACCAGCGCCCGCGCGGCGTTGACCAAAGGACAAGCGGTTGCTACCTCACCGAAGACAGTCTTCGTCATGCCTGTGTCACACAAAAAGGCTCTGCGTATCGCAAACCCGGTTGAGGGGATTGGACGACGCTCGACCAGTGCTTGTGATGACCGGTCAAGCGCGGTGTGTGGATGCAATCGGGGCGCGTCTGGAGACGAGAACATGATTTTCAAAGGCGCCGAACTGATCCTGGCGGATGGCATAACCGCAGGGGATCTGCGGATAGAAGACGGCCGGATCGTCGAGATCGGGACCGATCTGACGGGAAAGATGATGGTTGATGCCAGCGGTCATGTTCTGGCCCCGGCGCTGATCGACATTCACGGCGATGCCTTCGAACGCCAGGTGATGCCGCGTCCAAATGTGTTTTTTCCCATAGATGCCGCAATGATCGATACGGATCGGCAACTGGCGGCCAATGGCATCGCAACGGCCTATCATGCGCTCACTCTGGGGTGGGAGCCCGGACTGAGAGACGTCAACCGGGGCTTGTCGATGATCCGGGCGCTGAAGTCCCTGGCGCCGCATCTTCTGGTGGAGAACCGCATTCAACTGCGCTGGGAGACCTTCGCCTTTGAGGCGCTGCCAGTGATGGAAGAGGCGATGGGTGGCCCCTTCACGCCCTCCATTGCCTTTAACGATCACACATCCATGGCGATGCGCGCGTTCGATCTGCCGATCCAGGCGCGCGACTTTGAGCAATCTCCGGATTTTGCGGTGGCCGCGCTGGATGACGACCGGATGAAGCAGCGCTGCGCCAAGAATGCCGAACGCGCAGGGCTGTCAGACGAGGCCTATCTTGCGCTGCTGTCGCGGATCTGGGACCGGCGCGCCGAGGTGCCCGAAATGATCGCGCGGGTGGCGGACTTGGGCCGGACGCACAATGCGCCGATGCTCAGTCACGACGACACGCGCGTCGAAGCGCGCAGTTACTATCGTGGCATTGGCGCGCCGGTGGCCGAGTTTCCGATGACGCAACCAGTCGCGGAGGCCGCGCGCAGAGAAGGGGACCTGATCGCCTTTGGCGCGCCAAATGCGGTGCGGGGCGGCAGTCACATCGGCTCGCTCGGGGCCGGAGACATGGTGGAAGCGGGGCTTTGCGATGCTCTGGCCTCCGACTATTTCTATCCCTCGATGCTGGCGGGGGTGGCGCGGCTTGACACCGAAAAACGCGCACCGCGCCACGATCTGTGGAAGCTGGTGTCCTCCGGTCCCGCCCGCGCCATGGGCCTGGCCGACCGGGGCCGTCTGGCACGCGGACTGCGCGCCGATCTGGTGCTTCTGGACTGGCCGGAAGGCGGCATACCGCGGATCCGGGAGACCTGGGTGGCAGGCCGCCCGGCGTTTCGGGCGATCCCGCGCTGTGGCTAGGGCCTGGGTGCGGAGCCGTTTGGCACGTTCGCAGCCCCTCTGGCCGCATCCCGCTTGAACGGCCCCGTCCACCTTCCTGCGCAACGGCGCGCCGGCCGGGGTCAACCGCCTCTGTGGACTTCTCTCGCGGCCCGTTTTGCCGTCGCTGTCGCCAATCTTCCGGGGCGGGGGCGGGTCAGAGAAGGTATAGCGACACGGCGCCCACCAAGAACGGAATGGGCCAGGAGAGCGCCACGCGCAGCCACATGACCCGCGCGGTCATGATCGGCATTTCGTAGGTGAGCAGTTTCGTGACAGAAAAGAGCGACCAGGCTGTCACATAGGTGAGGACGGCGGGCACGCTTGCGCCGGCCTTCAGCGCGGCCGCGCCAATCGCAAAACTGACAAAAGCGCCCCCGGGGGTCAGCGGGCCGAGGACTGTGGCCAGCCCGATCCCGGCCCAGCCTCCTTCGCGCCCGAACAGCGCCTCGACCCGCTCATCGGGCAGCAGTTCGGCAAAGAGCCCCGCGCCGATGAGGGCCACGACGATCCGGGGCAGGGTGAAGGCCAGCGTGTCCCTGGTGGCTGCAAAGGCTTCGGGACGTCTGTCCTTGCCCAGTTTTGCATAGAACCAGGCCGCGAGGGCCAGCAATAGGATGGACCCGATCAGAATGTTCATGTCACGCGCCGCACCAGGAGCCCCACCAGAATCGGCATGGGCAAGGCAATCAGCACCCGCAAAGCCACAAGGTCTGCGTGCAGAAAGGACAGTTCCCAGATCAATGTCCGGTTGAGGCCAAAGAGGCTCCAGGCCGTGATACAGGTGATCGCCGCCGCCAGATCGGCGCCAGCCAGCAGCATTCCGGCGGCGAGCGGGAATGTCATCATTGGTCCACCGGGAATGATGGCGCCCGCGATCGCCGCGTAGATCAGGCCTTTGAGCCCGCTGTCCGGCCCGATCCATCCCGCCACTTTCTCGCGTGGCAGCAAAACGGGCAGAGCCGAAGCAACAAAGACGCCACAGAGGATCTTAGG
Source organism: Pseudomonadota bacterium (assembly GCA_039179965.1). Lineage (GTDB taxonomy): Bacteria > Pseudomonadota > Alphaproteobacteria > Rhodobacterales > Rhodobacteraceae > Marinibacterium. Next base: position 15,490 of record JBCDEC010000083.1, read on the forward strand.
CAAAAGCGCTGCCACAAAGAGCAACCCATCGCCGGAGATGCTGGCCAGCCGGGCCCAGCCTTCGCGCATGCCAACGGCAAGGCCTGCGCCGACGGTCAGAGCGCAGAGCAGAAGGAACCCGCCGTCGACCACCTTGCGCTTGCGTGGCGAGGAGGGCGGGCGGTGCGGGCGTTTCTCCGCCCGCGATACCGGTGGTGGCGCGGGCTGCGGCGCGGCGTCGGGCGCGGCGTCATGTGAGGACGGATCGCTCATGCGTCTTCGTAGGCATCCAGGAATTGATCGACACTAAGCGCGCGGATATCGGGCAAGGCGGCGATAAAACGGTCGCGCGGCCAGTCCCACCACGCCAGACGCAACAGCCGGTCGGCCTGCGTTTCGGTGAACCGCCGTTTGAGCGGACGTGCGGGTACGCCGCCGACCACGGTGTAGTCGGCGACATCGCGCGTGACGACCGCCCCGGCCCCGATAACCGCTCCGGTCCCGATGTTTACCCCGGCCGTGATCGTGACGCCGTGCCCGATCCAGACGTCGTGGCCGATGGTCACCCAGTTCTTCTTGCGCCACGCGAAGAAATCCGCATCGTCCGCACCCATTCCATAGGCTTGCGCGCGATAGACCGCGTGGTGCTGACACACCCGCCAGGTGGGGTGATTGCCGGGATTTATACGGGCTCCCATGGCGATGGAGCAGTATTTGCCGATCGTCGTCCACACCACGTGGCAATCCTGCACGATATAGGAATAGTCGCCCATCTCCACCTCGCGCAGGACCGTGTTGCGCCCGACTTCTGTCCAGGCACCGAGGGTGCAATCGATCGCCTGTGCCCCCTCGTGCAGGGTTGGGGTCTCACTGAGACGAGGCTTGGTGCCGGTGCCTGTCATGGGTCGCACTCCACGGTTTGGGATGAATCGACAAGGCGGGCCGGTGGCGATGCGCGGTCGCCTTGAGCGGCGAGACATCGAGGGGTGTGCCGGGCCCGGTGTGGGTGAGATTTGGGAGCGCGCTGGATGGGCGCCTGCGGTGCGCGCCGGTAGAAGAATGACCAGATCATTGGCAGGCATCCCGGTCCCAGGCATCCCGGTCCCAGGCATCCCGGTCGCAGGGAGAGCCTGTGCGTAGGATGGGCAGGCACGGGCGCACTTGGCCCCTGGTTGCGGACGTGCGGCGCAAGCCGGGCTGGATGTTTGGAGCGGCAGGCACGTCGAAGCAGTTCGGAAAATCCGCGCGCGACACTCCGCTTCTATCTGCGCCGACACGTCGGTCTTCAAAGACCGGGAGGTCGCGGGAGATAGTGTGGGATGCTATGTAGGATGTCTTGCTCCTGGGGCGATCCACCCGAACCGGTTTCCCGGGAAGGGCGTGCATCTCGTCACTGGACAGGCAGCGTCGCCGCGCCCGCGTCAGACTGCCTTTGCCCGAACCGGGGCGCCCGATGTCTACATTGCCTCGCATGGCACTGGCTTAGCGCGCGGCGCCCCATTCGCCAATTCGTTTTGAGCGCTCTGGGCAGGCGTGGCCAAGGAATTTGCCAGGTGACGGGCGGCGGGGGTATACCCCCCCCACAACGTGGGGGGGGGGTTGGGGGGGGGTTACCCCCAGCCCGGGTGTTACCCCCCCCCAA
>JBCDEC010000084.1:0-16876 GCA_039179965.1 Pseudomonadota bacterium
CATCGAGGATCTGCGCGAGGAATTCGTGCGCGATTTCGTCTTTCCGATGTTCCGGGCCAATGCGGTTTACGAGGGGCTCTACCTGTTGGGCACCTCTGTCGCCCGGCCGTTGATTTCCAAACGTCTGGTCGAGATCGCCGCCGCCGAAGGCGCCGACGCGGTGGCCCATGGTGCGACCGGCAAAGGCAACGATCAGGTGCGCTTTGAACTGAGCGCCTATGCGCTCAACCCGGACATCAAGGTGATCGCGCCCTGGCGCGAATGGGATCTGACCTCGCGGACCAGGCTGATTGATTTTGCTGAGCAAAACCAGATTCCGATCGCCAAGGACAAGCGCGGAGAAGCGCCATTTTCGGTCGATGCCAACCTGCTGCACACCTCATCCGAAGGCAAGGTTCTGGAAGACCCGGCCGAGCCCGCGCCCGATTATGTCTACCAGCGCACCGTCGCCCCCGAAGCCGCGCCGGATACGCCGGAGTTCATCGAGGTTGGGTTTGAAAAAGGGGACGCGGTGTCGATCAACGGCGAGGCGCTCTCCCCCGCGACGATCCTGACCAGACTGAACGAGATTGGCGGCAAGCACGGGATCGGACGGCTCGATTTTGTCGAGAACCGTTTTGTCGGCATGAAATCCCGCGGGATCTACGAAACACCGGGCGGCACGGTTCTGCTGGAGGCACATCGCGGCATCGAACAGATCACGCTCGACAGCGGCGCAGGGCATCTGAAGGACTCGCTCATGCCGCGCTATGCCGAACTGATCTACAACGGGTTCTGGTTCTCGCCCGAACGCGAGATGCTGCAGGCCGCGATCGACAAAAGCCAGGAGCATGTGACAGGGACCGTGCGGCTGAAGCTTTATAAGGGGGCGGCCACCTGCGTCGGCCGATGGTCCGATCACAGCCTGTATTCCGAAGCGCACGTGACGTTTGAAGACGACGCCGGCGCCTATGATCAGAAAGACGCACAAGGCTTCATCCAGCTCAACGCGCTGCGGCTTAAGCTTCTGGCCGCGCGGAACCGCCGGATGGGGTGAGCCGATGTCCCGCCGCATCAGGATCAACAAGGCGATGGCGGCAGGCACGTTGTTCTTCGTTTTGGCCGGCCTGGGTCTGCTGGTCTTTGCCGGCCAGAACGTGCTGAGCACACGTGATTTCCTGCACAATGCCGCGCCGGTCACCGGCGAAGTGATCGACAATCCGGTGAGCTGTGATGACGACGGCTGCAGCTATTGGCCCCGGCTGCGGATCAAGGACCCGACGGGCGAAACCCGCAACACCCAGACCCGCTTTGGGTCCGGCGCATATGATTGGGACGTGGGTGAGACCGTCGAGGTGCTCTATCACCGCGACTACGCGTATGTTCTGGTCCCGGGGACGGTCAATCTGTACGGGCTGGGCATTGCGCTCGGCATCATGGGGCTGGCGTTCACGATCCTGGGCTCACTCGGCTTCTTTCTGGCGGCGGTGCGCCGCGAATGACCTGAGCGTTTCGTAATGGGGCAGGGCCGCTTCGGCCAGCGCGCCATAAGCCCCTGTCAGGCGTGGCAAAGGCCCCTCTGCACCGTCAAACCCGGTCGAGCGATGCACGGCACCATACCAATGCGCCGCCCAGGCCCCATCGTCCAGGTGACCGCCGGCGGGCCAGCGCAACATCGCCGGATCCCACGGCAGGCCAATCGCCTGACACAGACCAGACAGCGCGGTCTCCGGGTCCGCGCGGATATCGGCGCTGTCGAGAATGACCGGTCTTTGACCCAGCGCGCAGACATGTTCCAGCAGCGCGACCTGTTGGGGAAAGCCCAGATCGTCGAGCGTTGGCGCTTCGCGTTTCTTCGCATAGCTCGCCACCACCCGCGCGGGATGGCGGATCAGAAACACGTTCACGACGTCCGCCATCCAGTCCCGCGGCAGGCCCGGGATCATGTGATGGGTCATATGTTTCTGATACCAGTGGGGTTTTCCCCCTGGGATTTCGCCCAACAAGGTGCGGGCCACCTGGACGGGATCGTTGGGCTGGGCCGCCAGGATCGACGCGCGCATCGGGTGATCCAGACCGGTCTGCGCCAGATAGGCGGCATAGAACGGTTCATCGATGACCGCGCAGTCACGCCGCGCCCCGAAGCTGTACATCATGGCCGTGGAGAGGTTGCGCGGCCCCGACCACATCGCAAGTTTCATGGCAGGCGGGCCTGAATGCCCAGCGCAAGCCAGGTTTCGGCCCCTACGATCCCGTCTGTGGTCAGCCCGGCGCCAACCTGCAGGTGGCGCACGGCCAAAAGGGTCGCGGGCCCGAAATCCGAATCGATTGGCAAGGGCAGGCCGCGACCGGCCAGGGCGCGTTGCAGACGTTCGACTTCTGGCCCAAAGGCGCCCAGCCCAAGGACGGGCCCGGCAGTCTGGGCCGCCCCGATGGCCGTCGCCCAGCGCGGATAGAGCGCGCGTTTGGCCCGGGCGAGGCAGGCCTGGCGATCCTCCAGACCATTCAGACGCCCATTCACCTTGCGCGTGACCCCCAGCAGATCGTCGGCATCACACAGCGGGTTGATGTCGTGATCGATCCAGTAGGCGCAGGCAATGGTGAGGGATGTCACCGGTTCGGCCGCGCGCTCGGGCTGATCTTCGAGCGGCAGCGCCAGAAGCCCGCCATACCGCCGGTAATTGTGCCGCCCGGTCAGTTGCAGCAGGCCGCGGCCCTTGTAGCGCGGACCGTCGCCCGGCTCGGTGTTGCCCAGATCTTCGCGTCCTTCATAAGCCGTGCCGTCGGCAAATTCCTGTGTGGTGCGAAACCCTGCGCATTCATGGGTGATCTGCGCCAGGAAATGCGCCATCCGCAGGGGTGTGTCGATGGCATACTCCGACAGGACCGGAGAGACCCGGTCAGCCAGGGCGTAGATGATGCGACGTTGCGCCAGCGCATCACGCCCGTCAAAACGCGGGGCGATGGACAACAGAAGGGCTCCATCGATGGGGATCATGGCGGCTCTCTTGGCTGCGACAGGTTTCAACAGGTGGGCCAAACGGTCACCGTGGGTCAAGGGGTTGTGAGCGCGCGTTTCAGGTGGTTGAGCATTGGTGGCCATGGGCGCACCGTGGTATGTGATCGTGTTGGAGGACTGACCTATGCGGATGATCGACACACTGAAAGCGGCGGCGCTGGCCGTAACGATTGGAATCGGGGCGGTTTCGGGCCATGCGGCGCGGGCTGGAGATATGGAAGTGCTGACAGTTGCCGGAGGTTGCTTCTGGTGCGTGGAAGCCGACTTTGAAAAGGTCAAAGGCGTGTCCGGCGCAGTCTCGGGCTTTACCGGAGGAACAGTGGCCAATCCGACCTACAAGCAGGTTGTGAAGGGCGGGACCGGTCACTTCGAAGCCGTCGAAATCACCTTTGATCCCTCCCAGGTCTCGCGTGAAGACCTGATGCATCTGTTCCTGCGCTCGGTGGATGTGACCGACGACGGCGGCCAGTTCTGTGATCGCGGCGCGGCCTATCGCACGGCGATCTTCGTGAGTGATGCCGAGGAAAAGGCGCTGGCCGAACGGATGATCGCTGAGGCGCAGGCCGACCTGGGGCAGGAGATCGTGACGCCGGTTCTGGATCTCAAACCGTTCTACGAAGCCGAAGCCTACCATCAGGATTACTACAAGGGGTCCAAACTGGTGCTGACGCGATTTGGACCCAAATCGCAGGCCGAGGCCTACAAGGCCTATCGCACCGCCTGCAGACGGGATGCGACGGTAGAAGCGCTCTGGGGCCAGGATGCGCCCTTCATCGGGGGCTGACGCGACGGACCTGCCGGGACCCGGAATTTTCACAAAATTCCGGACCGGGCAATTCGCATTTTCCGGCGCCGGTTGAGATCGCGGTCAGAGGATCGTATCCTGCACATCCTTGAGATCGGGGATCACGTCCGCTGTGCCGTGACGCGTCACCATGATGGCGGCCGCGCGCATCGCTTGTGAGATTGCCTGCGCCATCGGCAATCCGCGGTCCAGACCGGCCACGACATACCCGGAAAAAGTATCGCCGGCCCCGGTCGTATCCACGGCGGTGACCTTGTGGGCTGCAAAGTCTCGCGGCCCGGCGATGGAATACCAGCGGCACCCGCGCGCACCCAGCGTGACGAGACTGTCCTGCACCGGCAGATCCGGGATCGCCAGACCCGTTGCTGCGCTCATCTGCTCGGCTTCGACCTCGTTCAGAATGAGCAGATCGAGAAATGGCAGGAGCGCTTGAACAGCCTGAGCATCAAAAGGCGCGGCCGCATAGGCCACGCGCAACCCCAGATCCCGGGCGGTGCGCGCGGCTTCGGCCTGCCCATTGGTTTCATTCTGCGTGAGAAAGATGTCCCCGGCGGCAGCCTGCGACAGCGCCTGCCCGACACGCTCAGCCGGCACGGCCTGATTGGCGCCACCCAGGATCGTGATAGCGTTTTCGCCGGCGGGATCCACGGTGATCACCGCATGGCCCGTCGGGTGGCCCACCTGCGCAATGAACCGTGTGTCCACGCCATATTCCATGAGCCGTTCGACCGCCCAGGCCCCATCTGAGCCCACAGCGCCAATATGCGCCACCCGCGCCGCTGCCCGCGCAGCGGCAACCGACATATTCGCGCCCTTACCGCCCAACCCGCGGGTCAGGCTTGTGGCGGCCAGAGTTTCGCCCGGCCCCGGCAGGTGCGGAACCGCATAGACCAGATCGGCGTTGATCGAGCCGAGGTTCCAGATCGTCACGCGCCCGCACCGATCTTGCTGGCGGCAATCACCGCCATGTTCAGCACGTCATTGGCGGTCGATCCGGTCGAGGCGATCTGAATCGACTGTCCCACCCCCGACAGAATCGGGCCGATCACCGTGGCGCCCGCCATTTCCTGCATCAGTTTCACCGAGATCGAGGCCGAATGACGGGCCGGGACAACGAGGATGTTGGCCGGGCCGGTGAGCCTTTGAAACGGGTATTTCGACTGTGCCACGGCATTCAGCGCCACATCCACCGTCATCTCGCCTTCGAACTCGAACGAGACACCGCGCTGTTCCAGAACGGCCGGCGCCCGGTGCATCTTGACCGCGCGCTCCGACACCGGGTAGCCGAAGGTCGAAAAGCTCACGAAGGCGACGCGCGGTTCCAGCCCCATATGCCGCGCCACATCTGCCGCGCGTTCGGCGATGGTGGCCAGATCCTCGGGCTCGGGCCATTCCTGCACCAGCGTATCGGCCACCAGAACGATCCGGCCATTGTGCAAGAGCGCCGTGACCCCCACGGCACCGTGATGGGCATCCGCATCGAAGACATGGTTGATCAGGTTCAGCACATGGGCCGACTTGCGCGTCGCCCCGGTGACCAGCGCATCGCCGTGCCCGTGCGCCAGCATCAGCGCCGCAAAGACATGCCGATCGCGCGCCGCCAGACGGTGCACATCCTGCATGTCAAACCCCTTGCGCTGCAACCGATCGTAAAGAAACGCCTTGTAGGTCTCCAGATGTTGCGTATTGGCGGCGTTCACCACGTCGAGCTCGCGCACCGCATCCGCCAGACCCGCGGCCTCCAGCTTTTCCTTCACATCTTCGGACCGGCCCACCACCAGAGCCTTGCCAAAACCGGAGCGCTGATACATCACCGCCGCCCGCAACACCCGGGGATCGTCGCCTTCGGCAAAGATCATCCGCGATTGCGCCTTGCGCGCGCGCGCATTCAGCCCGCGTAGGATCGAGGCCGTCGGGTCCATGCGTTGCCGCAGCCCCTCCTCGTAGGCCTCCATATCGATGATCGGGCGGCGCGCAGCGCCGGTATCCATCCCCGCCTTGGCCACCGCCGGTGGAATGCGGTGAATGAGACGCGGATCAAAAGGTGTCGGGATAATGTAATCCCGCCCGAAACTCAGCGCCGTGCCATAGGCCAGCGCCACCTCATCCGGCACGTCCTCGCGCGCCAGCGCCGCCAGAGCATGCGCACAGGCGATCTTCATCTCTTCGTTGATGGCCCGCGCATGGATGTCCAGGGCCCCACGGAAAAGATAGGGAAAGCCCAGCACGTTGTTGACCTGATTGGGATAATCCGACCGGCCCGTGGCTACGATGGCATCGACACGAACCTCGTGCGCCTCTTCGGGCGTGATCTCCGGGTCCGGATTGGCCATGGCGAAGATCACCGGATTGTCGGCCATGCTGCGGACCATCTCCTGCGTGACGGCACCCTTGACCGAGACACCGATGAACACATCCGCACCGACCATGGCGTCTTCCAGCGTCCGGTGCACCGTTTTCACCGCATGCGCCGATTTCCACTGGTTCATGCCCTCGGTGCGACCCTGATAGATCACGCCCTTGGTGTCGCACATGATGCAATTGTCATAGCGCGCGCCCATGAATTTCAGGAGCTCCAGACAGGCGATCCCCGCGGCACCGGCCCCGTTGAGCACGATTTTCACGTCCTCGATCTTCTTGCCCGAAATATACAGCGCATTGATCAGACCCGCCGCACAGATCACGGCAGTCCCGTGCTGATCGTCGTGAAACACCGGGATGTCGAGCTGTTCCTTCAGCGTCTGCTCGATGATGAAGCATTCCGGCGCCTTGATGTCTTCCAGGTTCACCCCGCCGAACGTCGGTGACATCAGCCGAACCGCTTTGACGAATTCATCCGGATCCTCGGTGTCGAGCTCGATATCGATCGAGTTCACATCAGCGAAACGCTTGAAGAGAATGGACTTCCCCTCCATCACCGGCTTTGCGCCCAGCCCGCCGAGATTGCCCAGCCCCAGCACCGCCGTGCCGTTGGAGATCACGGCCACCAGGTTGCCCTTGTTGGTGTAGTCATAGGCCAAGGCCGGGTCGCGCGCGATTTCTTCGCAAGGCACGGCGACCCCGGGCGAATAGGCCAGCGACAGATCGCGCTGCGTCGTCATCGGCACCGAGGCAACCATATCCCATTTGCCCGGGCGCGGCTCCAGGTGGAAGGCCAGCGCCTCTTCGCGGGTGTATTTCAATCTGCTCATATCCAGCGCGTCTCCCCTCACAGCCGAGGCAGTCTTAGCCCAGCGGGGCGGGCGCCTCAACGCGGTATCGGTTTTCGGCCTTTCGGGGCCGGGCGGGCGTTTGTACAGTCGCCCAAATGCGAGGAAACGGGGGATCCATTGGCCGCAGTCACGCCGATGATGGCGCAATATCTTGAGATCAAGGCCGCCCATGCGGATGCGCTGCTGTTCTACCGGATGGGCGATTTCTACGAGATGTTCTTTGACGATGCGGTTGCCGCCGCAGAGGCTCTGGACATCGCGCTCACCAAGCGCGGCAAACATGAAGGCGAAGACATCCCGATGTGCGGCGTGCCGGTTCATGCCGCCGAAGGATATCTGCTGACCCTGATCCGCAAAGGTTTTCGCGTGGCGGTCGGCGAACAGCTGGAAAGCCCCGCCGAAGCGAAAAAGCGGGGCTACAAGTCCGTGGTCAAACGCGATGTTGTGCGTCTGGTCACGCCGGGCACCCTGACCGAAGATGCGCTTTTGGAAGCGCGGCGCCACAATTTTCTCGCCGCCTATGCCGAGCTGCGGGGCGACGCGGCCCTGGCCTGGGCGGATATCTCGACCGGTGCGTTTCACGTGATGCCGCTGACCCGGGCCCGGTTGGGCCCGGAACTGGCGCGCCTCGGACCGGCAGAGCTTTTGCTGCCCGACAGCCTGGAGCCGGACCTGCGCGACATCGCAGCGGACATGGCGGTGCCAACGACGCCGCTGGGACGGGCCAGTTTCGAGTCGACAAGCGGCGAAACGCGTTTGTGCAACCTGTTCGGGGTCTCGACGCTGGAGGCTTTCGGGGCATTCGAGCGGGTAGAAACCGCGGCGATGGGCGCGGTGATCGACTATCTCGAAATCACGCAAAAAGGCCAGCTGCCGCTTTTGCAACCCCCGCAACGCGACCGCATCGAGCGCAACGTGCAGATCGATGCCGCCACCCGGCGCAATCTGGAACTGACACATGCCCTGTCGGGCGGGCGCGCCGGGTCCTTGCTGGCATCCATCGACCGAACCGTGACCCCGGGCGGCGCGCGGCTGCTGGAACAACGGCTGTCAAGCCCCTCCCGCGCGCTCGACGTGATCCACAAACGCCTGGATGCGGTCGATCTTCTGGTCGAGGATCCCCTGCTGCGCCAGGATCTGCGGGACATCCTGCGCAAGACACCGGATCTCGACCGTGCCCTGTCCCGCCTGTCGCTCGACCGGGGCGGCCCACGCGACCTGACGGCGGTGCAGGTGGCCCTGACGCAAGGCACGTGTCTGGTGGCTCGCGTCGATCAAACCGGGTTTCTGACCGAGGCACTGGCGGATCTGACAGGCTTCTCCGCGCTCAATACCCTGCTCGAAGACAGCATGATCGCCGATCCCCCGCTGTTGGCCCGCGATGGCGGGTTTATCGCGCAAGGCGTCGATGCCGATCTCGACGAGGCCCGCACCCTGCGCGACGAAGGGCGCAGTGTCATCGCCCGCATGCAGCAGGAATATGTCGAGCAGACTGGCATCACATCGTTGAAAATAAAGCACAATAATGTGCTGGGATACTTCATCGAAACAACCGCAACCCATGCCGGCAAGATGCTTTCGCCGCCACTCAGCGAAACCTTCATTCATCGCCAGACCACGGCCAATCAGGTCCGGTTCACCACCCTGCCGCTGTCGGAGATGGAGACCCGGATCCTGAATGCCGGCGCAAGGGCGCTGGAGATTGAAAAACGGCTCTTTGAAACCCTGCGCCAGGCAATTCTCGACGAGGCCGCCCGCTTGCACCGGGCCGCCCGGGTGCTGGCGCATGCCGATCTGGCAGCCGCCCTTGCCGATCTCGCGACCGCCGAACGCTGGTGCAGACCCATTGTGGACGACAGCCGTGCGTTTGACATCGAGGCCGGTCGCCACCCGGTGGTCGAGGCCAGCCTGCGCCGCGACGGCACGCCGTTTGTAGCCAACGACTGCGATCTCAGCGCCGACGGGCGCGCCGCGATCCACCTGCTGACCGGTCCCAACATGGCCGGCAAGTCCACATACCTGCGCCAGAACGCGCTGATCGCCCTGCTCGCACAGATGGGGTCCTACGTGCCGGCCGAGCGCGCCCATATCGGCTGCGTCAGCCAGATCTTCAGCCGCGTCGGCGCCGCTGACGATCTTGCGCGCGGCCGCTCGACCTTCATGGTCGAAATGGTCGAAACCGCCGCGATCCTCAATCAGGCAGATGAGTCCGCGCTCGTCATCCTCGATGAAATCGGACGCGGAACCGCCACCTATGACGGGCTCTCCATCGCCTGGGCCACGCTCGAACACCTGCACGGCCAAAACCGGTGCCGCGCCTTGTTTGCCACCCATTACCACGAGTTGACCCAACTGGCCGGCGCGTTGGATGGCGTTGAAAACGCCACCGTGGCCGTCAAGGAATGGGAAGGCGAGGTGATCTTCCTGCACGAGGTGCGCCAGGGCGCCGCAGATCGCTCATACGGGGTGCAGGTCGCGCAACTGGCCGGTCTGCCCAAATCTGTCGTCAACCGCGCCCGGATCGTGCTTGAAGCCCTGGAACAGGGGGATCGCGAAGGCGCCAAAAAGCCAAAGGCCCTGATCGATGACCTGCCGCTCTTCGCCGCCGCTCCGCCGCACCAACCTGCGCCGGCGCCGGCAAGCCCGGACCCGGTGACAACCCTGCTGGCCGGCATTCACCCCGACGACCTCTCGCCCCGCGAAGCCCTTGAACTGCTTTACAAACTAAAAGACGCCGCCAGGTCCTGACGCCACCCTGCCTGTTTCTTCTTGGAAAAAGTATCTCCGGGGGAGTCGCCTTTCAGGCGACGGGGGCAGAGCCCCCTCACACGGCCCTCAGCCCGGGTTCGAAGACACGCCCACTTGGGCGGGGCGCAACAAACGGTCGTGCAACATGAAGCCTTCGACAGACACCTGGATGATATCGCCCGCCGATGTCCCCGGCACCGGCGCTTCAAACATCGCCTGATGCACCTGCGGGTCAAACTTGTCCCCCACCTGCGGCGAGATCAGACGAATCCCGTGCTTGGTGAAGACATTGAGCAATTCGCGCATGGTCAGCTCGACGCCTTCGATCAACGCTGCTGAGATTTCCTTCTGTTCATCCGTCGCCGCTTCGACCGCGCGTTTCATGTTGTCAAACACCGGCAGCATGTCCCGCGCCAGCTTCGAGCCGCCATAATTCTCGGCCTCGCGACGATCCTTGTCCGAGCGTTTGCGCGCATTCTCGGCTTCCGCCAGCGCCCGCATGAAGCGGTCGCGGAACTCATCCCGTTCGGCCCTCAAAGCATCAAGCTCGACCTCTAGCGGATCCGCATCGTCCAGTTCCAAAGCCTGTTCTTCCGCTTCGGCATCCGCGATGTCATCCAGAAAATCGTCGTTCTTGGGCTCTGCCATACGTCACCTCTAATTCCGGTCGGAAATCAGCCGCCCGACCAACTGCGCCGTGTAATCCACGATCGGCACGATCCGTCCATAGTTCAGGCGCGTCGGGCCGATCACACCCACCGCACCGATAATCTTCCGATCCGCGTTCATATAAGGAGAGACAACCAGAGAGGAACCCGAAAGCGAAAAAAGTTTGTTCTCAGAGCCGATAAAAATGCGCACACCGTCGCCCTCGTCGGTCAGGCTGAGAAACTCGGCGATATCACGCTTGCGCTCGAGGTCGTCAAACAGGGTCCGGATCCGCTCAATCTCGGCCTCATCCCCCTCGCCCAGCAGATTGGCCCGGCCCCGCACGATCAGACGTTCCGCGCCTTCGCCGGAATTGTCCCAAATCGCCAGCCCGCTTTCGACCAGCGCATGGGCGATGCTGTCGATCTCCTGCCGGCGGGTGGTGATTTCGTCCGCGATCACCCCGCGCAATTCTGTCAGCGTCCGCCCGTCGATCAGCGCGTTGAGGAAATTGGCGGCCTCCCGCATCGAGGACGGGGTCTGACCCGGCGGCGGTGTAAAGAGCCGGTTTTCCACATGCCCATCCGAGAACACCAGAACCACCAGGGCCCGGTCGGGCGACAGCGATACAAATTCGACGTGGCGCAACCCGGCTTCATGCTTTGGCGTCAGCACCAGCGACGCGCTTTGTGTCACGCCGGACAGGGCGGACCCCACCTTGTCGAGGATCTGGGTCACATCCGCGGGATCACCGGCCACCGTTGCATCGATCTTTTCGCGGTCATTGATCGCTACATCATCGACCTCAAGCAGCGAATCGACAAACATCCGCAGGCCGCGCTGGGTGGGAACACGCCCCGCGCTCACATGCGGACTGTCCAGAAGCCCCATGTATTCCAGATCCTGCATCACGTTGCGGACCGTTGCCGCCGACACCTTCTCGGACAGGGACCGTGTCAGCGTGCGGCTGCCAACGGGCTCACCCGTGTCCAGATAGCTGTCCACCACGCGGCGAAACACCTCGCGCGAGCGGTCATTCATGTTGTCCAGTACGTCGTTGGTTCGTTTCATCGTCAACGCCCCGATTGGCGTTCCATTAAAATCGACCCGCGGGAAAGGTCAATCGGGGTTGCACCAAGCCCGAGCCTGGGTCTATGCCGCTTTGGTCAACAAAGGATGTCCAATGCGCCCCTCTGGTCGAGATTTAAGCGAAATGCGCCCGGTTTCAATCGAGACAGGTTTCACGAAACATGCCGAAGGGTCAGCCCTGATCAAAGTGGGCGATACCCATGTGCTTTGCACAGCCACGATCGAAGATCGTGTTCCGCCGTTCATCAAGGGCTCCGGTCTGGGATGGGTGACGGCCGAATACGGCATGTTGCCCCGCGCCACCGGATCGCGCATGCGCCGCGAGGCCGCCAGCGGCAAGCAGGGCGGCCGCACGGTCGAGATCCAGCGGCTCATCGGGCGTTCCCTGCGCGCCGGCGTCGACCGGGTCGCCCTTGGCGAACGCCAGATCACGGTCGATTGCGATGTGCTGCAGGCCGATGGCGGCACCCGGTGTGCATCGATCACCGGCGGATGGGTGGCCCTGCGGCTTGCCGTTCAAAAGCTGATGAAAACCGGCGAGGTCATCTCGGACCCGCTGCTGTCGCCCGTCGCTGCCGTAAGTTGCGGGATCTACGCCGGACAACCGGTGCTGGACCTGGATTACCCCGAAGACAGCGAAGCCGGTGTTGACGGAAACTTCGTGATGCTGGGCGACGGACGGCTGGTCGAAGTCCAGATGTCGGCCGAAGGTGCGACCTTTTCCCGCGATCAGATGGGCCAGTTGATGGATCTGGCGGACAAGGGCGTCAAGGAACTGGTCGCCGCGCAAGAGGCCGCCGTGTCATGACGCGGCGGTTTGCGGGCGAGACATTGCTCATCGCCACCCACAACCAGGGCAAGCTGGAGGAGATGGCCGCGCTGCTGACTCCGTTCGGGGTCAAGGTTGTCGGGGCCGCAGAGATGAACCTGCCGGAGCCGGACGAAACCGAAACCACCTTCGTCGGAAACGCCAGAATAAAGGCCCATGCCGCCGCAAAGGCCACGGGCCTGCCGGCCATGGCCGATGATTCCGGCATCGAGATCGACGCGCTGGACGGCGCGCCCGGCGTCTATACCGCCGATTGGGCGGAAACCGATCAGGGCCGCGACTTTTATATGGCGATGGAGAAAACCCATCGTCTTCTCGAAGACGCCAGGGCCCCGCATCCAAGAACGGCCCGGTTCTGCTGCACGCTCGTGCTGGCCTGGCCGGACGGACATGATGAGGTCTATCCGGGCGTGATGCCCGGACATGTCACCTGGCCCATGCGCGGAGATCAGGGCCATGGCTATGACCCGATTTTTGTGCCCGACGGCTATGACATGACCTTTGGCGAAATGGATCGGTGGGAGAAGAACAAGATATCGCACCGGGCGCGCGCCACCGCGCTGTTCGTGGCTGCCAACTTTGGCTGAAGACTGGCAATCTGGCGGCTTCGGGCTTTACATCCACTGGCCCTTCTGCGCCGCCAAGTGCCCCTATTGCGACTTTAACTCCCACGTCTCGCGCGACATTGACGAACGCGTCTGGCGCGACGCCTATCTGGGCGAAATCTCCCGGGTCGCGGATGAAACCTCCGACAAGGTTCTGAGCACGATTTTTTTTGGCGGCGGCACGCCGTCCTTGATGTCTCCGGATCTGGTTGGCGAGGTGATCGATGCCGCGCGGCGCGGCTGGCGATGGTCAAACGACGTCGAAGTGACGCTGGAGGCCAACCCCGGATCGGTCGAAGCCGGTCGGTTCGGCGGCTATCGCATGGCCGGTGTCAACCGCGTGAGCTTGGGCGTTCAGGCGCTCAACGACCGGGACCTACAGCGGCTGGGGCGCATCCATTCGGCGGACGAGGCCCGACAAGCCTTTGAAATCGCAAGAAAAGAATTCGATCGGGTGAGTTTTGACCTGATCTACGCCCGCCAGGACCAGACTCTGGACGATTGGCGGCGGGAGCTGTCCGAAGCCCTGGAGATGGCCGTGGATCACCTGTCACTCTACCAACTGACAATCGAGGACGGGACGCCATTTGCCGACCGCCATCGCGCGGGCGGGCTGCGGGGATTGCCCGAAGAGGATCTGGCGGCGGATATGTACGCGGTGACGCAGGAGGTCTGTGACAGCCACGCGATGCCCGCCTACGAAGTGTCGAACCACGCCCGCCCGGGCGCGGAGTCGCGACACAACCTGCTCTATTGGCGCTACGGGGACTACGCCGGAATTGGGCCAGGGGCGCATGGCCGGTTGACGCTGAACGGGCAAAAGTTTGCAACCGAAGCCCCCAGGATGCCCGGCCAGTGGATCGACGCGGCACGAGCCGGTTTCGCAGAGCACAAGAGAGAGGCGCTTGATCCTCTGGATCAGGCCTATGAATACACGATGATGTGTCTGCGTATCAATGAAGGTCTAGATATGGAAAGATATGCACGCCTTCGCGGCGCGCCTCTGGACCCGGACAGGATCGCCGCCCTGAGCGACCTTGCCCTGATTGAGCAAGACGGGCACCGGCTGCGAACAACCCCGCGCGGACGATTGGTGCTGAACGCTGTACTTGAGGCCTTGCTGCCCGAGCGTGACTAGAACCCAAGGCCCAGTCGTTCGGTCACATCTGGCTCAACCGGCCGCACAGCGTATCGAGTTGTTCCAGCGTCATGTAACGGATGGTCAGCAGACCGCCTTCGGTGCCCGCCTCATGATCCAGGGTCACCCGCATGCCAAGGGCCGCCGACAAGTCGCCTTCCAGCGCACGGGTGTCCGCATCCTTTTCTGACGGCGCCTTGCTCTTGCGCGGTTTTGCCGGCGCGTCCTGATCTTTCTTCACCAAGGCTTCGGTGGCGCGCACAGACAGACCGTCCTTGATCACCTTCTTGGCCAGAACCGACGCCTTGTCGGTCGTGATCAGCGCCCGTGCATGACCGGCTGACAGTTGACCTTCGCGCAAAAACTCCTGGACATCGTCCGGAAGGGTCAGAAGCCGCATGAGGTTGGCAATGTGACTGCGGCTTTTCCCCAGCGCTTCCGCCAGCTTTTCCTGCGTATGACCAAAGCTCTCCATCAATTGACGGTAGCCGGCGGCCTCTTCCATCGGGTTCAGATCCGCTCTCTGAATGTTCTCGATGATTGCGACCTCAAGCACCTCGACATCGTCAAAGTCCCGCACCAGAACCGGAATCTCGTGCAATTGCGCGGCCTGCGCAGCCCGCCACCGACGTTCTCCGGCAACGATCTCGTAGTCGCCCCCGTCGCGCGGCCGGACGATCAATGGCTGAATGATCCCCTTTTCGCGCACCGAGTTGGTCAGATCCTCCAGGTCCCCGGCCGCAAAGCGGCGGCGCGGCTGGTTGGGGTTGGCCACCAGCTTTTCCGTCGGCACCATCAGATCGGGGCGGCGCGGACCCGTGACGCCGCCGCCCTGCTCTTCCGCCACCACATCCGACATCAGTGCCGAAAGCCCCCGGCCCAGCCCGCGCGGTTTCTTTGCTCCTGCCATCACATCCTCCCGGTGGCTCAAGCGGCCACTTTATTGTGTTTTTCCATGAGCTCGACGGCCAGGGCCCGATAGGCCCGCGCGCCTTGCGATGCCCCATCATAGGTGGTCACCGGCATGGCATAAGACGGGGCTTCGCTGACGCGGACATTGCGCGGGATCTTGGTACGGAACACCAGATCTCCGAGATTATCGCGGGCGTCCTGTTCCACCTGATGGGAGAGGTTGTTGCGCTGATCATACATGGTCAGGACGATGCCCTCGATGCGCAGATCCGGATTTGCGGTCTGTCGCACTTCGCGAATGGTCAGCATCAGCTGTGAAAGGCCTTCAAGCGCGTAGAACTCGCTTTGCAGCGGAACCAGAACAGAATGCGCTGCAATCATCGCGTTCACCGTCAACAGGTTCAGCGACGGCGGACAATCGATCAGGATGTAATCCCAGCCAAAACTGTCCATGGCCGTCTGGCGCAACGCATCATGCAACAGAAAGCTGCGTTTTTCGTTTGAGATCAATTCGATGTCGGCCGAGCTCAGATCCACCGTCGCCGGAACAAGGCTGAGCCCCTCGATCCCGGTGGGCTGGATAACCTCGGCCACGGGCGCATCATCCAGCAGCAGATCGTAGGCGGTCAGCGTGCGGTCATCCACACCGAGCCCGGTCGATGCATTGCCTTGCGGATCAAGATCGACCACCAGAACGCGAAGTGACTGTTCCACCAGACCAGCCGCCAGGTTGATCGCGGTCGTGGTCTTTCCGACACCGCCCTTCTGGTTGGCAACGGCGATGATCCGTGGGCCTTGGGGGCGCGAAAGATCAGTCACGGGACACTCCTTTGATGACCAGAAGAACCGCCTCGGGCTCTGTCTTACTTTTAACCGGCTCGTAGCTGAAACTCCATGACGCCTGTGCGTCCTGCACCTCTTTTTGCCAGCTTTTCCCCTTTGAAAAAAGCAGCGTGCTGTTTGGGGTGGCATGGGGCGTGGCCAGCATGAGAAGCGTGGACAAATCGGCCAAGGCCCGCGCAGAAATGACGTCGGCCGACTGTGGCTGCGCAGATTCAATGCGGTCCGTGAGCACGGAGATCGCAATCCCGCAAGCGCGCGCCGCATTGCGCAGGAAAACAGCCTTTCGCTGGTCGCTTTCGATCAGGGTAAATCGTGTATCCGGAGAAGACTCCGCCGCCAGAATTGCGGCAATGATCCCGGGAAACCCACCTCCGGACCCCAGGTCGAGCCAATGGTGCGCCGGCGGTGCAGAGTGATAAACCTGAATGGAATCAAGAATATGGCGTGTCCAGAGATCGGGCAGCGAGGCGCGGGAAATCAGGTTGATCTTTGGCGTCCATTTGGTGAGGAGATCCGCAAAGATCTCCAGGCGCTCGTATGTTTCACGTGAAACACTGAGCCTGGCCGCGCCCGGTGCGGAGACCTGCGTCATGCGCGTCTGGCGCGCAGATCCCGCCGCAACCGCGCAAGAATCAGCGCCACGGCGGCAGGAGTCATGCCGTCAATCTTCGCTGCCTGCCCGATATTCGCGGGTCGCGCCCGGGACAGTTTGCCTTTCAGTTCGACAGAAAGCCCGTCCAACCCGTCAAAGTCAAACGTTGGCGGGATCACATGCTGCTCATCCCGCTTCATTGCCGCGACGTCTTTCTCCTGCCGGGCGATGTAGTTGGCATAAAGCGCATCGCGTTCCGTCTGGGCCTGTATCTCCGGAGCGACATCGTCCAGACCAGACACCAAGGCCTGAATATCGGCAAATTGCACATTCGGGAAGGCCAGGACCTCCATCCCCGTACGACGGCTGCCATCCTGGTTCACCGCAACGCCAGCCGCGGCGACCTGCTTGGGTGTGTAGGTCTCGGCCGTCAGCCGGTCCCGCACCGCATCCACAC
>JBCDEC010000085.1:0-16628 GCA_039179965.1 Pseudomonadota bacterium
AGAAAGATCAACACGCTTTCAGCGGGGTGTTCGAACTGCTTGATGCGAAAGTCATCCGGCAAGACGACAACGCCGGAACGCCCTGGATACTCTCGCCGACGCAGCGCCTGCCAGGGCGCTGCAGCGAGCACCGTTGCAAAGATATCCAGGCGCGCGCCCTCCGGCCTGCCCCGTCGCGGCCGGACGGGGCGGCCATGCTGGGCCGAGTGTTTTCGGTCTCCCGCGCCCGTCGCGCTGGCGCCACCCCGCTTTCGCGGGGCAGTCAGCATCAGGTCGGGAACGGCAGCCGCAATGGCCTCCAATACGCGATCTTCCAGCGGCCCCTGCTCGGTCGAGTTCTTTTGCAGCGGGTCCTTGGGGTCTTCTTCGGCCGGCGGCGCATCCGGCTCATCGTCGGGCACGGGCACGACGCTGGCGCGGGGAGCAAGGCATAGCAAGGCGGCCACTTCGATATGCCGATCCCCGATTGATCCCGCAGTGTCCAGTGCCGCCAGGGCACGCGCCAGTCGCAGTGCCAGGATCGGTGCGCGCAGGGATCCGATACCCAATGCCCCGGCCAACCGGGTCAATGTCATAGCTGCCGCGCCGTCTTCGACGCCCCGGGCCATCTGCGCGCGGGCCGCCATGACTTGATCGGGCCCGATGACCTTCCCGGAAACAGCGCGGCGGGGCAGCCCGTCATGATTCAACGAGATGCTCATCCGGTCCGCGAGCACCTGCGGAACTGTATGTTCGTCGTCCGCGCCTTCGTCCAACAATATCATCGTTGGCGCATCAGGCCTGTCCAGAGCCATTGCCAGCGCCGCCGCCACAGAGCCGTCCAACCGTTCGGCCATCGGGATGATCAGGATCGAGCGCGCCGCCCGCTCCAGGACGCCTTCGCCCTGAATGCGTCGCCCGGCCCGCAAACTGGCACCCAGATCCATGCTGGCGAGCAACGCGCCGGGATCAGGGCTTGAGTTCAACCGCCGTATCGGCCGGTCCGACACCTGATGCAGCAACTCCAAAAAGGCCTCGCGGACAGGGCCCGGCCGGTCCCGGAGGATAAGACCATTCAGTCGCTCGGGCTCGACCATGAGCGCCAACATCGCCGCCGCAGACAGTGCCCAACGTTCATGGTCGGCGATCATACGCCCAAAACCTCGGTCACCGCCCGGTCTATACGCGCGGTCGAGCCGGTCTCATCCAACGGATCGCGTCGCAGCCGGTGACGAAGCGAGGGCGCCGCCATTCGTGCGATATCGCTGAGTTTGACCTTGCGTCGACGATCCAATGCGGCGGCGGCGCGCGCGGTTCGTATCAAGGTCAGTTCTCCGCGCAGACCATCCGACCCGACGGCCTGACACAGTCTCGCCGCCGCCTCGATTGCGTCGTCGGGGGTCTCGATTCTGGGCAGCGCCTTGCGGGCTGCAACGATGCGTTTTCGTGCTGCCCCTTCCATGTCGGCCCAGTCCTCCAGAAACGCCTCTGGGTCGCGGTCAAACGCATCGCGGCGGCGGATCACTTCGACGCGGTCCTGGATGTCTTCTGGCGATCCGATTTCGACCGAAAGTCCAAACCTGTCCAAAAGTTGTGGACGCAATTCCCCTTCTTCCGGGTTTCCCGAGCCCACCAGCACGAAGCGCGCCGGGTGGCGGACCGACAGGCCTTCGCGCTCGACAACATTCTCGCCCGAGGCTGCGACATCCAGCAACAGATCGACCAGATGATCCTCCAACAGGTTCACCTCGTCGATATACAGAAATCCGCGATTTGCGCGCGCCAAAAGGCCGGGTTGAAATCGCTTCTCGCCGCTCGAAAGCGCCCGTTCCAGATCCAATGTGCCGACCACGCGATCCTCGGTCGCGCCCAGCGGGAGGTCAACGACCGGGGTCGGGATCTTGACGGCACGCGGTTCCTTGGCATCCGGGTCGCGTTCAGGCGTGACGTCGCCCGGCGCACTGTTATAGACGCAATGGGGTCGAGCACTGATTCGCGGCAAGAGTGCGGCCAACGCCCGCACAGCAGTGGATTTACCGGTCCCACGATCACCAAAAACCAGCACTCCGCCGACCGAAGGGTCGACAGCCGCCACCATCAGGGCGTGTTTCATCTCGTCCTGACCCACAATGGCCGAGAACGGAAATGGCTTGGTCATTCGACTACGGCCCCTTTGAGTTCCCTGAGAGGATTTTCACCATTCCACGAACCAAGGGCCTCGACAATATGAAAGCGCGCGTACAGCTCTTCTGCAAACCAGTGGCCATCGCGCACAGCCCTTATGGCCCGCGCATGAGGCCCGTCCTTGCGCGCGAAACCGGCCATGGAGTCTGTGTCGGGCCAGATCGAGAAGGTGACCTGATGGAACCAGGGGACTTCACCCAAACCAATCTTGAACGCGACGTTTGGATCCGCGCCAATTGCAGCAGATATTGACGGAACCCGCCGCCAGAATCTCAACAGGATGCCCGGCTTGATCGTCGCTCTGGTCAGGGCGGCCAGTGATCCGGACACCGGGGCGACGCGGGCCTGAAACGGCTGGATCCGGTCCCAGGTGCCCCTTGCAGAGGTTGGCTCGAGAAACACCGTCCAGCACTCGGTGGCGCGGCACTGATAGCGGCGAAACACGCTCAACTCGGTTACGGATGATCGAGCGGCGTCCAGGGAAGGCCAGGTCGCCAGGATACCCCACACCGCCGTATTGGGGATCGGCGTAAAGCCTTCGCCTGTACCGGAACCAAACAGCTTCCAAAACCCGATTCCGGGCGCGCGGGCCAGGGCCGGACGGGCAAACAGCATTTGCGAGAACGCCCATAACCGCCCCCGTAGTCCTGCGAAGCGGAACAGGGATAGCGTCGTGATCGGTCGGTCGTTTGGTCCGTAGCGCGCGTGCATCTTCCATAGCCCGGTTTTAAGACATGTTCCCGCGACCGTATCCGATTGTCAATCTACCTATACACTGATATTGTCAATTCATGCTTACGCGCGCCGAGCCAAAACTCCTTTCACCACTTGATGGTGACACCCGTCCTGTTGCTGCCGTCATCGGAGCTGGCATCGGCGGGTTGGCGGCAGGCATGCGTCTGGCTGCCAAGGGATACCGGGTCGAGATGCTGGATCGTCTGGAGACACCGGGCGGCCGCGGCACGGCGATCTGGCGCGACGGGTATCGCTTTGATCTCGGTCCGACAATTGTCACGGCCCCGCAAGTCTTCCGCCAGCTTTGGTCGGCTGCGGGGGCGGATTTCGACCGCGATGTGGATCTGCGTCCGATGGATCCGTTCTATCAGATCCGGTGGCTGGATGGTTCATGCCTGACCGCATATGCCGATCCGGCGAAGATGCGCGGCGAAGTCGCCAGGCTCTCGCCCGGTGATCTTGCCGGATATGACTGGCTCCTGAAGGCGGCCGAGCGGCGCTATCACTTCGGGTTCGAGGATCTGGGCCGCCGTCCGATGCACAGATTCTGGGATCTGGCCAAGGCGCTGCCCGTCTTTGGCTGGTATCGAGCCGACCGATCCATCTATGCCCATGTGGCACGCAAGGTCCGCGACCCGCGCCTGCGCATGGCGTTGTCGTTTCATCCGCTGTTCATTGGCGGTGATCCGCTGAAAGTGACCTCGATGTACTCCCTGGTCAGTTATCTCGAAAGCCGCTTTGGCGTCCATTACGCCATGGGCGGAGTCGGGGCCCTGGCCAGGGCGATGGCAGATGTGATCCGCGCGCGGGGCGGCAGGATCAGCCAGTATGTCGAGGTGGACGAGATCCTTACGAAGAATGGCCGTGCGACCGGAGTCCGCACCCTTGGCGGTCAGCGGTTGAACGCCTCGCTGGTGGTTGCAAATGCAGATGCAGGACACACCTACAACCGCCTTCTCCGCGGGCAGGCCCGTCGGCGCTGGACACGCCGCCGGTTAAGCCGAACACGGTGGTCGATGGGTCTGTTCATCTGGTATTTCGGGACCAAGGGCACCCGCGCGATGTGGCCCGATGTCGGTCACCACACCATCCTGAACGGACCACGGTATCAGGGGTTGGTGCGAGACGTCTTTCTGAATGGTCGCCTTGCGGATGACATGAGCCTTTACCTTCATCGCCCAACGGTCACCGACCCATCCGCCGCGCCCGAGGGCGGCGATTCTTTCTATGCCCTGTCGCCCGTGCCGCATCTGGGCTTCGAAGATCCGGTCGACTGGGCCGCGATGGCCGAGCCCTATCGGCGCAAAGTGCAGGCATTTCTGGAAGAGACCCTGCTCCCCGGCCTGAGTGACCATGTGGCCGCCAGCCACATCATGACGCCCGAGGATTTCAAGGATCGCTATCTCAGCCCGCATGGCTGCGGATTCTCGATCGAGCCCAGGATCCTGCAGTCTGCATGGTTCCGCCCCCACAATGTTTCAGAGGAACTGCCGGGCCTCTATCTGGTCGGGGCCGGCACCCATCCCGGTGCCGGCCTGCCGGGCGTTGTTGCCTCGGCCGAGGTATTGGACAAACTTGTTCCTCACGCGGAGACGGTATCATGAGGCAAGAAGACGATCTCGCGCACTGCCGCGATGCCATCAAGCAGGGTTCTAAATCCTTCTATGCAGCCTCCAAGCTCTTGCCCGCGCAGGTACGCGATCCGGCACTTGCGCTCTATGCGTTTTGCCGCCTGGCAGATGACGCGGTTGATCTCGGCAGGTCCAAGCACGCGGCCGTCAAGGCTTTGACGGCTCGCCTTGACCGCGCCTATGCCGGCGCGCCCGCGGACGATCCGGTCGAGCGGGCATTCGTGCGGATGATCGACGACTGCAACATGCCCCGGACCCTGCCTGACGCGTTGCTCGAAGGGTTGCACTGGGACGCGATGGCGTATCGCTACCAGAGCTTGTCGGATGTGCGCGCCTATTCTGCTCGCGTCGCGAGCGCTGTGGGCGTGATGATGTCGGTTCTGATGGGCGTGCGGGACAGAAACGCCCTCGCCCGTGCCTGTGATTTGGGCGTTGCCATGCAATTGACGAACATCGCCCGTGACATCGGAGAGGACGCTGCCGAAGGGCGGCTGTATCTACCCACCGACTGGTTCGACGAATTCGGCCTGGATGTCGACGTCTTCCTGTCTGACCCGGCACCGACGCCCGGAATCTGCGCGATGGCAAAGCGGCTCCTTGGCGAGGCCAACCGCCTGTACTATCGGGCCGAGGCCGGTATCGCCGCGCTGCCGCCAAGCTGCCGACCAGGTATCTATGCCGCGCGTTACATCTACGCCGGTATCGGGCGCCATATCCGTGCGGCTGACTTTGACTCGATCACGCATCGCGCCCATACCAGCCTGTCCGAAAAGCTCGGGCTCCTGGCTCTCTCCGTGGGGTCGGCCGCGGCGGATCTGGTGATGCCGCGCTCCTCGGTCATTTATGCCCCGCCCCTGGCGGAAACGTCCTTTCTGGTCGACGCCGCCGCAGCGTGCGACGCAGAGGATCGCGGTGCCGCTGACACTTTGGTATCGGTCCTTGCACATATGAAGGCGCGGGATAAGGCGCGAATTCAGGCGCTTGACGCGAACGTACCGCAGTTTAGCATTCCCTGATGGACATCTGGGTTTTCTTGATCTGCATCGCTGCGTGTGCCGCTGCGGGCACGACAGGCGCTGCATTTCCGCCTGGCAAATGGTACTTGACCCTGAACCGGCCCTCGTGGACGCCGCCGAACTGGGTTTTTCCGGTGGCTTGGACGTCTCTTTATCTGGCCATGTCGGCAGCGGCGGCGATCGTGGCTCCGATCGAGGGGTCCGGCCTGGGCATGGCGCTGTGGGGTCTGCAGATTGCCCTGAATACGCTCTGGTCGCCGATCTTCTTTGGGCTGCGCCGGTTCGGCGCAGCGATCATCGTCGTGGTGGTCCTATGGCTGGCGGTGGGTGCCACGATGCTGGCCTTCTTTCAACTCAGCGCGCTGGCCGGGCTATTGTTCGTTCCGTACCTCTTGTGGTGCACAATTGCAGCGGCATTGAACATCGCCATGTGGAGGATGAACCCCGGCCTCGTTCCCATCAATGCGAACCAGGCCTAGCGGCGCGCGAACGCCGCCCAGTCCGGCACACGGGGCACCCGGACCGCCAGCATCGGCTTCAACAATCGCGATGCAAAGCGGTCCAGGTCCAATGCCTCATGCACGCCGACCGTCTCATGCGTGTCGATCTGAGTCCGCACCGCGGCGCGCGCATAGAAAGGGGCATGCAACATGGGCGTCACCTCCTGCGGTCGATAGCCGGGATCGGCGCGGGTTTCGCGGCGGACGAGCCAATAGTTGCGGGCAAACCGGGTCTTTGGTGGCGGCTGCTCGACGATTGTCGCTGTCCCCCCGGGGTCAAAATGAACCGCTGTCGCCAACGCGGATCCATCCCGCCGCTCGGCATCATAAAACGCGACGGCGCCATCTGCCACGGGATAACGGCCCCAGGTCCAATAGCTGAAATCATCCTCCAGCGCTCTTGTCCCGAAATTCGCATCGAAGTAGCCATGGCCGGACCATTGCCAATGGGAACGGTTCAGATCCACCTCGATGCGGGCCGTCGGTGCAAAGGGGCGCCAGACATGGGTTCCGTCGGGCTTTAACGGCATCTCGATGCCTGTCACCCCCCGGGGGTGCAGCCTGATCTGCCCCTTCACCCGGCTGATGAGCGGGTTCGAGATTTCGTCCACATCGATGACCAGCATTCCATCTCGCCATTCCATGGAAGACGGCCCGACCTGGAACCGGTGCCGGGATTGCCGCAAGGCCCCGCGCGACCGTTCAGTCATGGTGAACCGGCCGCCGGGACCATACAGGGCCACATTGATACAGACATGATCATGCGGGCTTTTGCGCCCATACCAACGATACCAGGGGGAGAAAACAGACCCTATGAACCCGATGACCGAGACACCGTAGGTGCCACAGTCCGAAAGCCCGTCGACATACCACCAGGCATAGCCGTCCGGCGGGACCGAGAGGTCAAAGCAAGGTCCGTCAAGATCGCCTCGGCCGCGAGCCTGCCGGAGGTTGCCGCCATCGGGAGCCCTGCCCCCGGATGCACCCCGCCGCCCGCCAGATAAAGGCCCGGGATCCGGCTGCGCACCAGCGGGCGGCGAAAGCTCGCCATCATCCCATGTGGGCTCTGCCCGTAGAGGGAACCGTCCGAGCCGGGGAAGCGTGCCGCGAAATCGTCCGGGGTCGACAGCGCTTCGCGGTTTGGGATCTGATCGAAGTGCAGCCCCCTGTCGGACAACGTCGTGAAGGTGTGCGTCAGACATTTGCGATACTCCTCTGGGTCTCGCCGTCGTCCCGGCGTTCGTGCGGGGCCGTTCAGTATGATCTCGAAACGTTCGGTCCCGTCGGGTCTGGAATGGCCCAAGCGGTCCTGCGCGCAGACATAGAGCGCTGAATCCACAGGCATTCCGCCTGAACTGATTGCCTGGAACTCTCGGTGGTAATGGGTGTTGAAGAACACATTATGATGCGCCAGGTTTCGCCCCCTGGGCTGCGCCGCAAAGGCCCAGACCCAGGCCGACAAGGCGCGGGCCGTCAGGTTTCGCATCTTTACCGCGCGGGTTACATCGGGCCCCAGCAGACCCCGGCCCAAGGCCGCGGGATCTCCATTGAACAAAACGGTCCTGACATGGTGACGCGCGCCCGAGCACAGATGGACATCGAATGTCCCGTCGCGATGGCGTTCGATCAAGGTGGCGCCGGCGCCATACTGAAACACGGCCCCGTGCTGGCGAGCGACAGCTTCGAAGGCCCGGGCAAGCCGGGTCATCCCGCCCCTGATGGTCCAGATGCCCAACGCTTCGGCATGCCAGATCAGGCTGATCAGCGCAGGCGTCTGAAATGGCGAGCCACCGATATACGTCGCATACCGCGCGAACAGCTGTTGCAGCCGCGGATCGGTGAACTGTTGCGAAAGAGCCCGCCACATGGTCCTGCCCGGCAACAGATGCGCCAACAGATCGGGGCGGGTCGCTACCGCCGCCATGATCCGGGCCATGTCCGGTTTGCTCGATTGCATCACGGGCGCCTCGAAGGCCCGGAACAGGCGCGCTGAACTCTGGCAGAAGGCGCGATACTCAGCCTCGGCGCCGGGTCCGGCGAACGCGTTGACGGCCTCGGCGCTGGCCTCGGCATCTGCATGAAGATCCAGCGTGCTGCCGTCGGGCCACCAATGCCGGGCCAGTATGGATTCCCGGTGCAGGTCCAGATGATCGTGCAGATCTTCTCCCGCCCGCGCGAACAAGGCTTCGAAGACCGGCAACAGGGTCAGGACGGTGGGCCCTGTGTCTACAGGACCGGCTGTGCTGGGAACCGCCCTTAGCTTGCCTCCAGGCGTCTCGTTCTGCTCGATCACCAGAACATCGCGCCCCGCCGCTGCCAAACACAGCGCTGCAGAGAGGCCGCCGACCCCGGCGCCAATCACCAGAACCTTGTTGTCAGGAGTCCGCTTTGACATCGATGCAACTTCTCATGTCAGCCGATGTTGACAGGCGACCCCCCATGTGTCCAGAATATATTACATATAGAAACGTCATGTCGAGTTGACGAACAAGGGAGTCGGCCATGTCACCTCAGGACCGGATTGATCAGGCCGTGATCGCGACCCTGCGCCGCGCACAGCGAAAGCCTGCGCCGCCGAAACTCGCGGCAGCTTTAGAATATGCGGTGCTGCCGGGCGGCGCGCGTGTGCGCCCGATGCTGGCGCTTTCCGTGGCCCTGGCCTGCGGCGACGACCGCCCCAGGCTCAGCGCGGCGGGAGCCGCGTCGCTGGAGCTGATGCACTGTGCGTCGTTGGTACATGATGATCTGCCCTGTTTCGACGATGCCGATATCCGGCGGGGCAAACCTGCGGTCCATCGTGCCTTTGGTGAGGAAATCGCGGTGCTTGTGGGCGATACGCTGATCGTTTCAGCCTTCGAATCCCTGGCGCTGCAAGCGTCGGAAGACTGTATGCGGGCCTCCAGATTGATCCAGGTGTTGGCGGGCGCGACCGGCTCGCCCCACGGTATCTGTGCGGGTCAGGCTTGGGAAAGCGAAACCCGCGTCAATCTCGCCGCCTATCACCGGGCCAAGACCGGGGCTTTGTTCACTGCGGCGACGCGTATGGGCGCCGTCGCGGCGGGGGCTGACCCGGTCGAGTGGGAGGAGCTTGGCGCTCGGATTGGCGAAGCCTATCAGATTGCAGACGATCTGCGCGATGTTCTTCTGGATGAAGATCAGCTTGGCAAACCGGCGGGGCAGGACGCTGTGCACGACCGTCCGAATGCCGTGACTGAGTACGGCGTCCGGGGCGCGGCAAGAAAGCTGAACGACTCGCTCTCGGCGGCGATCGTCTCCATACCGGCCTGCCCGGGCGAGGCCGCGCTTTGTGCTTTGGTTCGCAAGCAGGCAGACCGACTGATGCCCGAAGCTTTCCAACCGCACACTGTATGATCGCATGACAGATATCGGCCAATCGAGGCCGCCTGGCCCAATCAACCACCTTGTCGATCGGGTGCAGAAATGGGGTCTGAACAAGATCGCTTCGCCCGATTTTCAGCGTTGGGCGGCCTCTTTCAGCCTCACAAGGGGCTTTGTGAGGCGTGATGCGGCCCAACTCTATGATTTGGTTGCGGGGTTCGTTTACTCCCAGACCCTGCTGGCGTGTATCGAGTTGGGGGTGTTGCGCGCGGCGCAGCGTGGACCGATCTCACCGGACGAGCTGGCCGCCCGTCATGACATCGCGACAGCCCGGATGGAGACGCTATGTCAGGCGGCCGCAGCGGTCGGCCTGTTGGTGCGCCAGCGTTGTGGCACCTATCGGTTGGGCCGCTTGGGGGCGGCGGCGCTGGGCGTTCCGGGGTTGGAGGCCATGATCCTCCACCACAAGACCTTCTATCGAGACTTGGCTGATCCGGTGGCTCTGATGCGCAGCGAATCCGAAACTGAATTGTCCCGGTTCTGGCCCTACGTCCTTGGCCAATCGGGTGACCCGGGGCCTGATGTGGTCTCGGCTTATTCCGAACTGATGGCCGCCTCGCAACATCTCGTGGCCGAGGAAACGCTTGATGCGGTATCCTTTAACGGTGCGACGGGATTGACCGATATCGGGGGCGGAACGGGTGTGTTTCTGGGACATGTCGCACGGCGCTATCCGTCGCTGGACCTGCACTTGTTCGATTTGCCCGGTGTGATCAACGCCGCCCAAGGTGCGGACGGCAATCCGACGATCGCCAAGACGGCAGGCAGCTTTCTGACTGATGCGCTGCCGGTGCATGGTGATGCGGTCAGTTTGATTCGGGTTCTCTACGATCATGATGACGACACCGTTTCTCGTCTGCTCGCACGCGTGAGCTCGGCATTGCCGCCCGGTGGGCGCATCATCGTTTCGGAACCGATGTCCGGCGGCGACGCTCCGTGCCGCGCCGGGGATGCCTATTTTGGCTTCTACACCATGGCGATGACCACCGGGCGCCCCAGAAGCCCCGCACAACACATCCAGCTTCTGAACGCTGCAGGCTTCACGGCTGCGCGCCATCACCCGACGCGCCGCCCCTTCCTGACGAGCGTGGTAAGTGCGCGGAAGCCACCTGCATGAATGTCAATTTTGATTGACATCCACGTAAGTCAAACTAAGCTGACACACAGAATCTCCTTCTTCGGCGACACGGATGCGCCGGAAAGAAAACAAAGGGGGGAGGGATGGAAACACACGCCGTTGTCCTGCAAGACCCGATGGGGATCTCGCTCCAGTCCGTCCCGCTGATCCCGGCCAATACCAGCGATGCAATCGTTCAGGTACGCCATTCCGGCATTTCCACCGGCACGGAAAAACTGCTGTGGTCGGGGCAGATGCCCCCCTTCCCGGGGATGGGATACCCCCTGATCCCGGGATACGAAGCGATGGGAGAGGTTGTCGAGGTCGCCAGCAACTCGAACCTGCGCGCCGGCGACGAGGTCTTTGTCCCGGGCGCCAACTGTTTTGGCGATGTCCGCGGGCTATTCGGCGCGGCCGCAGCGGCGGTGGCAACCGACCCCAAACGGCTGGTCAAGCTCGAGGCCGGTTTCGGCACCCAGGGTGCATTGTTGGCGCTGGCCGCCACCGCCAGACACGCGATTGCGGCACCTGGTGCCAGCTTGCCGGACCTGATCGTGGGTCATGGCGCGCTGGGCCGGTTGCTCGCGCGCTTCACAGTGCTCCGTGGCGGAACTCCCACGGTGTGGGAGATTGATCCCCAGCGGCGCGCTGGCGACCATGGCTATGATGTCCTGGCCCCGGATACAGACGCCAGCGCCGAGTATCGCTGCATCTATGATGCCACCGGTGATGCGGGCCTGCTCAACACATTGATCGGGAAGCTGGCAAAGGGCGGCGAGATCGTTCTCGCGGGCTTTTACCCCGATCCGGTCAGTTTTGCCTTTCCGCCGGCCTTCATGAAGGAGGCCCGTCTGCGGATCGCCGCCGAATGGACCCGCCAGGACATGATCGCGACGGTTTCGCTGATGAATGCGGGCAAGCTGGTCCTTGACGACCTGATCACGCATCGCGCGGCCGCCTCGGACGCAGTCGACGCCTATCGGACGGCATTTACCGATGCCTCATGCTTGAAAATGATCTTGGACTGGGATGGTGCGATATGACCCCTCATGACGGCTCTGACACACCCATCATCACGGAACAGGGATATGCCCGCCTGCGCGCCGAAGCGGCGATCGAGCCGGATGCCCCCGCGACCGAGGTAACCAAGGAAACACAGATCATCGCGATCTACGGCAAGGGCGGCATCGGCAAATCATTCACACTCGCCAATCTGTCGAACATGATGGCCGAGCAGGGAAAGCGTGTGCTGCTGATCGGGTGTGACCCGAAGTCTGACACCACGTCATTGCTGTTCGGCGGCAAGGCGTGCCCGACAATCATCGAGACCTCGACCGCCAAGAAACTGGCCGGTGAAGAGGTGAAGATCGGCGATGTCTGTTTCAAGCGGAACGGCGTTTTCGCCATGGAGCTGGGCGGCCCGGAAGTTGGCCGCGGCTGCGGCGGGCGCGGCATCATCCACGGCTTTGAGCTTTTGGAGAAGCTGGGGTTCCACGACTGGGACTTCGACTATGTCTTGCTGGATTTCCTGGGTGATGTGGTCTGCGGCGGTTTCGGGCTGCCGATTGCCCGGGACATGGCGCAGAAGGTGATCGTGGTCGGCTCGAATGACCTGCAATCACTCTATGTTGCCAACAACGTCTGTTCTGCCGTGCAGTATTTCCGCGGCCTTGGTGGCAATGTTGGCGTCGCCGGGATGGTCATCAACAAGGATGACGGCACAGGCCAGGCGCAGGCTTTCGCCAAGGCCGTCGATATACCGGTTCTGGCCTCGATCCCGGCTGACGATGACCTGCGCCGGAAATCTGCCTCTTACGAAATCGTGGGAACCGATGCCACGCAATGGGGGGCACTGTTCGGAGAGCTGGCCGAGAATGTCGCCGGCGCGCCGCCGACTCATCCCGAACCCCTGGATCAGGACGGCCTGCTGGCCCTGTTCGACGGCAAGGACATCGGGGCCGACTTTGTACTGGAGCCCGCCACAGACGCAGACATGCGCGGCAAGAACTACCTGCCGAAACTGAGCCTGGAGGTTGTTTATGACGACGCCTGACGGAGCAGATCGCCCTGGACATGCTGCTTTGCCGTGGCAGCAGCACCCGGCTTTTTGGACGATAGAGACAGAGGCCCGGTTGGCCTCTCACTTGCGGGGACCAGCGGAGGACAGCGATGCTTGACCTGAATGCCTTGGAGCGGATCGACACGGCGCTCAACGACAATGAACCGAAGACACCCCCCGCGCGCCCGCGGCCTGGCGGAACAGGCGCCATGCCCGCGCCACGCTGCCCGCATCTTGCAAGGATCGCTGCCGAATGACCGATGAAGTCCGTTATGATGGTGCTGCCGAGGCCGAGGTTATGACCGGGATCGAAACCCCGGCTCACCCCGTCGATGGCATGGGCTGTCACGCGGGCGCAGAACAGATGAAAGCCGCGGCCCGGGTCGCAGGTCAGGACGATCTGCTGGACCGGTATGCCAGGGACTACCCGCAAGGCCCGCACGACAAACCGCAAAGCATGTGCCCCGCCTTTGGCTCGTTGCGCGTCGGGTTGCGGATGCGGCGTGTGGCGACGGTGCTGTCGGGGTCTGCGTGCTGTGTTTATGGCCTGACCTTTGTCAGCCATTTCTATGGCGCCCGACGCTCGGTGGGTTATGTGCCGTTCAATTCCGAAACCCTGGTCACGGGCAAGCTGTTCGAGGATATCCGCGACGGCGTCCATGCGATGGCCGATCCCGAAAAATACGATGCGATTGTGGTCACCAACCTTTGCGTGCCGACCGCATCGGGCGTGCCGCTGAGGCTGCTGCCCGACCAGATCAACGGCGTGCGCGTCATCGGCATCGACGTGCCCGGGTTTGGCATCCCGACCCATGCAGAGGCAAAGGATGTGCTGGCCGGCGCGATGCTGAACTATGCGCGCCAGGAAGCCGAAGCAGGCCCCGTCCAGGCCCCGAGCTCGGTCAAGAACGACCGCCCGACGGTCACCCTGTTAGGCGAGATGTTCCCGGCAGATCCGGTGATGATCGGGCAGATGCTGGCGCCGATGGATCTGGCGGCGGGCCCCGTGGTTCCCTGCCGCGAATGGCGCGAGCTTTATGCGGCGCTGGATGGCGGGGCGGTCGCGGCAATCCATCCCTTTTACACCGCGGCGATCCGCGAATTCGAGGCTGCCGGACGGCCCGTGATCGGCTCCGCCCCGGTCGGTCTGGATGGCACGGCGGACTGGCTGAGCGCCATCGGAAACGCCTTTAACATCTCTGCCAAGAAGATCGCTCAGGCCCACGGCGCCGTCCTGCCGGCGATCAAGGGCGCGCTGGCCGGCGCCAGGATAGATGGCACGATCACGTTAAGCGGTTACGAGGGTTCGGAGCTGCTGGTCGCCCGCCTGCTGATCGAAAGCGGCGCCAATGTTCCTTACGTCGGCACAGCCTGTGCTCAAAGCCCCTGGTCCGACACCGATCGCGACTGGTTGGAAGCCCGCGGCGTCACAGTCAAGTATCGTGCCAGCCTCGAAGATGACTGCGCAGCCGTGGAGGCGATCAGGCCAGACCTCGCGATAGGCACAACGCCAGTGGTGCAGAAGGGCAAGGAGATGGGCATTCCATCGCTCTACTTCACCAATCTCATTTCCGCCCGGCCTCTGATGGGCGTGGCAGGTGCCGGGTCGCTGCAGCAAGTGGTCAATGCTGCGATCGGCAACAAGGATCGCATGGGCCGAATGAAGGCGTTCTTCGAGGGCGTCGGCCATGACGAGACGGCCGGTATCTGGGAGGGCGATCCCAATCTGCAACCTCAGTTCCGCGCTGTGAACCTGAAAAAGCTGGAAAAGAAAGCCCGCGCTGCCAAAGCCGCGGAGATGATCTGATGGGCGCGCTTTCTCATATCAATCCGCACACACACAGGCCCGATGCCCGGCCGGCGGGATCCACACGCGTGCCCATGCGCTTCACGAGGGCCGGCCAATGCTGATCCAGGACCATGACAGGGCCGGTGGCTACTGGGGCGCGGTCTATGCGTTCTGCGCCACAAAGGGTTTGCAGGTGATCGTCGATGGCCCGGTCGGATGCGAGAACCTGCCGGTCACCTCGGTCCTGCACTACACCGACGCCCTGCCGCCGCACGAGTTGCCCATCGTGGTGACCGGATTGGGCGAGGAAGAGCTGGGCCGCGATGGGACCGAAGGGGCCATGAGGCGTGCCTGGAAGACACTGGACCCTGCCCTGCCTGCCGTCGTGGTTACCGGCTCGATCGCCGAGATGATCGGCGGGGGCGTCACGCCGCTGGGCACCAATATCCAGCGCTTTCTGCCGCGCACCATCGACGAAGATCAATGGCAGTCCGCCGACCGGGCGATGACCTGGATCTTCACCGAGTTCGGCTGCACCAAGGGCCGGATGCCAAAAGAGAAAAAGCGTGAAGCGGGCGCGCCGCCCCGGGTCAACATCCTGGGCCCGATGTATGGCACCTTTAACATGCCCTCGGATCTGGCCGAGATCCGGCGCCTGGTCGAAGGGATCGGGGCCGAAGTGAACATGGTCTTCCCGCTGGGCGCGCACCTCGCCGAGATGCGCAACCTGGTGAATGCCGATGTCAACATCGTCATGTATCGCGAATTCGGCCGCGGGCTGGCCGAGGTTTTGGGCAAGCCCTACCTGCAGGCTCCCATCGGGATCGAGTCCACGACCAGATTCCTGGCCAAGCTTGGCGAACTGACGGGATTGGATCCAGAGCCCTTCATCCAGCGCGAGAAGCATTCCACGATCAAACCGGTCTGGGATCTTTGGCGCTCGGTAACACAGGACTTTTTCGCCACCGCCTCGTTCGGGATCGTCGCGAACGAGACCTATACGCGCGGCGTCCGGCTGTTCCTCGAGGAAGATCTCGGCCTGCCCTGCGGCTTTGCCGTAGCGCGTTGTGCGGGCAAGAAGACCGACAATGACGAAGTTCGCGATCTGATGGCGCAAATACGCCCGCTGGTCGTCTTTGGCTCGATCAACGAAAAGATCTATATGGCGGAGCTGAGTGCGGGCCATGGGCCCAAACCCGCCTTCATTCCGGCAAGCTTCCCCGGCGCTGCGATACGGCGCGCCACGGGCACGCCCTTCATGGGGTATGCCGGGGCGACGTATCTGGTGCAGGAGGTCTGCAACGCGTTGTTCGATGCGCTGTTCCACATCCTGCCGCTGGGGGCAGCGATGGACGCGGCCGAGGCCACGCCAGCACGGCTCAAGCGTGATCTGCCCTGGGATCCGGACGCCCGGGTAATCCTGGACGAAATCGTCCAGAGCCACCCGGTTCTGACGCGTATTTCGGCAGCAAAGACCCTGCGGGACGAGGCTGAAATGATGGCCCTCGCCGACGGGCACGATCGGATTGGTCGCGAACTGATCGAACGCCTGCGTCCGTCAGGCTCTGACAAACAGCGACCCAGAGGCGACTCAACAAAAAACGGAGAGGAGACTTTCGCATGACTGATCATACCGCCAACGGCATAGCGCCGCTCCGAGCGAAGAGTCCCGGCATCGAATACAGGATCTACTTTGCGATCATTTTCACGATTTCATTGCCCTGGGCACTGGTTTCGTGGGCACTCGGCCTGACCAATCCGCAAAGCGAGGAATCAGGAAAGGGCTTCATCGCCCGTGCCTGGCGGCAGGCCTCGATCATTACGCCGACGATTTTTTCGGCATGAACAGAATTCAGAAATCTCCTCGCCACGTGGCGGGAAGATGTCCGGCCGGGTTCCCCCCGACCGGATTGTTGCCGGGCGTCGGCCCGGCTCAGTCAAGGGATCCGGAGGATAGCTGATGACTGAACACAAGGGCCTGTCTTTTACAGGTCTCACCGACGAAGAGGCGCAGGAACTGCACGCGGTCTATCTGAGCGGGATGTGGCTATTCGTAGCCGTTGCCGCGATAGCTCACTTGGCCACGTTCATCTGGAGTCCGTGGTTCTATCTGTAAGGAACACACCCTGGGCCACGAAAACGCGGCGCGGGTCGAACACTAGCCAGATCTTGTAGAACTTGCTCATGCTCCGTTCCCCCTCACAGATAGAACCACGGAC
>JBCDEC010000086.1:0-16620 GCA_039179965.1 Pseudomonadota bacterium
TTAGATTACATGGGTTGACAAGTCTGTTCCTGTACTCCGTATGTTAATAGAGCACTCTGAAGCTGCTCATGTCTGGGGTAAGTGTCTACTAACAGGCCCTAGATTCCTAATGGAAGTTATCCGGTAAACATGTACTTTGCAGCGACCTAATGAATGCTAATGTCAAATTTCCATAATGCATTATTTACAGACAAAACAGGTCTGAAAATCAGGAAACCACTTCAACTTGTTTTCACCTTCAATTGCCAAAAACCAAAACATCCTTCCTTAGTAATCCTTGCTATCAAAATTTCTTTACTAGGCCATGGGTTGACCAAAGCATCACATAGGTAACTAGAAAGCTCAGCAGAACTGGCTGCTCAGCGTTTTTACTGTTGCAAAAGAAGTTGTACCATTTGGTAACATTTATCATGTGATGTGTTGCTAGATGGAAAATGTTTTCTTCATGGGTTGAGGTTGGGACATAGTGCCTCTAATTTTGCACTACAAGTGTGCAAATGTAGTATGGAGCTTTGGGTGAAATAAAATATACCAGTTGTTATTTGTTGATGTCCTGCACAAAACTGCCATCTTAGTGCTATAACCATAACAAAGGTGCAACATTTATTTTGAGGAATAAAGTTATTGTCCTTTGACATAAGAGTTGGGATGCTATTTATACATCATATGCATAGAATTTGTTTACAGCCATGGGCATTGGAGTACAGCAGGTGGTGCTGTTTCCTTTTACTTCAACCTGCCATCCTTTCTGTGATTTTATATTGGAATGTTTTAATGGGTGTACTTGAGGAACTGAAAGAATGTGTATTTGAATCCATAGGCTTATATTGGACCGACATATACGAGATAAAAGAGCACACACAGCAGAGGGAACAGAAAGTACATAGGGCGAAGCCCATCGGTTGATGCACTAGATAGCCTAGTGCAGGCTCACTGCCCGCCGCGCGCACCGCCGATGCCCACCGGCCATGCGACACGACGATACCACGCTTCTAAACACTGCTTACACTAAGATAACAAAGTGCACCAGCGGCAAGGAACGCAGCAGTGGAATTTTCAGTTTGTGAGGGACCACAACATCGGGCTTTTGTCCTTCATAGAGTACAGTGTTATGTAGTAACTGGCGCCGGCCCCACCAGTGATCCGCACCACGGCTGATGACTGGGCGGCGCCTACCCTGCCATCTACCGGCGCTCGCGTG
This sequence comes from Pseudomonadota bacterium, assembly GCA_039179965.1. GTDB lineage: Bacteria > Pseudomonadota > Alphaproteobacteria > Rhodobacterales > Rhodobacteraceae > Marinibacterium. The sequence continues at coordinate 1,202 of JBCDEC010000086.1, forward strand.
GCCGCCAGAAGGCGCTTGTGAGCTGCTATCTCAGACTCTTAACTGCGTGGGCTATATCACTGACCGCGGGTGGGCGAAGATCTCCCCTGGTGACTGCAGAAGAAATAGCAAGGTGTTTTCTGAAGGGTTTTGTAGCTTTGTGCATAAGGGTCCTCTCCACCGGGTCAGATCGGACACCGAAGGCGGTTTTCCGCCGTGGGGTCCCACCACTTACCCCAATACGCGAACCCACGTATTGTCGTTATTTTTTAATTATTTTGTTAAAAATAGTTGCCGGATAACTACTGCTGAAGCTGAAACAGCAGAAAGTGACTTGCTGCTGAAGCTGAACCTGCTGAAACAGCGCGAACACTAGGCCCTGTCACCGTCTTCTTTTCTTTTTTACGTTACACCATATGGGTAACCACCGTATTCAGATAAAGTCCTATGCACGGAGGAAGTGCCAGTCCTGTTACAGGAGGGCACCTCAGTTAAAACCGTGTATGTTGAGACCGTGCAACCTTCCATCTCGTGCATCCAGCCGATCACCGGGATACCGTAGCGGTGGTTGAGATGCTGGGCGGCGCTCAGCTGTTCAGAGAACAAGGCATTGGCGCTGTTTTCCACGCGCATGTTGCGTTCTTCGATGATCACGTCACGCTCGGTTAGGATGTCTTCCTCGGTGAGGCGAATGTTGATCATGCGATCCGCTTCCATCTCCATCATGAGGCCAAGACGGTCGACGGCCACTTGCTGGTAGTAGGCGGTGAAATCGTAGCTGGTGAAGGCATTGTCGGTGCCGCCATTGGCCGCGACAATGGCCGACAGTTCACCGACGTCCAGCGAGTCGGTCGCCTTGAACAATAAGTGTTCGAGGAAATGGGCAACGCCTGAGGCACCGGGTGGTTCATCGGCCGAACCGGCGCGATACCACACCATATGCTGCACGACCGGCGCGCGGTGATCTTCGATCACCACAACGTCCATGCCATTGTCGAGCGTAAAGGTCGTCACCTGGTCGGAGATGCTGTCGGCGGCCAGCCAGGCTGGCATCGCAATGATCCCCGCGGCGAACAGAGCCAGGATAGGTCTCATACTTGATCCCTTTGCTAAGAAATATCCTAAGAAATAGAACCGGCGTGGCGCGCTACAAGCGGCTTGTCGCGAATGTGACCCTTTGACCGAACCGGCATTGGGCTCGGCTACTGGGCGTTGCGCGGCGGCGACGCGGGGACAAGGATGCCGGCCCGGCGGAAACGTTCGGATTCAGCAAACGGGTCAAGTGCATAGACCTCATACGCCTGCCGATACCGATCCACGGGGACAATGCGAATGCCGGTGAAGCGGCCCTTGCGTTTGCGGAAGTCGGCGTCCGCCTCGGCCAGAACGCCACGAATATCCGGAGTCACGCCGTAGCGGCTGGAATAGTTCACCACGGCGCCATCGCGCGACGGCACGCCGGAGGCGGCCTGCAGGGACGCGGCATTGCCGCCCAACGCATCGACCGCATCCGCATCAGGGTTCTGATCGGTCAGGTTGGCGGCGCCGGGCGTAGGCACGGGCAGGAACGTATAGCTTTCGGGGGCTTGCAACGGTTTGGCGGGCAGCACCCTGAATTCGTCAGGGCCGTTGCGCGGCGTGTTCAGCTCGCGCAGGCCATCCTTGCCAGAGCATGCGCCCAGAAGAACAGCCAGGCATAGCCCGGTTGTCATTCTCCGCATGGTCGTGCGCCGCTGCATCGCGTTCTCCTGTCCTGTGGCCTGTTTATCCCATCCCGACATGGAGGTCACGCGCCCTTTTTGCGGGTTTTGCCACGCCCGGACCGGCCAGATCCGCCCGACCCGCCCGATCCGGCGCGCGGCGCGCGCGGCTCAAAAAGAGCCAGGCCAATCGCTCCGGCAAAAATGAAGATGTCGGCGATGTTGAAGACATAGGGGTTGTTGATGCCGCAACATGACATGTTCAGGAAATCCAGAACATACCCATAAAGCCCCCGGTCCAGCGCATTGGCCAGCGCTCCGCCCACCAGAAGACCGGCAGCGATATGCATCAGACGGGCCTGCGGATGGCGCCGGGCCACCCAGATCCAGACCGCGAGAGATATCAGCACCGACACCCCGATTAGAATCCAGGGCATCACCTCCGAGTAGCTGTCAAACAGGCCAAAATTGATGCCCCGGTTTTCGCCATAGCGAAACTGCAGGAGGGGCGGCAACACATCGATCTGCCCGGCGATGTCCACGCGCAGACGCCGGACCACGAACCATTTGCTGATCTGATCCAGGGCAAAGGCCAGCGCGGCAGCGATGAAAATCCGCTGATGCGCCTGCAGGCCCTTGGATATGCGCGATTTGGTGGCCATGCGTGCCTAGTGACGGAAGTGGCGCATGCCGGTAAAGACCATGGCCAGTCCCGCCTCATCGGCGGCGGCGATCACGTCTGTGTCGCGCATCGATCCACCCGGCTGGATCACAGCCGTGGCGCCCGCGTTCGCGGCCGCAAGCAGCCCGTCGGCGAAAGGAAAAAAGGCATCGGAGGCCACGACCGACCCCTGCGTCAGCGGCGATGGCAGACCGAGCGCGTCAGCCATGTCCTGCGACTTGCGGGCGGCGATCCGGGCACTGTCCACACGGCTCATCTGACCTGCGCCTATGCCGACGGTCGCGCCCTCTTTGACATAGACGATGGCGTTGGATTTCACATGTTTGCCGACCGTCCAGGCAAACAGAAGATCGGCAAGCTCCTGTGTGGACGGCTGGCGCCGGCTTACGAGCGTCAAATCCTGCGCTCCGATCTGTCCGCTGTCGCGATCCTGCAACAGGAACCCGCCCGAGACCTGCTTGACGATCCGCCCGGGCGCGCGGGCATCGGCCAGACCACCCGTGGTCAGAAGCCTCAGGTTCGGCTTCTTGGCAAAGACCGCACGGGCCGCCTCATCCGCGTCCGGCGCGATCACCACCTCGGTGAAAATGCCGGTGATCTCTTCGGCCGTCTCGGCATCGAGCGGCCGGTTCAGCGCGACGATCCCACCAAAGGCCGATGTCCGGTCGCAGTCAAAGGCCTGACGGTAGGCGTCTTTCAGCGTCTCCGCCGTGGCGACGCCGCAGGGGTTGGCATGTTTGATGATCGCGCAGGCTGGCGCGGCAGGGTTGAACTCGGAGACCAGTTCAAACGCAGCGTCGGTGTCGTTGATGTTGTTGTAGGATAGCTCTTTGCCCTGAAGCTGCCTGGCCGTGGCCACGCCGGGCCGCCCTGATCCATCGGTGTAAAACGCCGCCGTCTGATGCGGGTTTTCGCCGTAGCGCAGCGTCTGCATCAGGGATCCTGCGACAACGCGACGGCGCGGCGCAGGCTGATCCAGCGCCTCGGCCATCCAGGTCGAAACCGCTGCGTCATAGGCGGCCGTGCGCGCATAGGCCGTCTGCGCCAGACGCTGGCGGAACGCATAGCTGGTCTTGCCTTCCATCGCGTCCAGTTCGTCCAACAGCGCGCCGTAATCCTCGGGATCGACCACCACGTTGACGAACGCGTGGTTCTTGGCCGCCGCGCGGATCATCGCCGGCCCGCCAATGTCCACGTTCTCCACGCAGGTCTCATAGTCGGCGGCTGCCGCCACAGTGGCCTCGAACGGATAGAGATTGACGACCAGCAAATCGATGGGCGCGATGTCATGGGCCTCCATGGCCGCGACGTGATCGGCATTGTCACGCAGCGCCAGAAGCCCGCCATGCACCGCCGGATGCAAGGTTTTGACGCGCCCATCCATCATCTCGGGGAACCCGGTCACTTCGGCAACATCCGTGACCGCCAAGCCCGCGCTGCGCAGCGTTTTCGCCGTACCGCCCGTGGACAGCAGCACCACGCCGCGGGCCGTCAGAGCCTCACCCAGCTCCACCAGGCCGGTTTTGTCGGACACCGACAGCAACGCGCGGCGCACGGGGGCAAGATCGTTCATCGGATGTCTCCCTTCAGGGATCAGTCGGCAGCAAAGAGGTCGTCCATGGCGAGGTCACGCACCGCCACCGCGTTGTCCTGCGCCTTGGCCAGCGACCATCGGATTCGCGTGGCATATCCCATGGCCCGGCCGGAGAGTACAATCTGTTTCGTGGCCCTCGGCTTGAGCCGTCCGTTTTCCAGATACACCGAAGGTTCCAGGCTGAGGTCGTTCTTTCCATCATGGCGGAAAATCCAGATCTCCCCGCTCTTGAGCGCCATCGACACGGCCGAGCCGCCCATATCAACTTCGGCATCCACCTCGGGATGCAGATGGAAGCGCAGCTCGTAGGCAATGCCAGACAGGCGCGAGGCATCCATGACTTTGTCAAACTGGCGTTTTTCGGCGTCGGTGACAGCGATGAGCATGTCCTCACCCGCCAGTCCCCGCCCGTCGATGGTCAGATCGAGCGTGCGGGCATGGGTCAGACCATGGCTGGGCACATAGCCGTCGTGACCGCCCTGAAACCGCAGCTTTTCAGCCGTGTCGCTCAATTCGACCGGCACGGAGCGCGGTCCGTCGATCAGGGCCTCGCGACCGGTGCGGCGGGCCGGCGGGCTGAGCCGCGCCGAGGAATAGCCGTCCAGCGAGAGCACGGAATGCGAACGCGTGGCCCGCCCGGCCCGGCGCCAGTCGGGCCCGAAGGCACCGCCTGCGCCGCAGTTGACAATCAGGGGCCGGCGCCCGGAGGTGAGTTCAAAGGCCAGTGTCGAGGCATGGGCGTGAAACGAGGCGCTGCCCGCCGGTGGGGAGGCGGCATCGATCAGGATCGACGTGCGCCGGGTCGAAAGCCGGGCAAACCCCATCGCCAGCCCTTCAGAGGGTCGTGCGCGCACGCCCGAGGTCGAAAGCGCGTGATCCAGACGTCCTTCCAGCCCCTGTCCGCCCCCGTGAAACCGGGCCAGACCGCCATCCGAGTGACGCAGGGCGCGCAAGGTCGGAGCAATGCGTTCGATCGCGTCCAGATGGGCTTCGGGCACTGTCCGCCCGGCCTCCGCCAAAGCCGCTGCGGCCCAGGTCAGAAGCGTGAAGACCTCCAGCAATTCTTCGGGATTGCGTGTCGGCAATCCGCCCTCATCGTCGATCTGCAGATTGCATTCGCGCGCCAGGGCAACAATCGCCGGATCGGCCATCTGTTCTTTGCCCTCCAGCGAGAACCCGGCGTAGACCAGTCCGGTGAGCGCTTCGAACCGGGGCAGACCCGGAGCGGCGGCGGGCCAGCGGCGGGCCAGAAACCAGGTCTGCGCCGACAGCACCCTGTAAAACGCAGCACTTTGCGCCGCGTCCCGGCCGCGCAACAGGAACAACGCGTGGCTGATCCAGCGAATCAGGCGTCGCCCGGTCAGGTCGGGCGTCCATCCGATGCCCAGGCCATGCCCGTTTTGCGCGATCCACGCCCACAGCCATTCCTGCGCGCGCGCCCGTGCGGTCACATCCCCGACAGCGGCCAGGTCGTCGAGCCAGGCAAAGCCATGGCGCGCGGCGTCAAAGGCCGGGTCCGGCGCGTCGAGCGCCCACAGATCTTCGCCCGGTGCTTCGACGAAATGGCCTGCCAGAATAAAGTTGCCCGCCAAAAGCTGACGCCCCCGGGCGAAGGATCCGATGGTCTTGGGTTCTGGCTGTGAGACAAAGCCGGTGGCAGCCCTTTGACGCGCGCTGCGCCGCGCGGCATGCCGGTTGAGAACGCGGGTGCGCCACCGGTCAAGGGGATCACGATTGGCCATCTGCTCTGCCTTTTGACGCCTTTGCCAGCGTTTGGAGAGATGATAGCGCCTGCAGCGAAGGGAGTCACCGGGAATTCCGCGCATCCTGGGGCGCTAGGGCGTCTTTTGCAGGCAAATCATGTAGAACCCGTCAAGCCCACCCGTCTCGGCCCAGTGATCCGGGCGCAGACGCAGCCCGCCCCCGGCGCTGATCCAGGCCTGATCGATGCCCGGGCGATCCAGCGCGGCGCGATCCACCTGTGCGCCCTCCAGTCTGGCCAGTGCAGACTGGATCTGGATCTCGCCTTCTTCCGGCAGCAACGAACAGGTGCAAAACACCAGACGGCCACCAGGTGCGAGCAGGCTCCAGGCATGATCCAGCATCTGCGCCTGAAGTGGGACAAGAGCCTCGAGGTCCCTGGCGCTTTTGATATGCGGCAAATCCGGATGCCGCCGGATCGTGCCCGTGGCCGAACAGGGCGCATCCAGCAGGATCGCGTCGTAGTGTTCCTGATGCGTGCGCGCATCTGCCGTGATCAGCCGAGCCTCCAGCCGGGTCCGCGCCAGGTTGTCCTTTACGATCTCCATACGCGAGTCCGACAAGTCCACCGCCGTCACCTGAGCGCCGGCGGCGGCGAGTTGCAGGGTCTTGCCGCCCGGTGCCGCACACATATCAAGCACCCGCAGGCCGGGGGTCGGGTTCAACAGGCGGACCGGCAGCGCCGCCGCCGCATCCTGAACCCACCAATCCCCGCGCTCAAAGCCCTCAAGCGCCGATATCTGCCCGGCATCCGCCAAACGGACAGACCCGGTCGGCAAGCGCGTGCCACCGAGCGCACGCGCAACTGCGTCAGCGTCATCGCGCGCGGTGAGATCCAGCGGCGGACGTTCTGCCTGAACCGATTCCATCTTGGCGACGGCCTTGCCCCCCCAATTGCCGACAAGCCGGCTGCGCAACGCCTTTGGCAGACGCGGCGCCCGGAGCTCTGCCCAGCGGGCCGGCCCGTGTTCCGCCACCCGACGCAGCACGGCGTTGCAAAGGCCCCGGAAACTGGCGTGTTTGCGGTGAGAGCCGACAAGGGACACCAGATCGCTGACCACGCCATGCGCGTCTCCGCCTGTGCATAGCTCCACCGTTCCAAGACGCAGGGCATTCAGCACAAAGGGCGGCGGGCGACGGGTGAGATAAGGGGTGAGCAGACGATCCGCGCGATCCAGCGCGCGCAGGGTCTGGCTGGCAAGCCGTTGCGCCCGCGCGCGGTCAGCAGGGTCATACCGGTCCAGACGTGAAAGGCTGTCAGACAGCATACGGCGCTCCACAAGCACGGCACCAAGAAGATCCACTGCGCCGCGCCGCGCGTCTGTGCCTTTCATCCTGATCCCTCGCCTTGTCTCACCCAGAGCGGCGCTATACCTTCACCAATAGCGCAAAGGAACCCAAGATGAGTGAAGCCAAGTCACAAACAGACCTGCCACCCGCTGCTCAACGGGCCCTGGCCGAAGCCGAAGCCCGCCGCAAAGCCGCGCGCACGGCAACGCCTCAACCCAAAGAGCTCGGAGGCCGTGACGGCCCCGAGCCCGTGCGCTACGGCGATTGGGAAAACAAAGGGATTGCGGTGGATTTCTGACTGAGCCCCGTGGCTCAGTTCATCACGAAATCTGCAAATTCTCCGGTGCCGCGATCGGATGTGAACCGAATTTTGCGCCCGTTCACAGTGACCTGCTGGCAATTGTAGCCCAGATCTTCACCGCCCCACTCCAGATCCCGGCAGAAGTAGCCGTTCTGCCATTTCCATTCCCCGGTCACATCCCAGGTCATGCCTTTGCCTGAAATCGCCCCCTGTGGCGAAACGCGCAGGCGCACCAGTGGGCGGGTCAACGTCTTTCCCGAAACCAATTGTTTGAATTGGGTTTCTGAATCGACCATTTGGAACTCCGCCGCGAGCGGTTGAGCGGACAAAACGCAGGCAGCAAACGCCAGTCGCTTGATCATGACAGTCTCCGGTAGACAACAGCACTGTTCTAGATACGCCGCGCGCCGCTCTCTGGATCACGGCGATCAGAAAATTCGCAGAATTTTCGTCACAGTTAGAAAATTCGTCGAATTTTCGACGGCCAGGTCGTAGATACCCTCGCCGGCCTAGGACAAACCGAGGACGTCAGACATATCGTAAAGCCCCGGGCCCTTGTCCCGCCCCCACAAGGCGGCCTTCAGCGCCCCGCGTGCAAAAATTGCCCTGTCCGTTGCAATATGACGCAGCACCACGCGCTCTCCCGCCGCGGCAAAAATCACATCGTGCTCGCCCACCACATCGCCGCCACGGATCACCGAAAACCCGATGTCTCCGCGCCGGCGCGCCCCGGTGATCCCGTCGCGCCCGCGATCGGAGACTGCCCCAAGGTCAACGCCGCGCCCGTCCGCCGCGGCCTGCCCCAACATCAGGGCGGTGCCGGATGGCGCATCAACTTTTTTACCGTGGTGTGCCTCCAGAATCTCGATATCGAATTCCGGATCCAGAGCCGCCGCAACCTGCCGGGTCAGCGCCGTAAGCAGGTTCACTCCAAGGCTCATATTGCCCGCTTTGACGATCACCGCGTGCCGGGACGCCGGTTCCAGCGCAGCCACCTGCGCCTCGCTCATCCCGGTGGTTCCGATCACGTGAACGGCGCGCGCCTGCGCCGCAAGCGCGGCAAACGCGAGCGTCGCGTCGGGGGATGTGAAATCCAGAACCGCCTGTGCCTTGGCAAAAGCCTCCAGCGGGTCTTCCGTCACCAGCACACCTGTCGGCTGGCCGCCCATCGCAGCGCCGACATCCTGTCCGCACCATTCATGGCCCGGACGTTCGACCGCGCCCACAAGCTCTGCCGCATCGCTTTCGGCTACGGTCTTCACAAGCATCTGGCCCATCCGGCCAGACACTCCGGTGATCACGACCCCAAGCTTGTCCGTCATCGCTTGTCTCCCTTTGCGTATCGACCTTCCCTAGACGCTCTCGGGCGGCTTGGCAAAGCCTCCCCGACCGCTTAAGTGTCGGCCATGGGCAGAAACAAGTTTCATGATGGTCCCGGACCGTCGCAGCGCCAACTGCGCGTGGGCGAGTTGATCCGCCGCACCCTCTCGGAGGTGCTGGCGCGTGGAGACGTGCACGATCCTGATCTCAACCGCCTCTCCATCACCGTGGGAGAGGTCCGCACATCGCCTGACCTCAAGATTGCCACGGCCTACGTCCTGCCCCTGGGCGGGCACGGCAAGGACGATGTCGTCGCGCTTCTGGCCCGCAACAAGTCGGAACTCCGCCGGATCATCGGCAAGAAATGCGCGCTCAAGTTCTCGCCCGATCTGCGGTTTCAGATCGACGAAACCTATGATCGCATGGACGAGACACGGCGCATGTTCGACCAGGACGCGGTGCGCCGCGATGTCGACGGGTGATGCGACAGAGGCTATGCGCGGTCGGGTGCGCCGCGGCCCTGCTGGCACTCGTGTGGGCCACCATGGCCAGCGCGGTGTCCTGCCGGGACCTCAGCTTTGATGGCAATCGATATACGATCTGCGAGGTAGACGCGGCCACCGAGGATCTGCGGCTGTTTCTCAACCGCCCGGGCGGCACACCCTTTGGCCAGTTCAGCGCCGTGGCCGCGGCGCTGCGCCCCGAACGGCTGGCATTCGCCATGAACGCCGGGATGTATCACGACGACCGCTCTCCGGTCGGACATTACGTCGAGAACGGGCTTGAACTGAAGCGCGTCATACCCAATGCCGGTCCCGGCAACTTCGGACTATTGCCCAACGGCGTCTTCTGCATTCGCGATGGCCGCGCGGACGTGATTGAAACACTTGCTTTCATTGAGGAAAATCCGGACTGCCGCTTTGCCACGCAGTCCGGTCCGATGCTGGTGATCGATGGTGAACTGCACCCCAGGTTTCTGCCCGACAGCACGTCCCGATTTGTTCGCAACGGTGTGGGCACCTCGGCCGACGGGACCCGCGCGGTCTTTGCCATCTCACGCAATGCGGTGCGGTTTCACGACTTCGGGCGCCTGTTCCGGGATGAGCTTGGGCTTCCCAACGCGCTGTACTTCGATGGAAACATCTCGCGTCTTTATGCGCCCGGGATCGGGCGAAATGATCCGGGCTTCAGTTTGGGGCCGATTGTCGGCGTCGTGGAAGCCGAGGGTTCCTAGTGCGGTGCTTGACCTGACCTGAGCCTTGACGCTATAGCCCGGCCTCTCTTCAGACATCGGAACAGGGCATGGCACGCAAAGGACGCGACATTTCCGGCTGGCTCGTTGTGGACAAACCCGCCGGGCCGACCTCGACCGCCATCGTCAACAAGGTCCGCTGGGCATTTGGCGCCAAGAAGGCGGGACATGCGGGCACGCTGGACCCCGAAGCCACGGGTGTCCTGGCGGTGGCGCTGGGTGAGGCGACCAAGACGGTGCCCTACATCACCGATGCGCTCAAAGCCTACAGCTTTACCGTGCGGCTGGGTCAGGCCACCAACACAGATGATGCCGAAGGGGAGGTGATCGCACAAAGCGACACGCGCCCGTCTGACGCGGCAATCAAGGCCGCGCTGGCCGGATTTGTCGGAGACATTCAGCAGGTGCCCCCCAAGTTCTCGGCCGTCAAAATCGACGGCGAACGGGCCTACAAACGGGCGCGCGACGGAGAGGACGTGGCTTTGGCCGCGCGGCCGCTGTGGGTGGAGGAGCTGCTGCTGGTCGATCGCCCAGATCCCGATCACGCGGTGTTGGAGATGACCTGCGGAAAAGGTGGCTATGTCCGTGCAATCGCACGGGATTTGGGCGCAGCGCTTGGCTGTTGCGGCCACGTCACCACGCTGCGGCGGATCTGGTCGGGCCCGTTTGACGCCGCAGAGGGGATCTCCATGGATCTGGTTGAGGACCTGGCGAAATCGCCGGATCTTGACTCCTATCTGCGCCCGCTTGAAGCCGGACTGACGGATTTGCCGGAACTGCCGTGTACGGCCGAGGGCGCGGCGCGGCTGCGCAATGGCAATCCCGGCATGGTTCTGGCCTCGGACGTCGAATACGGCGATGAGGCCTGGGCCAGCTATGACGGACGCGCGGTGGCCGTGGGAGTCTACAAGGCCGGCACGCTGCATCCGACGCGTGTGTTCAACCAGGTCCAGATGTCGTGAACAGCGCCCGGGGCGCAGCGCGGGCGGACGGCGGGGGGTGGGCGGACCAGTCGGCGGCGGCACGTCCCGGCCTTGTCACACGGCATCACATCCGGGGCGACGCGCCATCCTGGGCCACCTATTCGGACTGCGACCGGTACCGGTACGCTTTGACGCGATGCTGGGATCCGGGTGGCGCCGCTTTGCTCTACATCCTTCTAAACCCCTCAAAAGCAACGGAAATCGACAACGATCCGACCGTTGAACGCTGTGAGCGCCGCGCGCGGGCGCTGGGGTTCGGCGCCTTTCGGGTGACCAATATCTTCGCCTGGCGCGACACCGATCCCCGGGCGCTTCGGCAAGCGCAAGCGCCTGTCGGGCCGCAGAACGATGAGATCCTGCGGGACAGTCTTGCGTCGGCGGATCTGGTGATTGCGGGATGGGGTGCGCATGGCGCGCATCGGGATCGCGGATCGGCGGTTGCTCTGCTGCTGAAGGCCAGCGGCGTTCCGATCCACCACCTCGGACTGACCAAGGACGGCCACCCCCGCCATCCGCTCTATATTGCCTATCGGCACCGGCCGGTGCTGTGGGACACGCTGGCCGAGGGCTGAGCGCCAGCTTTTCCCTTTGCATTGGCAAAAAAATCCGCTAGAGCGCCGCATCTGTCCGGGCGCGGTGTCGCGACCGTGGCCGATCCCTCCATGGGCCTGTGCTGGACGACATCCCGGCCTGCGCCATAACCCTGATTTCGAAAGGAGATCCCGATGTCGATCACGCCTGAAGACAAAGCCCGGCTGATGAAGGACTATGCGACCAAGGAAGGCGACACCGGTTCGCCCGAAGTGCAGGTTGCGATTCTGAGCTCGCGCATTGCGACGCTGACCGAGCATTTCAAGACCCACAAGAAAGACAACCACGGACGCCGGGGCCTGTTGAAAATGGTCGCCCAGCGCCGCAAGCTTCTGGACTATCTCAAGGGCAAAGAGGAAGCGCGCTATGCCTCGCTGATCCAGCGACTGGGCCTGCGCCGCTAAGGGTTTTGTCCGTTTTGTACAAACCCGCGCGCCGGGTTTGACCGTTTTGTACGCCCGCCCGACCCGGCGGGCGTGCCGCGTTCCGGACCCGCGACGACCGGCCCGGACCGGCGGGGTGAACCCCGCCCTACGCCCGAAAAGCGCGACATTTGCGACACAGGCGTGCAACCGGAACACGATCTGAATGATCGAGTTTTCGTTTTTTGGAGGCACTGGCGGTCCGCTTGGCCTATGGTCGCCGAACCCGGTTCAAAATCAAAAGGACGCCGCCACGATGCGATGCCTTGCCCTGTTTTCCCGCTTTGCCCTTGCCCTTGTCGTCGGGCTTGCCCTGATCCTGCCCGCCGCGCAGAGCCGTGCACAGAGCGGGAGCTGGACCTACATCGTCGAACCCTATCTGTGGGCCGCGGGTCAAAGCGGTCAGGTCGGATTGCTGCCGGGCGTGCCGCCGGCGGATCTGGATCTGTCCTTCGGCGACATCTTTGAGGATCTCGACGGGGCGTTCATGATCGTCGCCCATGCCCGGCGCGGCGCCTTCGGGATTTCGGCCGACTTTCAATACATCTCCACCAAATCCGAAGGCGAGACACCGGGCACCGCCTTTGGCGGCGCCACGGTGGACACCACGACCTATATGGCCTCGCTCACCGCCGATTACTTCTTTCTCGACACCGACCGCCTGGAGCTGGTCGGCAGCGCGGGCCTGCGCTATTTCGACGTCGACAACACCCTGTCGCTGGAGGCCGGCACCCAGCCGGCGACCACGGCCTCGGGCGCGCAGAACTGGGTCGATCCGATGGTGGGTCTGCGCCACACCTACCAGCTTACGGAGCGGGTGAGCCTGTTTGGCTGGGCCTACATTGGCGGGTTTGGCGCCGGGTCGGACTGGATGGGCGATATATATGGCGGGATCAATTACAGCCTCAGCGACCTGACGCGGCTGTCGCTTGGCTGGCGCCATCTCAAGGTCGACTACAAGAACGGGGACTTCGTCTATGACGTCACCCAATCGGGACCGGTGATCGGGCTGCGCTTTACCTTCTGAACCCTGTTGCGGCGCGGGCCTGCGACAGCGGGCCTGTTTCTGGATCCTGTATGGATACACTGGCCGCGCGTTTGGATTGCGCCTGATGGCCGGTGTGCGCTCGGTCAGATGCGCCCAGACAACCGGTTGCGACCGGACCAGCCGTGCCCCGACCACGCCTGTAGACCCGGCCACTGCCGCGCCGGTGCCCCCTGCCGCGCCATTGCCTTTCTGCCGCGCCTCCGACCGCCGCCGCGCCTGTGACCCCCTGACGCCCTGACGCCCTGACGACCGGTCAACCGGTCGCGCCTTGGGCAATCGGCCGTGGCCCGACCACGCCCGTGGTTCAAACCATGTCCCGTACGCCGCCCTCTCCGCCCGCCTGGTTCGCCATAGCCAACCCAAGCGCAGCAGCCTACCCAAGCGCAGCAGCCAACCCGAGCGGCGCAGCCAACCACCGCGCCGTAGCCGGTCGCCGCCCGCGCCCCTGAAACGCCGGCCTCCCGGACGCCCGGGTGCGCCAGAACGCCCCGATCATCCCCTGACTCGGTGAGACCGCATCCCGGCGCGCCGCGACGCGGCAGGCCGTTCCCGCGGCCCGGTCGAACGGGCGACAAACTGCGCCGTGCCCCATCGGCGCGACACCCCGCCGATTGCGCACCCAATGCCTGTTTTCATTGCCTGTCTATTGCTGTATGCGCCCCTCATCTGAGACGTGACGCTTCGACCCCGGCGCATGACAGGATGAAGGGGTCGGCGGCAATGGGGCCGCCAGTTAAATCGGGAGACCCGGGAGGGCCCGGGAGAGCTCCCTTGAGGAAACGATAGATGTTTAACGAAACCAAGAAATCCATGCAGTGGGGCGAAGAAACGCTCACTCTGGAAACCGGCAAGGTTGCCCGTCAGGCCGACGGCACGGTCATCGCCACTCTGGGCGAGACCAGCGTCATGGCCAACGTGACCTTCGCAAAGGAAATGAAAGAGGGCCAGAGCTTCTTCCCTCTCACCGTTCACTACCAGGAAAAGTACTACGCCGCCGGCAAGGTTCCGGGCGGCTTTTTCAAGCGCGAGGCGCGGCCGACCGAAAAGGAAACGCTGACAGCGCGTCTGATCGACCGTCCGATCCGCCCGCTCTTTGTGCCCGGCTTCAAGAACGAAGTCCTGGTGATGTGCACCGTTCTGAGCCACGATCTGGTCAATGACCCCGACATCGTGGCCATGATCGCAGCCTCTGCGGCGCTGACCATTTCGGGCGCCCCGTTCATGGGCCCGATCGCCGGCGCGCGCGTCGGCTACGAAAATGGCGAATACGTCCTGAACCCGACCGTTGACGATATGCAGGACCTGCGCCTGAACCCGGAACAGCGTCTGGATCTTGTGGTTGCCGGCACCAAGGACGCCGTGATGATGGTGGAATCGGAAGCCTATGAGCTGACCGAAGCCGAGATGCTGGGCGCCGTGACCTTTGCGCACGCGCAGATCCAGCCTGTGATCGACCTGATCATCGCTCTGGCCGAGGACGCCGCGAAAGAGCCCTTCATCTTTGATGCGCCCGATTACGCGGATCTTTACGCCGTGGTCAAAGCCGCCGGCGAAGAGCAGATGCGGGCCGCCTTCGCGATCTCCGACAAGCAAGAGCGGGTCGCTGCGGTGTCTGCCGCGCGCGAGACCATCATGGGCGCGCTGAACGAAGAGCAGGCCGGCGACATCAATCTTGGCTCGGCGATGAAAAAGCTGGAAGCCTCGATCCTGCGCGGCGACGTGGTCAAGGGCGGAACCCGGATTGACGGGCGGTCGACCTCGGACGTGCGCGCGATTGCCGTCGAAACCGGGCTGCTGCCGCGGACCCACGGCTCGGCGCTGTTCACGCGCGGCGAGACGCAGGGTCTGGTCGTCACCACGCTGGGCACCGGCGATGACGAGCAGTTCATCGACGCGCTGCACGGGAACTTCAAATCGAACTTCCTGCTGCATTACAACTTCCCGCCCTATTCGGTCGGCGAAGTGGGTCGTGTCGGACCTCCGGGACGGCGCGAGATCGGCCATGGCAAGCTCGCATGGCGTGCGCTGCAGGCGGTTTTGCCGGCACCGACCGATTTCCCCTACACCGTGCGGGTCGTGTCCGAGATCACCGAATCCAACGGGTCGTCGTCGATGGCCTCTGTCTGCGGCGGGTCGCTGTCGATGATGGATGCGGGCGTGCCGCTGAAGGCACCGGTTGCCGGTGTCGCCATGGGCCTGATCCTGGAAGACGACGGATCCTACGCGATCCTCACCGACATTCTGGGCGACGAAGATCACCTGGGCGATATGGACTTCAAGGTGGCCGGAACCGCCGAGGGCATCACCTCGCTGCAGATGGACATCAAGATCGCGGGCATCACACCGGAGATCATGGAGAAGGCTCTGGCGCAAGCCAAGGAAGGCCGTCTGCATATCCTCGGCGAGATGGGCAAGTCGCTGACCGAAGCCAAGGGCTTCTCGGCGCATGCTCCGCGCATCGAGACCATGAACATCCCGACCGACAAGATCCGTGAA
>JBCDEC010000087.1:0-16605 GCA_039179965.1 Pseudomonadota bacterium
GCGAACGATGTCCTCATCGGAAAAGGCGCGCGGCGAGAGCCCTTGCTCGGCCCGTTCCGCCTCGATTAGCGGCATCACCTCCGGGTTGGGCACACGCGCCTTGGGACCGGCCGCGTAGTCGTAATATCCCTTGCCGGTCTTCTGGCCGAAATGCCCGTCCTCGCAAAGCTTGTCGGCATATGCGGAATCCCGGGCGCGCGGGTCGAGCCCTTCGGCCCGTTTGCGTTTGCGCACCGCCCAGCCGATGTCGAGCCCCGCCAGGTCGGCCACCGCAAAGGGTCCCATGGCAAAGCCAAAGGCTTCCAGCACCCGATCGATCTCGTAGGGAGAGGCGCCATCCAGGATCATGTGATCTGCCGCCGTCCGGTAGGTGCTCAGAATGCGGTTTCCGATGAACCCGTCGCAGACACCCGCCCGCACCGAGATCTTGCCCATCCGCTTGCCCAGAGCAAAGCCCGTGGCCAGCACCTCCGGTGCGGTTTTCTCCGCCACCACGACTTCCAGCAGTTTCATGACATGAGCCGGCGAGAAGAAGTGCAACCCCAGCACGTCGCCGGGTCGAGACGTCACCGCGGCAATCTCATCAACGTTGAGGTAGGAGGTATTCGTTGCCAGCACCGCGCCGGGTTTGGCCACGGCGTCGAGCTTTGTGAACACCTCTTTCTTGACCGACATGTCCTCGAACACGGCCTCGATGATCAGGTCCGCCTGCCCTAGATCCTCATAGGCCGTGGTCAGGGTCAGGGCGGTCTCGGTCAGATGCTCAAACTTGCCCTGATCGATCTTGCCCCGCTTCACGGCACCCGAAAGATTGCCGGAAATCCGTTCCTTGGCCTTAACCGCCGCCTCCGGTGTCATCTCCAGCATGGTAACGTCCAGTCCGGCGAGCAAGGCCGATGTCGCGATCCCGCTGCCCATGGTACCGCCGCCGATCACCGCAATGGCCGTGACATCGCGCGGTGCAATGTCCTTGATCTCAGGCAGCTTGCCCACGGCGCGTTCGGCAAAAAACGCATGGATCATGCCCTGGCGCTGGTCGGTGTCCATAAGCTCGCGAAAGATGCGGCGTTCATTGGCCACGCCTTCGGCAAAGGGCAGTTCCGCCGCGCCCTGGACCGCGCGCACACACATCGCCGGCGAGATCTGTCCGCGCCCGCGCTTCAGCACCGCGTCATAGGTTGCATCCCAATCGATCGGGTCCGGCCCCGGCATCTCTGACACCGGGCGGCGCGTCTTCCCCGCATCGATCAATTCGCGTGCATAGGCCACGCCGCTGTCTTCCGGCGTGCCCTCCCCGATCCGGTCGATCACGCCCAGATCCAGCGCTTCTGCCGCGCCGATCTGACGCCCGGTGGTCATGATGTCGAGCGCCTTCTGTGCGCCCACCAGGCGGGGCAGCCGCTGAGTGCCTGTCGCGCCGGGGATCAGACCCAGATGCACCTCGGGCAACCCCATGCGTGCAGAGGGCAGCGCAATCCGGTAGTGGGTGGACAGAGCCACCTCCAGACCGCCGCCCAGCGCCGTGCCGTGCATGGCCGAGACCACGATCAGCGCAGACGACTCGATCCGGTTGCAGACATCCGGCAAGTGCGGCTCCAAAGGCGGTTTGCCGAACTCGCGAATATCGGCACCCGCAAAATAGGTCCGCCCATCGCCATAGATCACAACGGCCTTGGCGCCATCGGCTTCGGCCCGGGCGATCCCGTCCACAAGCCCCTGGCGGACGGCGATGCCCAGGGCGTTCACGGGCGGGTTTTGCGCTTTCAACAGCGCAATATCGCCCCGCAATTCATAGGCGATGGCATCTGACATGTGCGGTTCTCCCCTCATGGGACCTTCTGGCTGACGCGTCCGCCGCCGGGTCCCTCCCTCCGACTCAGCGGCTAGATTGCGCCAATGCGTTCCACTATGCAAAACGGAATTTCACCGGCGTCGCAGGACGGTGCGTCAGATGACGGCCTGTTCGACGATGAGCCGGCCTTCGGTGATCCGGTCGTAGAAGAAGGGCGACAGATCCAGCGTCTCAAACCGCCCCGAAACGATCCACTCGGCCAACCCGCGCCCCATGGCGGGGGCCTGCTGCAATCCGTGCCCGGAGAAGCCGTTGATCAGCAGAAAGTTGGGCGCGTCCGGATGCGGGCCCAGAATAGCGTTCTGGTCGAGCCGGTTATAGGCGTAGTGCCCCACCCACATCTGCCGCAACCGGAGCGAATCAAAGGCTGGAATGCGTGCATAGAGCGCCGGCCAGACATGGTCTTCCCAGAGGCCATGGTCGGCCTCAAAATCCGTCGGCGCCACGGGCGGATCCCCGTCCCGAGGCGGACAGCCGGCCATGAACCCGGTCCCGTCCGAGCGCACATGCACACCCGAAGGGTCAACGGTCAGCGGCAGATCCTGACCCAGGGCCTGTGCCGCGTCGAACACAAAGGTGTAGCGCTTGCGCGGCTCAACGGGCAGGTCCAGCCCCGCCATGGCCGCCGTCAGCGCCGCGCGTGGCCCGGTTGCATTGATGACCGCACTGCAGTGCAAGCGGGGACCGTCAGCCAGGCGCACCTCTGTGATCCGTGGGCCATCGCGGCCAAACCCGGTCACCTCTCCTTGGCGAAACACCACGCCACGGTCCTTGGCCTTGCGCCGCCAGACATCGAACATGGTGCCGCCGTCAAAGTACCCCTCATCGGACGGGCCGTAACTGGCCAGCAGGATGTCATCGGTGGCCAGATAGGGGAATGCAGCGGAAAGATCCGCCGGGTCCAGCAGGCGGGTTGCCGCCCCCATCTCGGCCTGTATCTGCCGGGCGGCCCGCAGCGTCGCCATGCCGTCCGCCGTCGTGGCCAGGTACATGTAGCCAAATTCGTGCAGGGCGAGTTCCGGGACATCCGTGTCTGCGCCCATGTACTGGCGAAAGTTGCGGACGTAATCGGCACAGAACTGGCTCACGGCGATGTTCGTGCGGGTGGTGAACTGCTGGCGCATGCAGGAATTGCTATGCGCGGTCGAGGTGGTTGCAAAACTCGGGTCCCGCTCGATCACCGCGATTGTGCCGTCAAACCCGGGATGATCCGCCAGGAACCAGGCCACCGACGCGCCCATCATGGCGCCGCCAATCACCAGGATGTCATAGGATGTCTGGTCGGGCTGGCTGGCTCTCATATGCGGCTCCTGGCACATCTGACGCGAGCCTAGCGCCCTCGCCGCCCGACACAAGGCCAGAGCCCCTTGCAGTGTCGCCCTGCGGGACGGCGGGTGGGGCGATGGCCGGCAGGCCGAGCGCCAGCCTGCCGGCCCTAAAGCTGGATCCAGGCTGTCTTGAGGTCCACGAACTTGTCAAGCGCATGCAGGGACTTGTCATGTCCGTTGCCACTTTGCCCGACACCTCCCAGAGGGACCGTATTGTCAGCTCCGCCATAGGTGTTGACATGCACCACGCCCGCACGGATGCCCGCCACCATCCGATGCGCCCGTGACAGGCTTTGCGTCCATATACCGGACGCCAGTCCATAAGGCGTCGCGTTGGCCAGCGCCATGGCCTCCGCTTCGCTGTCAAAGGTCGTGACGGACAGGACCGGCCCAAACACCTCGCGCTGAAACAGCGCGGACCCCCGTGTGACGCCGCTGACCACCGTGGGTGCCATATAAGTGCCGCCTGTCTCTTCCAGGATCCGAGCGCCACCGGTCTCAAGGTGCCCACCCTCGGCCCGCGCCATGTCCACAAAGGACAGATTCCGCCGCATCTGATCTTCCGAGTGTACGGCCCCGATGTCGGTTCCTTCGGCCAGCGGATCACCGACGCGCAACGCCTGCGCTTGCGCCACGATGCGTTCAACCAGATCGCCTGCGATTGCCCGCTCGACCAAGAGACGCGCACCGGCCACGCAGACCTGCCCTGAATTGCGGAAAATCCCCTTGGCCGAGACCTTGGCCACGTGATCGAGATCTCCGGCGTCGGCAAAGACGATGTTCGGAGATTTTCCTCCCAGTTCCAGATAGACACGCTTGAGGTTCGACTGGGCCGAAGCCTCCAGCAATCGCCGCCCGGTCGCGCCCGACCCGGTGAACGTGAGCACATCCACATCGCCATGTGCAGCCAAAGCCGCGCCGGTCTGCGCCCCGGGGCCGGTGACCACGTTCAGAACACCCGGCGGCACACCGCAGTCACAACAGATCTCGGCCAGACGCAACAGGGCCAGGGATGCACTTTCGCCCGGTTTCAGCACCACCGAATTGCCCATGGCAAGGGCCGGCGCGATCTTCCACGCACCGATCATCAGCGGAAAGTTCCAGGGCACGATGGCGCCCACCACGCCCACGGGCACCCTGTGAACCAGCCCCAGCACATCCGGCGCTGTCGGCGCAACTTCGCCCGCCACCTTGTCCAGCGCCTCACCGTAGTACCGAAATGTACCCGCCGCCGAACCCGGCTCCGCTTTCAGGGCCATGGCCAGTTCGGTCCCGTTGTCGCGAATGCCCAGAACGGCGAGGTCCAGGGCCTCGGCCTCGATCCGCTCGGCAATGGCCATCATGACGCTCTTGCGGGCCCCGGGGGCGAGCCGTGACCAGCGCCCATCCTCAAACGCACGCCGCGCGGCGGCAACCGCACGGTCCACATCGCCCGCCGTGGCGGTCTCAATCGTTGTCAGGGCTGATCCGTCGATGGGGGAGTGGACCGCGAGTGGCGCGCCCGCACCCGTTTCCCACGTTCCGTCAACAAAAAGCCGCTGCGACGGGACATCCAATGCCCGAAGCGCGTCGATCCGTGTTCGCTGGCCCATGTCGCCTCCCGAAGTTCCCGTGCCTCCAGCCAGACCCGTCGAATATGGGCCAGCAGCACTATGACAATGATTGCAAAGAGAATGAACGCCACCGGCCGGTCGATGAAATCCCAAGGCGTTTTCACGCGCGCCATGGAGGCCCGCAGTTTCACCTCCATGATTCCGCCCAGAACCATGCCCAGTATGATCGGCACAATCGGCAGCGACAGACGTTTCAGGACAAAGCCCAGCAGACCAAAGCCCGCCGCGAGCATGCAGTCCGTCGCTGAGTTGCGCAGCGAATAGACGCCCACAAAACTCAGCGTCAGGATGGCGACGCCAAGAAACCGGTTCGGGATCTGGACGACCTTCACAAGCTGTCGCGTGGCCGACAGCAAAAACAACAGAACCAGCACATTCAGCACCAGAAGCGCCAGATAGAGCGCGACGACAAAGTCCATCTGGTTTTGAAAGAGCCCCGGCCCCGGCACGACGTTGTGCACATAAAAGACCGACAGCATCATCGCGGTGAGCGCCTCGCCCGGGATCCCGAGCGCCAAGAGCGGCACCATGGCAGCGCCGGGCACCGCATTGTTGGCGGTTTCCGCAGCGATGAGCCCTTCGGAGGAGCCATGGCCGAAATCCTCGGGCCGTTTCGACGTCCGTTGTGCATAGGTGTACGACATGAACTGGGCGGTGAATTCACCAACCCCGGGGATCATGCCCATGACCACGCCAAACCCGGCCGAGACAGAGGCCACCCGCGGGTGGCGCGCCAACTCGCGCAACCCCTGAAAGAGCCCGCCCCGCAAGGGCGTGGTGCGCACGGGTTCATCTTCGTCGGTCAACAGCACGAAAGCCTGACTCAGCGCAAAAAGACCCAGCACGACGACAATCAGGTTTACGCCGCCAGAGAGGAACTGCGTGTCAAACGTATAGCGCTGCGTGTACTTGACCGGCTCCAGTCCGATGGTGTTGAGAAAAATTCCAAAACCCACCAGAGCGGCGGCAATCAGCGTCTGCCCGCGATGCGCGACGATCACCAGCAGCAGGCCCAGGAGGGCCGCCAGAAAGATCTCGCGCGACCCGAACAGCGGCGCGACCCTGGCCAGCACCGGTGCAAACAGGATCAGGCAGATCACCGAGAAGATCCCGCCGAAGAATGACGCGGAATAGGCCAGGCTGAGCGCGCGCCGAGGCTCGCCGCGCGCGGTCATCGGATAGCCATCGTAGGTGGTCAGGGCATTGACCGCCGTGCCGGGCGTGTTGATCAGAATGGCCGGAATGGCGCCGCCATACATCGACGAGCCGTAGATCCCCAAAAGCACGGTCAAGCCCACGATAGGGTCCATCGAAAAGGTGGCCGGCAGCAGAATGGCGATGGCCACGGCTGGCCCGACACCGGGGATCGCCCCGATCATCACGCCGCCAACCGACCCCACCAGCAGCGCAAGCGCCACGTCCCAGCGCATCAGGATCAGTACGGCGTCCGCGAGCAGATCCATCAGAAGTTCAAGATGAAAAAGGACCGGAGCGCGTCGGGGAGGAATTCATAACTCGCCGCGCCCGGGATCCGAACGTTCAGAACAGACTTGAAGAGGACGACGATGACAAACCCCAGGCCCACAGAGAGCCACAGCCATCGCGGCGACCGGTATCCCATCCGCCACGCCAGCGCGGGCACGAAGACCAGCGTCACCGGCAGGTAACCGACAATGGGCACAAGCGTGACGTACACCATGAACCAGATCACGTATTCCAGCGCCGCCGCCCATTTCAGCCCCTCGCTCCGGTCAAATTCGGTGAAGCGGCGCCAGGGCAGACGGATCAGATGCAACAAAGCGCCAAGGGTCATCAGTCCAAGGCCCACCGCTGGCCAGAACCGGGGTTGCGCAAACAATTGGGTGTTCTCTACCCAGCGCGTTTGTCCGCCGATTTGTACAAGCAAAAGGGCAGAAATTCCGAGAAGCCCCAGGGCAAAGGCCAGTTGTCCACGCCGTGGTCCGGGAAATCTGCGTTCTCGTTCCGTGGTCATATCATGGGTGTCCCCAAGGATGTTGGCCAGCGCGGCGCGGCCAGGCAAAAAATCGGACCGGCGAGGGCGCTCACAGCGCGCCCCAGCCGGCCAAAGCCCTATTGCAGCAGGTTGCCGATCCGGTCGACCGTTTCAATGTCCTGATCGATCCGGGCCGCGCTGTCTTCGGGCCCCTGCCAGTAGACCAATGCGCCGGTCTCGGCTGCCACAGCCTGCGCGCGTTCGCTCATCACCGTCTTCTTGGCGACAGCAATGATCTTGTCACGCACGTCCTGCGGCGTGTCCTTGGCAACGAAGAGACCGTTCCAAAGCGCGATGTTCAGACTGTCGTCCAACTCACCGATTGCGGGCGCGTCGGGCACCAGAGGGATACGCTCATCGGTGATCGACACCAGGACCTTTACGTCGTTCAGGCAGGGCAGAATCAGCTGAAGCGTCGTGTTGATCACATCTGCATCGCCGGAGGCCAGCGTATTGCAGTCGAGCGCGTCGAAAGCGGCGTCCGAACCCCAGTCAAATCCGGCATTCTTGGCAAAGGCCTTGGTTACCTGGGTCGGGGTCAGCACATCGCCGAAATGGCCCAGCGCCACGTCGTTGTCCTGGGCGTAGGCGGCCAGTTCTTCCATTGTGGAATAGGGTGCATCTCCGCTGGTGGCGATGACGAAGGGATATGTCAGAAAAATCCCGAGCGGGTCGAATTTGGCCGGAGTGAGGGGCGGGATCTCGATCTGATGTCCCAGCACCGGCACGCCGATCACGAAAGAGCCGATGGTGTAGCCGTCTGCAGGCGCGTTGGCCACTTCGATGGCACCGGGGAAGGGTCCGCCGCCACCGCCGGGCTTGTTCACCACAGCCGCGGCCACGCCGTAGGTCTCCTGAAAGTCCTCGGCGATCATCCGCGTCAGGACGTCTTCGAGGTCGCCCGGAGGCCAGGGTACGATAAAGTTCACAGGTTTTTCAGGGTATTCGGCGAGCGCCATGCCGGCGGTCAGGGCCAGGGCTGCGGCGCTCAGTGCACTCAGGTTGCGTTTCATTTCGACCTCCGCGTTGAATTGGTCCATTATTTGAACCGTTGGTTTGTTTCAGATTGACAGCCCCCCTTCCCTTCCGTCAACATTTTTGATGTCAAGTCGGTCGAAAAGCAGACACGCTCCGCTCGAAACCGCCTCAATCGCTGCAAAAAGGACCGCCTCATCCCATGGGCACCGTCACCAAAGCCCTGTCTCTTCTGCGTCAGTTCAATCGCGCCAGCGCGGCGATTGGCCTGTCGGAACTGGCGCGGCGCTCTGGCATGAACAAGGCGACTGTCTACCGGCTGATGAGCGACATGACCGCGGCGGGTCTGGTGGAACAGGCCGCGGACGGGCGAGCCTATCGTCTGGGCCCGGAAGTGCTGCGACTGGCGGCGATCCGCGAGGCCACGACGCCCTTTCTGAGCATTGCGCGGGATGTCCTGCGCGAGCTGAGCGCGGCCACGGGCGAAACGGCGCATGTCTCCGTGCTGGAAGGCACCCGGTTGACGGCGCTCGATTTCCACTACTCCGACCGTTACGCGACGCGGGTGATGATGGAAAACGAATCCGATCTGGCGATCCACGCGACGGGATCGGGGCTGGCCGTCATGGCGTTTTCTCCACCGGCGCTGAGCGATGCGGTGCTCAGCGCTCCGCTGGCGCGGTTCACGCCACTCACCGAAACCTACCCGGCGCAGATCCGGGCGCAGCTCGTGCAGATCCACAGCCAGGGCTATGCCGAAAGCGTCGGCGGCTATGAAGCGGACGTGCATTCCCACGCCGCGCCGATCTTTGGGCCGGATCAGCGGCCTTGCGGTGCCATCGCCGTCGCCGCGCCAGCCTCGCGTATGGATAACGCCGCCCGGGCGGCCATCCGCAGAGAAATCACAGCCGCCGCCGTCGAAATGACCCGGCGCACCGGTGGGTTTTGTCCGCCGGCCTATCCGATCACTGCTGCGGCCTGAACGCTGCGGTCCAAACGCCCCACGGAGCTGTCCCGATGAAAGACCAGAACTTTCTCAAAGAACACAATGCGCGGTCGGTCTGGCACCCAATGGCCCATCCCGCCGACAGTCAGGCCAACCCGCCGACCATCGTGACCGGCGCCGAAGGCGTCCGCATTACCGATGTCGATGGCCACGAGGTGGTAGACGGCGTGGGCGGGTTGTGGAATGTCAACCTCGGCTTCTCCTGCCAGCCGGTGAAAGACGCCATCGCCGCACAGCTTGACCAATTGCCCTATTATTCGATCTTTCGCGGCACCACGAACGACGCGGTGATCGAACTGGCCGAAGTGCTGCGCGACTTCTTCGCGCCGGACGGGTTGAGCCGCGCCTTTTTCACCTCCGGCGGATCGGATTCCGTTGAAACCGCGCTGCGGTTGGCGCGGCAGTATCACAAGATCCGCGGTGAGGCAGGACGAGTGAAGTTTCTCAGCCTCAAGAAAGGCTATCACGGCACGCATTTCGGCGGCGCTTCGGTGAACGGCAATGCCAATTTCCGCTCCGCCTATGAACCCCTGCTGGCTGGCTGCCACCATATCCCCGCGCCCTACACCTATCGCAATCCGTTCGACGAGACCGATCCGGCGCGGCTTGCGCAGCTTTGCCTGAATGCGCTGGAGGACGAAATTGCCTTCCAGGGGGCCGGGTCCATCGCGGCCTTCATCATGGAACCCATCCTCGGCGCGGGCGGTGTCATCCCGCCGCATGAGAGTTTCATGCCCGGCGTGCGCGAGATCTGTTCAAAACATGGCATCCTTCTGATCGCCGACGAAGTGATCACCGCCTTCGGCCGCACCGGGTCCTGGACCGGCAGCCGTCACTGGGGGGTGCAGCCCGATATGGCCTGCACTGCCAAGGCGATCACCAACGGCTACTTCCCGTTTGGCGCCGTTATGATCTCGGATCCGGTCGCCAGCACCTTTGAGGGCGACGATACCGGCCGCGCGGCCATTGGGCATGGGTACACGTACTCAGGTCATCCAGTGGGCGCGGCGGCCGCGCTGGCCTGTCTGGAGGAAACCCAGCGGTTGAACGTGCGCGAAAGTGCGGCGGCGCGCGGCAAGCAGCTTTACGACGGCTGCACCCGGTTGATGGCGCAATACGAAATTGTCGGCGATGTACGTGGCGGACATGGGTTGATGACCGCGATGGAACTGGTG
Organism: Pseudomonadota bacterium; assembly: GCA_039179965.1. GTDB lineage: Bacteria > Pseudomonadota > Alphaproteobacteria > Rhodobacterales > Rhodobacteraceae > Marinibacterium. Next base: position 9,964 of record JBCDEC010000087.1, read on the forward strand.
GGCGACCGCGACACCAAGACACCGATCGACAAAGCGACCATCGGGCGACTGCAAGAGGCCACCTATCGCGCGGGCGCCATGGTCCGTGTCTCGGGCGCCAATGTGATCCTGTCGCCGGCGCTGGTTCTGAGCGAGGCGGATGCGCAGGTGATCCTTGATGGACTGGAGGCCGGACTGGAGGCCGTGTCCTGACCCGCCAAGCGGGCCGTTGCGCGCCATCCAGACCATGACCGGCAAGCCCCGCAACACTTTGCGGGGCCGGCAGCTATGCTGCGGTGCTGCTTTCGGCCCCCGGCTCCGGCGGCGTTGACTTGGCATCGAGGCGCTTCTGCCAGGGTTTGAGATGCCAGGTGCGCCCGGTTGACTCCAACGCCGACCGGACATCTGCGTCGCTGAGGTTGGACCAGCCGTGACCGCCGGTGATATAGCCGAAGTCCTGAAGCTGCTGGCCGACATCCGCCAGATTGAGCTCCCCCAGCGCGAGCCGGCGATTGGACTTGCGTCCGTCGGGAAACCAGGCCCGGCGCAGCGCCCCTACCAGAAGTGGATCCGCCTGTGTGAAACTGGCGATATGGCGATACAGCAACTCGATTGCCGAGGATTTGCGGCGCGCGACAATGGCAAGCCTTTGACCCTTTGGTTGTGACATGGCCAGCAGATGCAGCGCCGATCCATCGGTCGCCACGACCTGCCGCGCCGCCCGGTAGCGTGCGATCTGCACCTCCATGGGATGCGCCTGGGGATGGAAAATCTCGTAGCCTTCCTCGGCCAGACGGTCCTCGATATAGGTCTCACCGATGATCGAGCCTTTCTCGAACCCCAAGGCAGAGCGGCTGACGTAAAGCTTCTCCGGCCCCTCCGGCGCCACATCGCGCGCGAAAGAGGCCGCAAAATGGTCGCGGACCTTTTGTGTCCCGGCCGAAATCTCGCCAAGCCCGAAGCCTTGTCCGGGCACCAGAAGCTCTTCGACCGACGTCGGTTCCGTCACGACGCGCACCGGACCATCCACGCCCATCAGCCGCAGAAAATCGGTCTGATACCCCGTCATCTTTTCGCCGTTGCGCGGGCGCTTGGGCATGAAGACCACGCCGTCGATCGGCCCGTCCAGACTGTTGAGTGCCCAGAGCCGGGCCGTGCTTTCAGCCAGGAAATGCCCGAAGTGCGCCCAAAGCACCCCACCCCAAAGCCAGCGGCCCTGCAAAGCCGCCTTGGGGGTCGCCGGATCCGGTGCCAGGGTCAGCGGCCGGTGCCGCCGCCACAGCGCCCCGGTGGCGCAATAGCGACCGTCAAAGGCCAGAATACCGGCCTTTTGCTGAAATCCGGAGGCCGCCGGAGGCACAATGGTGGCGCTGTTGACGGCTTCGATGGTCTCGGACCAACCGCCGATCGAACTGGGTGGAATATCGTTTGATATCATCATTCTGCCGCTCGGATGCAGGTCCAAACGGTGCGGGTCGAAACCGCCTCGACCTGGCGCAAACCAGCCTCGCGCAACAGCGCCTTGAGGCTGCGCATACCGTCGATGCCGTAAACGCCGGGATGAAACTCCAAAACCACCGCCCGGAAGCGGGAGAGGTCAGCATGGCGCAAAAGCTCAAGCTCGCCGCCTTCGATATCCATGATCAGAACCGTCGGCGCGAGCCCTGCACAGACCGAGGCAAAGTCGCGCGTCGGCACAGACACCTCTTTGCGCAGCTTCTTGCCGGGATGGCTGAGCGACGAGCCGAGATAGCTTTTGTGCAGGTAGAACGGCAGGCTTTGAGGCCGGTCCGGCGCGCTGATCAGCACGGCATTCTCGACGCCGATCCGGTCGGTCAGCCCATTGGCGTCATACAGCGCGCGGATCTCGGGGATCAGTTCGGGATTGGCCTCAAACGACAGGATCCGGCGCGGCTTGCAGCGCGCTGCGACAACGCCACCGACGACACCAATTCCGGCACCGATCTCCAGCACGACATCGCTCTCTTCAACAACATGCAGGGCGCCCTTGATTTCATCGCCTTCATATTGCCCGGCATTCAAACGCGCGATGCGGCCGTCATGAAGATACCGTGACGGCGGCACGCCAACGCCATGGCACATGGCGGCGAATTGGGGCTCAATCTGTCCGTCCGGCATGGATTTACGCTCGATCCTGCAGTTTTCGCCATCCTGCGCGGGTCAGGCGGCGAAGACAAGAAGCGCGTGATTGTCAGGGATTAAAGAAAGTAAACGTAGAAATCGCGCAACGCGTCGCCTTCCAGATCACGGGTTTTGCGCACTTCCTTGCGTTTCATGTAGATATGGTTTTCCACCAGGCTGGATCCGACGGCCTGGACAAGCGCGCTATCCTGCTCGAGATCGGCCAGGGCACCTCTGAGATCGCTTGCCGCGCCGACCTGCGCATCGGTGCGATCAAACCCGTCTCCGGTCTCCATCGCCGGCAGATCATAGCCTTGGGTGACCCCGAGGCGCGCGGCCTGCAGGACGGCTGCAACCGCCGTGTAGGGATTGGCCGAGGCATCGGCCATCCGGTGTTCGAGCCGCGCCTTGGCACCGCCCTCGCCGCTGACCCTGGAGGTCACATTGCGATGATCACCCCCCCAATTCTGCCAAAACCCGGACAGCGATCCCGGCTGCAGACGCATGTAGGAATTGGCCGTCGGCGCGATCAGACCGGCGAGACCCTTGTGGTGGCGCTCCAGGCCCGCGAGGCATCCCCGGGCGAGATCGTTGAGATACTCTGGCCCGCCCCTTGGGCCAGAGGACAACGCATGCCACCGTCGTTGTTGAGAAAGGAGAAGTTGATGTGCATCCCCGACCCACCCCCGGTGGCAACGGGTTTTGGCATGAAGGTCAGCACGATCCCGTATTCCAGGGCGATTTCCCGCGCCATCAGGCGGAACAGAACGATGTCGTCCACCGCTTTGATGGCATCGTCAAACACCAGCGTATATTCAAATTGCGGCGTGTCGAATTCGGCCGTGATCAGTTCCAGTCGGAAACCCAGAGCCTCCGCCATCTCCCAGATCCGGTCGTTGAAGCGCAGCGGATCGGCAAAGGGGCCGGTGCCATAGACCACACCACCCGGCGCGTCATAGGGAACGAGATTGCCGCGATCATCCGCCTGCAGCGCGTAGGCCTCCAGTTCGATGCCGATCTTGGGCGTGAGGCCCATCGCCTGCCAATCGGCGACGGCACGGCGCAAGGCACCACGCGGGCAAAGCGCCAGCGGCGCCCCATCCACATCGAAAAGGTCGCCCAGTACGATCTGTGTGGCCTTGTCCCAGCTTGGCCGGATCTCTTCGCCCACCCAGTGAAGCTCCATGTCGGGCAGGCCGTCGCGCACGCCCGCATGGGGTGCATCCAGGATCAGATCCCGGTCGTAATGCGTGCCAAAGACCGACAGGCAGAAGCGGGTTGAACCGTCGCCAATCTTGTGGGCCGGCAGATACTTGCCCCGCATAACCGACAGGTGGTCGCAAAAGAGTGCGCGCAGACGGTCCTTCATGTCTCTCTCCCTTACGCCAGTTGTACCGTGACCGGCAGTTCCTTGAGTCCGCCCACGAAGTTCGATCGCAGGAACCTGTGCGGGCCTGCCGGTTCGATGCTGCGAATGCGCCGGGCCAGTTCCTGAAACAGGACCTTGACCTCCAGACGCGCCAGAAACATGCCCAGGCAGACGTGCGGCCCGCCCTGTCCAAAGGCCAGATGACGGTTTTGCACCCGATCGAGTTTGACGGTAAAGGGATCGTCAAAGACCCGCTCGTCGCGATTGGCCGACGCAAACCAGAGCAGCACCTTGTCGCCTTCGCGGATGGTCTGCCCGTGCATCTCAACATCGCGCGTGGCGGTCCGGCGGAAGTACAGTGCCGGCGTGGCCCAGCGGATGATCTCGTCGGCGGCCGTGCCCCAAACCTCCCCGGCCTGCATCGAGGCCAGAAGCTCGGGCTGGTGGCAGAGGGCCTGAATGCCGGCTGCGATGGAATAGCGCGTGGTGTCATTGCCCGCCGCAACCAGAAGGCAGAAGAAGTTGCGGAACTCGGTCTCGGTGATCGTGGACCCGTCCTCGGCAGGCTCCAGGATCATATGGAGCACGCCACCGGTGTCGCCCCTGGCGGTCTTGGCGGCCATCAGGTCCTGCGCGTAGATGTAAAGCTCTGCACCGGCCGGGGAATTGAACGGCATCATCCGGTAGGCGTCGGTGGACATCTTGTCGAGCACATGGCTGGTGAAATCGGGATCGGTGTTGGCGATTAGCGCATCGCCCTTCTCGACCAGCCAGGGCAGGTCGGCATCGGGCAGACCCATGACCCGGCCCAGCATCCGCATCGGCAATTGCCGGGCGATCTGTTTGGTGGCGTCGAAGGTGCCCAATGGCAGCGCCGCATCAAGGATCTCTGCGCAGAGCGTTCGAATGGCGGCTTCGTAGGCCGCCATGGCGGGTTTGGAAAAGGCCCGGACAAGCTTCATCCGGGTCATCGTGTGTTCCGGCGGATCCGTCTCCTGGAAGGTGCGGCGTGCGAGGTATTCCTCGTGGCTCTGGTCTTCCATGCGAATGCCGCGCGCTGACGAAAAGGTTTCCGGATCCTTGAGCATCGCGGCCACATCGCCATGCCGGGTCACCGACCAGAAGTCTTCCCCCTGCGCGTAAGGCGTCCAGTGAAGCGGCGCGGTATCGCGAAGGCGCCGGAAGGTGTTCTGCGGCGGCCCGGCGATAAAGCTGTCATGATCGCTCAGATCGGCTTCGCCATCGTCGCTGGGTGTCCAAATCGTCATAGCCGGCTTGTCCCCGCGCCTGAAAATAGCACATATGTTAAGTATATCGGGCGGACCCGCAGCGAAAGTAAACCCAAAACCCATGCACCTTGCTATTCTCGTGACAAATACGGATGAGAGCGCGTTCGCAGATGCCCATCCGCGCGATGGCGAAAAATTCACGCAATTCATCCATATGGCGCGTCCGGCGTGGACGACGGAGGTCTATCCGGTCAAGGACGGCGTCTTTCCGCAGGAGAACGCGCAGTTCGACGGCGTGATGATCACCGGCAGCCCGGCCTCCGTGCGCTCGGACGCCGACTGGATTGCGCCGCTTCTGGATCTGATTCGCCGCTACCACGCGCAGGGACAGCCGATGTTTGGCGCCTGTTTTGGCCATCAGGCCCTTGCGCAGGCCCTGGGCGGTGCCCTGGACAAGAACCCCGGCGGATGGGTGCATGGGGTGGTGGCGGTGGATTGCATTCACCCTTTGGCGTACGCGGAGCTGCCGGACGTGTTCTATCTCAGCGCCAGTCACGCGGAGCAAGTCAGCGCAGCGCCGGCGGGGGCAAAGGTCTATGCCAGCAGCCCGGGCTGTCCGGTCGCTGGGTTTGTGATCGCCGATCATGTGCTCACCACACAGCACCATCCGGAGATCGGACCCTCTTTCCTGGCAGCCCTGACCGAGGAAATGGCGGAGGGTCTGGGCGACGATCTAACGGCAACTGCCCGCGCGTCGCTCAGTCGCGCCCCGGATCAGGCCATGTTTGCCGAAATCGTTGCGCGTTTTTTCGAAGCGGCGCACCGGCGATGAGGGCGCGCCGGGGTATTTGTAAAAAGAAAGAAGCCGGAGTTTTCGCAACCGGGGCGAAGGTTCACTTTGAAGCCTTGCCAATCTGCTTTGTTTTCAGGCAATCTTTCCGAGAAAGCTTCAAAATCGATCAATCAGGACCTTGGGTCCGGCGGATTGGCTTGTGACAGAGACGCGCGCTGCGCAATTTAACCCGTGAACGACCCAGGAGCCGTTATGACCGCCAGTCTCGCCGTGCCGTCTCCCTGCGCCAAGCAGCCGCGCGCCGAGGGACATGTGCGTCTGTCGTCGAAACTGCGCGACGCAACCAGTGTGATCGACGGATTGCACCAGCGCGGGTCGCTGAAACTGCTCTTTCCAAGATCGCGCGGCACGCATCTGGATGCGGTCTTGCTCAACACCGCAGGCGGGGTCACCGGCGGCGATCGCTATGACGTTGCGCTGCGCGCCGGGTCCGGTACCCACATCAGCGCAACGACCCAGGCCGCAGAACGCGCCTATCGTGCTCAGCCCGGCGAAATCGGTGATGTCCGCACCCGCGTGACAATCGACGGTGGCGCGCGGCTGGACTGGGTCCCGCAAGAGACCATCTTGTTCGATGGCTCAGCGCTGAACCGGCGCTTTACAGCCGACCTGACCTCTGACGGCCAGCTTTTGCTGGTGGAACCGGTTGTGTTCGGTCGCCATGCGATGGGCGAAACGCTGACCGCCGGACAGATCAGGGACCGGATCGATATCCGCCGCGACGGTGAGCTGGTCTTTGCGGATCGCACGGCGATGACGGGCGCCATGGCCGCGCTGCTGGCTCGACCCGGCGTGGCTGCGGGAGCGGGCGCCATGGCCACGGTGATTTATGTCGCTGCGGATGCGGGGCGGTTTCTTGACACCTTGCGCGCGGGCATGCCCGCGACGGGCGGGGTCAGCCTTGTGCGGAAAGGCGTTCTCTTTGCCCGCCTGCTGGCGCCGGACAGCTTTACCCTGCGCCGGCATTTGATTCCGCTGATCGAGACGCTCTCTATCACTTCCTTGCCCAGAACCTGGACGATCTGACATGCAATTGACCCCCCGAGAAAAAGACAAGCTGCTGGTGGCCA
>JBCDEC010000088.1:0-16495 GCA_039179965.1 Pseudomonadota bacterium
CGATCATGATGAGCTGGCCGGTCATGTAGTCGCTCTCGTCCGAGCATAGGAAGGCAGCGGTGCCCTTCACATCGTCGGGCGTCGAAAGCTTCTTCATCAGGATCATGGTCTTGGCGAGGTGGTCCATCGATTGGCCCTCTTCCTCGAACATGCCGATTTCCACGAGATCCTTGTCCAACTGCTCCCAAAGCTCGGTCTTCACGACGCCGGGGGCATAGCCGTTGACGGTGATCTTGTGTTCCCAAAGTGCCTTGGCACCGCCGATGATCATGGCCAACACGGCGTATTTCGAGCAGCAATACGGGATCACGTCCAGAAACGCTGTGCGCGAGACGATCGAGCCGACCGGAATGATCTTGTAGGGGTGATCCTCCATCGGGCCCTGGGCGATCATCTGGCGCGCGGCTTCCTGCATGCCCAGCAGCACGCCTTTGGCGTTGATGTTCATGATCATGTCCCAGTTGTCTTCGTCGATATCCATGAACATGCGAGGCTTGTTCACGCCCGCGTTCAGAAGAGCGATGTTGATCGAGCCGAAAGCCTCGACGGTTTTTGCGACCGCAGATGCGTTGTCTTCGCGCTTGGTCACATCCATCTGAAGAGCCACGGCCTGGCCATTGCCTGCGGCATTGATACGCTCGGCCACGGCCTGGACGCCATCCATGTTCAGATCACCGATGCAGACATTCGCGCCCTGAGCTGCAAAATATTCGGCATTCGCCGCACCCATGCCTTGCGCTGCGCCGGTGATCAGGATGTTCTTACCTGCAAGTCGTTGGTTATCCATCTTGCGTCCTCCCAAGGCGCGTTTTTTCCAGTGTTTGGCGCACCATGCCTTGGCGGACAGACGGCCCACAGATAGTTTTCGTCCGAAGTGGACAGAAATCGTCCAGAATGGATGAAATTGCCGAGTGTGCCGTCACGTCGATTTGAGACAGTGGCCGTGACGAAAGGAATCGTCGAAATTCCTGAAGGGAGGACTCTATGACGTATTTGGGAAAGACCCTGCGCAACCTCATGGTCGGCGCACTGGCTTTGGGGGCTATGGCGACCGCATCCATCGCACAAGACAAACCGTCAATCATTTCGTTCAACGGCCCCGCTGGCGAGGCCTATATCGGACGCTTCATCAAAGGCATCAAGGACACGGCCGAACTCAAGGGCTTTGACATCCAGGTCTTTGAAAACCAGTTCAACCAGGCCGAGCAGGACCAGCAGGTTCAACAGGTGCTGGCCGCGGGCGTTTTGCCTGACGTGTTCATCTGGTGGCCGTCTGATGCGGTTGCGGGTCTGGGGTCGCTTCGTGCGCTGGCCAAAACCGGCGTACCGGTTCTGAAGATCAACCAGCTGCCGAACGAACAGGACAAGCAATACATCTTTGGCTACGCTGGTCCCGATGACCGTCTGCGCGCCCGCAATGCCGGATACATGATGCGCGAAGCGGCTGCCGCCAAGACGGCCGCAGGCGGCGAAGGTTACAACGTTCTGGTCCTGTCCTATCCGCACAGCTATGGCGGCTATGGGCTGTCAATCAACGCGTTCAACGAAGCGATCGCCGGGTCTGACCTGAAGATCATCGGTGACGTTGACGAAGGTTTCGGTCAGGCCAACGGCTACAAGGGTGCGGCCAAAGCCATCGCATCGCTGCGCGACGAAGGCATCCACTTTGTCTATGGCATGGATGACGCGATCCTGACGGGTGGCATCAAGGCGCTGGAAGAAGCCGGTTACAATATGGGCGAAGACGTGATCGCGGTCGGCACCGTCTGCAACGGGGACAAGCAGCTGATCGAAGAAGGCAAGCAGTTCGGCACGACGCTTCAGTCGCCGCTGCACGAAGGTCAGCTCGCCATCAAGATGGTGGAGGAATACCTCGAGACCGGCAAGCTGGAGAACTACATCAACTTCACGCCGAACCCGGCTGTCACCGCGACCAACATGGAAACGGTTGCCCTGCGCGGCTTTGACGGCAAGCTCTATGGGATCGACGAGCTTTGCTCGGGCGCCTGGGGCGGCTAAGCGAACCACGGTCTGGGGCGCCCGAGCGACAGGGCGCCCTTTTTCCACTAGGATCAAGACTGTCCAGACTGGATCAGGGAGGGGACCATGGCGGATCAACCGCTTCTTCGGCTTACCAATATCAGCCGTCACTATGGTGCGATCCAGGCGCTGAAGGGCACGCGGTTTGAGGTGGGCCGCGGCGAAGTCATGGGGCTGGTGGGCGAAAACGGCGCCGGCAAGTCCACGATGGTCAAGATCATCGGTGGCTTTGATACCGGCTACACCGGCGAATACTTCTATGATGGCGAAGTTCGCAGCTTCAACAGCCCGACCGCCGCCGAGCAGGTCGGCATTGCGATCGCGCAACAGGAACTCAGCCTGATCCCGACAATGAGCGTGGCCGAAAACATCTTTCTGGCCGGTGATGGCGTGCCCCAGATCGCCTCGCGCAAGACGCTTGCGAAGATGGCCAAACCGTTTCTGGAGGAGGTTGGGCTGGGCCATATCGATCCGTTACGCTCCACCACACGGTTGTCCGTTGGCGAACAGCATCTGGTAGAAGTGGCGCGTCTGATTGCGCATAATCCGCAGGTGTTGATCCTGGACGAGCCGACAGCGGCCCTGGGTGAGACCGATTCAATCCGAATTCTCGACATGGTCAACCGGCTGAAGCAAAGCGGAAAATCGGTGATCTATGTCAGTCACCGGATGGACGAGATTTTCAAGATTTGCGACCGCATCACGGTTTTGCGTGACGGCGAAAGCCAGGACCCCCGCGCCGCCGCAGACATGGACGTCAACAGTCTGGTCGAGATGATGCTCGGGTTTGAACTGGGCGACATGTACCCGGCCCGCAAGCCCGTCACGCGGAGTGAACCTGTCCTGAAGGTCCGCGATCTTTGGCCTGACGGCATCATTGAACCGATCAGTTTTGATGTCTACCCGGGCGAGATTCTCGGCCTTGCCGGACAACTTGGCTCCGGCACCTCAGAGATCCTTGGGGCCATGGCGGGCTCGACCAAGACACGCGGCGGCACATTGCATTACAAGGGTGAGGCGTTCCTGCCCACGCGTCCAAAGGACACGATCCGGCGCGGCATCGCGTACTGCTCGGAAGATCGAAAGCACGACGGGTTGTTCCTGGGCCGTCCGATCATGGAGAACCTGTCAGCGCCTTCGTTGGAAACGATCTCCAGCAGGGGCTTCCTGAACGGTGCGAAAGAACTGTCCAAGACGACCGAGAACGCGATCAAGTTCACCGTCGACCCCAAGCGGTTGCCACAGGAGGCTGGAGTTCTGTCCGGCGGCAACCAGCAGAAGGTTGCGCTTGGGAAGTGGCTGTCAATCTCGCCCGATGTGATCCTTGTCAATGAACCGACGCGCGGCGTTGATGTCGGCGCCCGGGCCGAAATCTATCAGATCATGCGCGATCTGGCGGATCAGGGGGCGGCCATCGTGGTGGCCTCGACCGATATTCAAGAGATCACGAACTTGCCGGACCGGATCGTCAGCTTCTATCGCGGCGTCCGGATCGGCGAATTGCAACTGGACGAGATGACCTCGGCCAGCATCCTGGAACAGATCACCGATCCCTTCCATGAAGCGGGCATCGCGGTGTCAGAGAAAGCATCATGAGCGACGCAACCCTGAATTCAGGCGGCAACATCAGCCTGGTCCAACGCATTCGCCGGGACTACTCACCCCTTGTCATCGTCATGGTCGGCCTGTTCCTTCTGGTCTTTGTGGCGGGTGCCGTTTTTACCGACGACTTCCTGACATGGTTCAATGTCAAAACCATTATCCGCGATGCAGCTTTGGTGGGGATCATGGCCATCGGCCTGACCTTCGTGACGCTGTCTGGCAACTTCTTCCTACTGTCGATGAAGGAAATCGCGGCCCTGTCGATCATTTGCTTCGCGACATTGATGCGCGCTGACTGGAACCAATGGGGGCCGGTCGACGGCGATCCGACAACCTGGTCGCTGACGATGACCTTTCTTGTGGCCATTGTCGCAACGATGATCATCGCGACCATTGCCGGCGCCCTGCAAGGGGCGCTGATCGGCCTTGGCGGCAACCCGATTGTTGTCACGCTGGGGGCAGCGGGCCTCTTCTTCGGCATCGGGTCCTGGTGGTCGGACAATCTGGTCGTCAGTTATCGCCGCCCGCACGGGGCAGAATGGTTGGGCACCGGATCGTTCATCGGCGATATTCCGAACATCACGGTGGCGTTCATCATCATCGCCGTCGTGGCCGAATTGACCCTGCGCTACACAACCTTTGGCCGCCAGGTCTATCTGGTCGGTGCCAACCGCGCGGCCGGCCGGGCGACGGGGCACGAAAACTTCGGCATGGCCATAAAGTGCTGCATCATCGCCAGCGTCTGTGCGGCGTTCGTTGCGGTGGCTTTCTCGGGGCAGGTCTCCTCGGCCCACGTCAACTATTTCTCGTCCGAGTTCGGCTCCTCCGGGGACATGACAATCATGGTCATCGCCATCGTCATGGTCGGCGGAAACTCGATCATGGGCGGCTATGGCTCGACGCTGCGCACCTCGCTTGGCGCGATCTTCATCTCCAGCATCGACAACATGATGGTGCTGAACGGCTTCAATTCGGGCGCGCGCGTGCTTGCCGTCGGCCTGATGATCGTCTTCTCGATCATTGTCTTTGCCCTTGTCCGCCGCGGCAGCCGAGCCGTGGAATAGGAGAGCTTCATGGACCGCATCAAAAACTGGGTGACCGAGAACCCCGACCTGAGCTTCGCCATCCTGCTCTCGGTCAGCGTTTATACCTTCTTTGCGATCACCGAGCCTTTGTTCTTCACTCACAGAACCGGCTTTGCCATCATGGAGCGTTTCGCCGTTCTGGGTCTTGTCGGCCTCGCCCTGACCCTGTGTATCATCGCGGGCGAAATCGACCTGTCCATCGGTTCGAACGCCGCGCTTGCCGCCGTCATCACGGTGCGGTTCACCGACGATTGGGGCGCGATCAACGCATTGCTGGTGGCGGTGGCGATTTCCACGTCAATTGGAGCCATTCAGGGATACTTCATCGCTTACCTGCGCATTCGCGCGATTGTTTTGACCGTTGGCACATTAATGCTATTGCGCGGCGTTGCGCTTTTCGCGGCAGAAGAGAAAACGGTCATGCTGACCGACTTCCGCATTCCCGATTTCATCTCGACCAAGATGCTGGGATACTTCTCACCCGCCTCGCTGCTGGTCATCGCCATGTTCGTGATCGTCGGGCTGTTCATGACCTACACCCGGTATGGCCGCGAGATTTACGCCATTGGCGGGGCCCGGAAAGAGGCGCTGGCCTCAGGCATTTCGCTGCAGCGCCCGATGATCATCGTCTTTGCCATTTCCGGGCTTTGCGCGGGGTTGGGCGGCGCGATCATCGGACTGAGGTCCGGCACCGCACAGGCGCTTGGCCTGCAGTACCTGCTTTTGGCCGGAACCGTGGCGGCCTTTATCGGGGGGGTGTCGATCCTCGGCGGCAAGGGCGGCGTGATCGGCGCAGCCATCGGTACGCTCACGGTGAACTTTCTGAACACCGGCCTTGTCTTCAACGTTACCCCCGCCTTCATGGTGCAACTCTATCTCGGCATCCTTCTTCTGGTGGTCATCATGTTCCAGACTGGCAGCCGGGTCTTTGAGGAACGACAACGACGCAGCCAGCTTCTGGACGACGTGGATCGACGACGACGTATTCTGTCTGACAAGATCGCCGCCCTTCGATGACGATCCGGGCAACGCGCTGAGACTGGAAGAAAATCCAAAATGGACATAGTCTGACCCCGGGCGGAAATTGAAAGGGGTCAGATCTTGCCGGACATGCCAGAGGCACTGCGCGAGGTCATGAACCTTCAACGAGGACAGGCAAGGGCCCGACCGGAAGGCCCCTTTGAAAGCGGCGATGCCCCCAACGCCAAGGGGATCAGCGGCGAAGAACTCTCCCTGTTTTTGGATTTCGTCGACGCGCTTGGCGATGAGGCCGACCAAGTCCTCAGCCTCAAACGCGGCTATGACGAAACCCGCCTGATCACCACGCTTTTGCGCAATCACCTTCAGGGCAAGTTGACCACCACCAGCTTTCTGGCCAATGCAAGCGGCCTTGGCTATGGCACCGCCATCCGCGCCATCAATGCGATCGAAGAACGCGGACTTTTGATCCGGCGTCCGCGCACCAAAACCGGCAAGAGCTTTTCGCTGCACCCGACCGACAAACTCATTGGCGAGTGGCAGGAATACGCGCGCCGGGTTCGCGGTGCCATCGGAGCAACCCTCGGCATCAGCGCGGCCGGCAAGGGTGGGATCGGTGACTACTTCTTCGGCTCGTCCTACGGCGACAGTCAGTCCATCCCGCCGCCCACACCGTTGCACTCCAAGCTCGACCTGCAAAGCGACCTGCGCGTTCTGGTCCATGCCGACCCGACCTTCATGGCGATGAACGTCCTGAAGCGGCAGTTCGAAGGGCTCTTCGGCGTTGGGATCAATTCTCGCGCGCTGTCCATTGACCGGCTGCGCCAGGAAATCCTGACGAATGCCCAGCAGAAAACCTCGCGCTATGACATCATCGCATCCGACCTGCCATGGTTTGGGGAACTGGCCGACAAAAGGGTGCTGCTGCCTATCAACGACCTTATGGAGCAGGACGCTCTGGATCTGTCGGATTTTCACCGGGTCGCCCTGGCGTCCGCCCGGTACCGAGGCCAACAGTTCGGGCTGCCTGTCCAGACGACGCCGGAGTTGCTCTGTGTGCGACGCGACCTGTGCGATGCGGCTGGGATTGGCGTGCCTTTCACGATTTCCGAAGCCCTGACGACAGCGCGCACCTTGCACAACCGCGCGCAGGGACGCTCCGGCATCGCCTGGAACGCAGCACGGGGCACGCCTTTGGGGCATACGTTCATGTTCGTGATGGGGGCCATGGGACAGCCCTTTCTGAACCTGGCGCGGGTTGGCGATGACTTTGACGCCGAATGGCCCGAGGGCGAAAACCTCCGCCCGATGCTCCAATCCGACGAGGCCTATGCCACGGCCGAGTATCTGAGAGAGCTTGTCGATTACTCCCCGGTCTCGATCCTGTCGATGTCCTGGTACGAGCGCGCCCGGGCCTATGCGGATGGCGAGGTTGCCATGGCCTATTGTGCGACCCTTCTGGCTCCGCTTTTCGAATTGAACGAGGCCTCGCCCGCCTATGGGGTCACCGATTTTCTACCCCATCCCTATGGGCCGGGCGGCAAGCCGATTGCGCCGGTCGGTGGGTATGCTTTGGCGATCCCCTCCAATATCGAACCGGATCGCATCACCGCCGTCTGGCAGGCGCTGCAGTCCCTCACATCGCCTCAAACCATCAAACTCTATATCGAGAACGGCAGCCTGGTGACCCCGCGCTTCAGCGTCAGCATGGACGCCAGCGTTCGCCGGATTTCACCCGTCATTTCCATTGTGGACGGCATGGCCCGTTCCGGCATCCTGCAGTACTGGCCCCGCCCGCCGGTTCCCGAAATCACGGACCTCATCAAGATAATCGGCACCGAATTGCACGATATGCTGCAAGGCGCATTGAGCGTCCGTTCGGCCCTTGCCAACGCGCAAAACCGAGCGGATGAACTGATGCGTGATCGTGGTCACTATGGCTAGGGTCAGGACCCATTGATTTCCGACTGGCGGCGTGATTCACGGTTCGAAAACCGAGCGGTGACCATGTCTGATCTTTTTTGGTTGAGCGACGCGCAGATGGCGCGTCTTGAGCCTTTCTTCCCCAAGTCCCACGGCAAGCCTCGCGTTCATTGCCCGGCAGGCGACTTCGAAGCAGTCTGCCGAGAGGGGATGATCGACGCGTGTTGAGCGGGATTATCTTCATCAACCGCAATGGCTTACGGTGGCGCGATGGTGAGATCATGAATGCCATCGGTTCAAGTGAATGATCGAACGCCGCCTATGGCCCACACAAGACACTCTACAACCGTTGGAATCGGTGGAGCGACAAGGGCATCTTTGCCCAAATGATGGCGGGTCTGGCGGCCGGGCACGGCGAAGAGAAGACCGTGATGATCGACGCCACTTACCTGAAGGCCCACCGCACCGCGACCAGCATGTGCGTGAAAAAAGGGGGCGTGGCCGTCTGATTGGCCGAACCAAAGGCGGCATGAACACCAAGTTGTACGCCATCTGCGACAGCCAGGGCCGCCCCCTCAACCTGTTCGTCACTGCCGGACAAGTCAGTGACTACATCGGCGCACGGGCTTTGCTTAGCAGCCTGCCGGATGTCGACTGGTTGCTCGGGGATCGCGGCTATGATGCCGACTGGTTCAGAGAAGCGTTGAAAGACAAAGGGATACGCGCCTGCATACCAGGCCGGAAGCAGCGGAAGAAAACCGTCAAGTACGACAAGCGCCGGTACAAACGGCGCAACCGGATCGAGATCATGTTCGGCAGGCTCAAGGATTGGAGGCGTGCGGCGACCCGGTACGATCGTTGCCCCAAGGTTTTCTTGTCAGCAATCGCACTTGCTGCCCTCGTCATCTACTGGCTTTGAAACTCAATGAGTCCAGACCCTAGCTATCAGAGCATCATGTCCTTGCTTGAGATTGCGCAATTTTTCGTAGGCTTCGTCGAAGTCCTTACCAAGCGGCGCGCGCCACTTCTTGCGTCCAACAGCAGGCTGCAAATCCAGCGGGACCTTGCGCTGATAGTAGTACCTTCCGCGCTCTACGAGCATGTAGTCTGGCTTGGTCTGGGGCATACCGGTACCGAAAATGGCTCTGAAAGTACCGAAAATCGGCGCTCAATGCGTCGATTGTATGGCAAAAACTTTGATTTTTCAATATATTGAGGTAGTTGGTGGGCGACCCTGGAATCGAACCAGGCGTGCGTCTCCGCGAGGGAGTTACAGTCCCCTGCCACACCTTGCGGCCTGTCGCCCAATGCCGGGCGTTGCACCCGACGTGACGGCGTGATTACAAGCGCGTCTCAGAGGCGTCAACAGGAAAAACCGGCGGTCCCGCCGTGTGGGCCAGGAGCGACGAGGAAGATGAAAAAGCCAAAGTGGGTTGTTGAAAAAGAGCAGGCGAAAAAGGTCGCGCGCGCTGAAACTGTTTGGCTTTTTGGCATGCATGCGGTGCGCGATGCCTTGATGAATCCCAAGCGCGAAAAGCTGCGTCTGATCGTGACGCTCAATGCCGAGACGCGGCTGGCCGACGCCATTGCGGCGTCAGGGCTGGAGCCGGAATTGGCCGATCCGCGAAAATTCAAGGCCCCGATCGATCCGAATTCGGTCCATCAGGGCGCGGCGGTTGAGGTCAGACCGTTGAACTGGGGCAGCCTGGAGGATGTCTGCATTGGCGAAACCTCTGCGCCGCGGGTCTTGCTTCTGGATCGCGTGACGGATCCGCACAACGTGGGCGCGATCCTGCGGTCGGCCGAAGTCTTTGGCGCGTCCGCGGTGATCGCGCCGCGTCACCACGCAGCGCCCGAAACCGGGGCTCTGGCCAAGACGGCAAGCGGCGCCCTGGAGCGCCAGCCCTACCTGCGCGTGCGCAATCTGGCGGATGCGATCGAGACCCTGAAGGACATGGGCTATCTTACGCTCGGACTGGATGGCACGGGCGCGCAGACGCTGGAGGCGACGCTCGACGGGCGCGGTGCGCGCCCCCTTGCGCTGGTGCTGGGCGCAGAAGGGCCCGGTCTGCGCGCCCGCACCCGCGAGTGCGTCGATCATCTGGTGCGGATCGATGCGGCCGGGGCGTTTGGATCGCTCAATGTCTCCAACGCTGCGGCCGTCGCGCTGTACGCGGCGCAGCGGGCCGCAATTGTGTCAGAATCGCACAGCTGAGTGAGCCAGTCTGCAACACCGCTCACATCTGCGTTGCGGGGCTTGGCGGAAGATTGCCGGTCGGCCACTTTGTCTCTCATCCACGCAGCGAGACAGCAGAGGGTCGGGTCACATGGATCGTCGCCAGTTTATTTTGTCAGGCCTTGCCACAGGTCTCACGCTGACCGGCCAATTCGCCACGGCGGGCGGCGGCATGGTCTGTGCGACAGACGGCGTGGCTCTGGATGGGTTCGATTCGGTGAGCTACTTTGCGCCCGGAGGTCCCGTACCGGGGCGGCGCGATATTGCGCTGATGTGGAAAGGGGCCACATGGTACTTTGCGACCCATCGCCACCGGGACATGTTTGAAGCCAAACCGCGCGCGCTGTCGCCGCGCTACGGCGGTTACTGTGCCCTGGATATGACGCAGGGGCGGTTGAGCCGCGGGTCACCGCAATCCTGGCAGGTGGCGCAAGGCCGGCTTTATCTGATCCGAGATGAAACCGCCCATGCGGCCTGGCAGCGGGACATGGCCGGGAACATTGCCCGGGCCGATGCACACTGGCCCGCCGCGTTGCGCCAGCAGCAAAGCTGATTGAAAGCCCGCGATCCCGGCCCAAGTTTTTTGTTCACATGCAAGAGAGAAGGCCTTCAACGGCGACATCGATTGCTTATGTAACTTTCAGAGCACGGATCGGAACCTCCGTGTTTCATTTCACTGTCCCTCGTTCCGACACTGCGCTCAGGGTCCGCCCTGGGCGTTTTTTTCTGGTCGCAAAAAAGGCGCGCCAACACGGCCGCGTTGAGTGTCCGGGACGCCGGGCATATCGTGCAGGGATGAATGCATATTCCGATTCGTATCTGCGTCAGATCCTGGGGCGGACCAAGTCGATCGCCATGGTCGGACTGTCGCCGGATCCTTTGCGGCCCAGCTATTTCGTGGGGCGCTACCTGTCTCTGAAAGGCTACAAGATCGTACCGGTGCATCCGCGCGCGGCCGGATCAGAGCTGTTTGGCACAACGATTGTCCCCAATCTCGCGCAGGCCGGCGAGGACGTGGATATGGTCGATATCTTCCGCAAGTCAGAGGCCGTCCCGGAGATCGTCGACGAAGCCCTGGCAGCCTTGCCGAACCTCAAGACGGTTTGGATGCAAATCGGGGTTGAAAACGAAGGCGCGGCTCAGGTGGCCCGGGCCCGCGGACTGGACGTCATTCAAAACCGCTGCCCCAAAATCGAACATCAACGCCTGTTTGGTGAATTGCGCAAAGCCGGATTCGCCACCGGTGTGATTTCGTCGAAACTGTAGATCGGAGAATTTTCTTCGAAGAAGAAAATCCGGACGAGAAAATGTGGACACATTTTCTTCGCAACAGATCAGCGTCGCGCCTTCTCCTCCAACCCGCTGAGGCCCTGCCGCCGCGCCAGTTCATCCAGCACATCCTGGAGTGCCACATCCCGCGCGGCCAGCATCACCAGCAAATGGTAAAGCACATCCGCGGCCTCGGCCGTCAGCCGTTCCCGATCCCCGCACACGGCTTCAATGACCGCCTCGATGGCCTCTTCCCCGAACTTCTCCGCACATTTCTCGGGCCCCTTGGACAGCAACTTCGCCGTCCAACTGGACTCCGGATCGGCCTGGCGCCGTTGTTCGATCGTCTCAAAGAGATCTTCAAGCACGCTCATGCCAGACGGACCGGTATTCCGGCAGCCGACATATGGGCTTTGGCCTGACCGATGGAAAACGTACCGAAGTGAAAGATCGACGCGGCCAGGACAGCACTGGCATGACCATCCGTGACGCCTTCGACGAGGTGATCCAGCGTGCCAACACCGCCAGAGGCAATCACAGGCACGTCCACGGCGTCCGCAATCCGTCGTGTCAGCGGGATATTGAACCCCGCCTTTGTGCCGTCCCGGTCCATGGAGGTCAGCAGAATTTCTCCCGCGCCTTTCCGTGCCATCTTTTCTGCAAAGGCGACGGCGTCGATGCCGGTGGGGCGGCGCCCGCCATGGGTGAAGATCTCCCATTTACCGGGCGAAACCGTTTTGGCATCGATCGCGACCACAATGCACTGACTTCCAAAGAGATCAGCCGCCTCAGAGACGACATCCGGTGTCGCCACCGCCGCGGACATGAAGCTCACCTTGTCGGCGCCGGCCAGCAACAACGCCCGCACGTCTTCTTTTGTGCGGACCCCACCGCCGACGGTCAGCGGGATGTAACATTGCTCCGCCGTCCGGGTCACCACATCATACATTGTGCCCCGGTTTTCGTGGGTCGCGTGAATGTCCAGAAAACAGATCTCATCGGCGCCGGCGGCATCATAGGCGCGCGCGCTTTCCACAGGATCGCCAGCATCCACCAGATCGACAAAATTCACGCCCTTGACCACGCGGCCGTCGGCCACATCAAGACAGGGGATCACGCGGGTCTTTAGCATGGCTGCGTTATACGCCCTGGTGCATTGCGGGCAAGAGGCCGAATTGGTGATGGCGGCGCAGACGATCAACGTTGTCACCCGCGCCGGGATCTGGCAGCACCGGCAATCGCGGAACAATCGGTGCTCCGATCAGATGAAACCGGGCGCAGACCAGGGCGGATCAGAGGGGGGCGATGGGCTCGGTGCCGTCCGCGCAGCAAGGGCGCGGGAATTCGTCTTGCGGCAAGCCACCACCGGTTTGCATCCCAGGAAGACGACCGGACCACCGGATACACCGGCCTAGCGCCGTGCAGCGGACCGGCGCACGCAGGCCGATCGGTTCATCGGCGCTCTTGGCTCAGGTGGCGCGCAACGCCGCCAAGGCATCCGCCAGATCAATCGCCCCATCGTAGAGGGCGCGACCTGAAATGGCCCCGTTCAACCCCGCGCCGCAATCGCGCAGGGCCATCAGGTCCTCCAGCGATGAGACACCGCCCGAGGCGATCACCGGGATCGAAACGGCGCGGGCCAGCGCGGCCGTGGCTTCCACGTTTGGCCCCTGCATGGCACCGTCGCGATTGATGTCGGTGTAGATCACGGCCGCCACGCCTGCGTCCTCGAACTGCCGTGCGAGTTCCGTGGCATCGACATCGGTCTCTTCTGCCCAACCGCGTGTGGCCACCTTGCCGCCCCGCGCATCGATCCCGACGGCGACTTTGCCGGGAAAAGCGCGCGCGGCATCGCGCACCAAGTCCGGGTTTTCCACCGCCACCGTGCCAAGGATCACCCGTGCCAGACCCTTTTCAAGCCACATCTCGATTGTTGTCATGTCCCGGATGCCACCGCCCAGCTGCGCCGGTACCGAGCAGGCGGTCAGGATCGCTTCGACGGCCTTTGCATTGACCGGGACCCCTTCAAAGGCACCGTTCAGATCCACCAGATGCAGCCAGTCACACCCGGCGTCCTCAAAGGCCTTGGCCTGGGCGGCGGGGTCGTCGCTGAAGACGGTCGCCTTGTCCATATCGCCGCGCAGCAGACGCACGGCCTGGCCGTCTTTCAGGTCGATGGCTGGATACAGGATCATGTGTGGTCCCTTTGGAATTGACGCGCTCCTATCGCATGGCCCGAGGCGCGGCGCAACGCGCCCCGAGACAAGCTTGGCACGGCGCAATTGGGGGCTGTCGCAAGTCCCTGCGCACCGCACAGCGTCCCGATACAAGCCCTTGCGCGAGACGCGACGCGGGGCGGCGCACTTCGCTGAGCAGGGCGCAAAACGCCCGGTTGCCGGCGGGTGCAGGCTGCACAACGGGCCAAGGCATCACCCGCCGGGCGGGGCCGTCCGGAAGACGCGGCGTCACAGCAACCCAATCGCCTGCAGGCATGCCCTGGACCTCGCACAGCCTGCGTCCCAAGCGGGTCAGGCGTCACGCACCGGGACTCTGCCTGGGGGCAGGGCGGCCGCTCGCCGTGAGGTCATGCTTGATCGCACCCCCTTTCCACGGCAGGCTTCCGCAAGCCTTGAGGAGGACACACCATGACCCATAAGATCCGGCTGGCCGCCGTTCTGGCGCTTTTGGCGGCCCCGCTCGCCGCCGACCCCGCAGCTGGCACGTGGAAAACCGCCGACGGCAAAAGCGGAGGTTATCTTTACGTGAACATCGCGCCTTGTGGGGCCAAGATTTGCGGAACCATCTCCAAAGCCTTTGACTCCAGCGGCGCGGCCTCGCCGAACTATGAAAACCTTGGGAAGAAGCTCATTTGGGACATGCAAGCCCAAGGCGACGGCGCTTACGGCGGTGGCAAGGTCTGGACGCCCGACACCGACAAGACCTACACAGGAAAAATGAAGCTCAGCGGATCCACGCTTGAAGTCAAAGGCTGTGTCGCCGGTGGCTCGATCTGTCGAGGGCAGGACTGGACCCGGGTCAACTAGCCCCCATAGCGGCGAATCGCACATCAGCTTAGGATTGCGCCTGTCTGGAGTGATCACACCCGGAGGGAGCGCGATGGACGAAGCCGTGTCAAAAGAAGCCCTGGAGGCGGCGCGGGGTTATGAGGCTCTGTTTGTGCGCGCGCTGACCGGTGTCTGGACGGAACATGTTCTGACATCTGCGCAGCTTGCGCCCGGCCATCGATTGCTGGACGTCGCCTGCGGCACGGGCGTCCTCGCACGCGCCGCCCAAGCAACGGTCGGACGCAACGGTTCCGTGACGGGGCTTGATCCTGCGGCGGGCATGATTGCCGTGGCACGCGAGATTACGCCCGAAATCACCTGGCTTCTGGGCGCCGCCGAGCAGCTCGATTTGCCTGACTGCGCCTTTGATCGCGTCACGTCGCAATTCGGTCTGATGTTCTTTCTGGACCGCGAGGCGGCCGTCGCCGAAATGCACCGCGTGCTTGTGCCCCAAGGCCGGATTGCTCTGGCCGTCTGGACCGGGCTGGACCGCAACCCTGCCTATAGTGCCTTGGCCTCTCTGTTCGATGAAAGGATCAGCCAGGCGGCGGGAGAGGCCTTGCGCATCCCGTTCTGCATGGGGGACGCACATGCACTGATGGCGCTGCTGGAGGCGGCGGGCTTTCAGGACATCACGATCGAGACACCAAGCGAAGAGGCCAACTTCCCGTCTCCGCGCGCCCTGGTCGAAGCGGAATTGCGCGGCTGGTTGCCCTTCTTCGACATCCATCTCGATGACGCCAAGATCGCCGAGGTGCTGGCCGCCGCCGATCATGTTCTGGCCCCCTACACAACCTCGACCGGCGAAGCGCGCTTCCCGACCGCTGCCCATGTGGTGTGTGCCGTCAAACCCTGATCACACGCGCGCACCATCCCGATAGCGGCAGTCGTTTTTGCCGGGTGCGCTCGTTTCAGAAGGTGAGTGCAGACGCAGCGACGCCCGTGCCCGGCGACCGCCTCTAGGGTGTCCATTTCAGGAAATTGGCGATCATGCGCAGGCCTGTCGCGTGGCTCTTTTCCGGGTGGAACTGTGTACCGATCATCGTGTCCCGCCCGACGATGGCGGTCACCGACCCGCCGTACTCCACATGCGCCAGCATCTCGTCCGCCACCTGGGTGCGGAACTGATAGGAATGCACGAAATAGGCGTGATCGCCGGTCGAGATCCCGTCGAACACCGGATGATCGCTGTCGAGCACCAGATCATTCCAGCCCATATGCGGCACTTTCAACCCGGGCTGGGCGGGCGCGATCCGGTCGACCTCGCCGGCAATCCAGCCGAGCCCGTCCGTTTCCTGATACTCCAGACCCCGGCTGGCCATGAGCTGCATGCCCACGCAGATGCCCAGAAACGGCCGGCCTCTTTCTGTAACGGCCTCCACCATGGCCTCAAAGATCCCTTTGTGACCTTTAAGTTCGGCCATGCAGGCCGGAAAGGCGCCATCCCCCGGCAGCACGATCCGGTCGGCCCTGGCCACAACGTCGGCCTTGTCGGTGACCACGACGTCTCCGGCATCCGCTTCGCGGGCCATGCGTTGAAACGCCTTTTCGGCCGAATGCAGATTGCCGGCCTCGTAATCGACAATGGCGGTGAGCATCGCTGGCGGCTCCTTCGCGATCAGATGCGTGGGGGCAAAGGCGCGCTAGAGCATGCCTTTGGTGGAGGGCACTTCATCGCCCTTGCGCGGATCGGTCTCCAGCGCATCGCGCAGGGCGCGCGCCACGGCTTTGAATGCCGCTTCGGCGATGTGGTGCGCATTCAGCCCGTGCAGGGCATCCACATGTAAGGTGATCCCGCCATGGGTCGAGAACGCCTGAAAGAACTCACGCACCAGCTCGGTGTCAAAGGTGCCGATCTTCTGAGTGGTCACCTCAACATTCCAGACCAGATAGGGCCGCCCCGAGATATCCAGTGCCGCACGCACAAGCGCATCATCCATGGGCAACAGACAGGACCCGTAGCGCCGGATGCCGCGTTTTTCGCCCACGGCCTGGGTCAAAGCCTGACCCAATGCGATGCCCACATCCTCGACCGTATGGTGATCGTCGATATGCAGATCCCCGTTGGCGCGCACATGCATATCGATCAGCGCATGACGGGCCAACTGATCCAGCATGTGGTCAAAAAACCCAACGCCGGTCTGATTGTCATAGGCCCCGGTGCCATCGAGATTGACCGTCACGGTGATGTCGGTCTCAGAGGTCTTTCGGGAGATCTGCGCGCGTCGCATGGAGCGGTCCTCTTTGGTTCACGCGCTTCCTCTACAGGGTCGGGGCAGGGGATTGCAACGCCGCGC
>JBCDEC010000089.1:0-16380 GCA_039179965.1 Pseudomonadota bacterium
GCTCAGTCCGAATTCCGATGTCACCCGCATGTTTTTGGCCTCGATTTGCGGACTGACGGACCGGGTCGAGGAAGCACGCACGCTTTGGGCCGAGCTTGAAGAGATCTCGCCCGGCTTCACCCTCTCGCGATATCTGGACATGATCGGATCCAGATCCGGCGCTTGGGAGCCGCTTCTGATCCAGGGCCTCAAAAACGCCGGCCTCGATAGCTAGGCGCGCCGGCGCGATCCGGCGGATGGACCCCAATTTGCAGGTCACCTCGCTTTGGGTTGGGCCCTCAGGGCTTGCATTTCCCGGTCGAAGGCTCTAGACGCCCCCGCAGAAGGTGAAATCACCGCAAGACATGAGGCGAGCAGGGTCGGACACTCCGGCCCTCTTTGTTTTGCGTATCTTCTAAGCAACCCACAGACCGGCGGAGACAACCGCGCGGCCAGCAACACGCTTAAAGGAAACCGAGACCCGTATGGCTCAAAGCGCATCTATGGAGGAATTCGAAGCCCTCCTGAACGAAAGCTTCGAAATGGACACGCCCGACGAGGGCACTGTTGTCAAAGGCAAGG
This sequence comes from Pseudomonadota bacterium, assembly GCA_039179965.1. Lineage (GTDB taxonomy): Bacteria > Pseudomonadota > Alphaproteobacteria > Rhodobacterales > Rhodobacteraceae > Marinibacterium. The sequence continues at coordinate 562 of JBCDEC010000089.1, forward strand.
TCATCGCCATCGAGGCGGGCCAGGCCATCATCGACGTCGGCTACAAGATGGAAGGTCGCGTTGATCTCAAAGAATTCGCAAATCCCGGGGAACCGGCCGAAATCGCCGTTGGCGACGAGGTTGAGGTCTACCTGCGCGCTGCTGAAAACGCGCGCGGCGAGGCGGTCATCAGCCGTGAGATGGCCCGCCGTGAAGAGGCCTGGGACCGTCTGGAAAAAGCTTACGCCGACGACCAGCGTGTCGAAGGTGCGATCTTCAACCGCGTCAAGGGTGGCTTCACTGTCGATCTTGGTGGGGCCGTGGCCTTCTTGCCGGGCTCTCAGGTCGATGTGCGCCCGGTGCGCGATGCCGGCCCGCTGATGGGGCTGAAGCAGCCGTTCCAGATCCTTAAAATGGACCGTCGCCGGGGCAACATCGTGGTGTCGCGCCGTGCGATCCTCGAGGAAAGCCGCGCCGAACAGCGCGCCGAGGTTATCGGCAAGCTGCAGGAAGGCGATACCGTGGACGGTGTGGTCAAGAACATCACCGAATACGGGGCCTTCGTGGACCTGGGCGGTGTCGACGGCCTGCTGCACGTCACCGATATGGCCTGGCGCCGTGTGAACCACCCCTCCGAGATCCTGACGATCGGCGAGACCGTGAAGGTCCAGGTCATCAAGATCAACAAAGAGACCCACCGTATCTCCCTGGGCATGAAGCAGCTCATGGAAGATCCCTGGGATCTGGTGGCGGTCAAGTATCCGCTGGAATCGGTCCACAAGGGCCGCGTGACCAACATCACCGATTACGGCGCCTTCGTGGAGCTGGAGCCCGGTGTCGAGGGGCTCGTCCACGTGTCGGAAATGTCCTGGACAAAGAAGAACGTCCATCCGGGCAAGATCGTCTCGACCTCGCAAGAGGTGGACGTCATGGTTCTGGAAATCGATGGCGGCAAGCGCCGCGTGTCGCTGGGTCTCAAGCAGACCATGCGCAACCCGTGGGAAGTCTTTGCCGAGACCCATCCCGAGGGCACCGAGGTCGAGGGCGAAGTCAAGAACATCACCGAATTTGGCCTCTTCATTGGCCTGCCGGGCGATATCGACGGCATGGTGCACCTCTCTGACCTGAGCTGGGACGAACGCGGCGAAGACGCGATTCAGAACTACCGCAAAGGCGACGTGGTCAAGGCCGTGGTCTCCGAGGTGGATGTGGACAAAGAGCGTATTTCACTGTCGATCAAAGCCGTTGGTGGCGACAAGTTCGCCGATGCGACCGGTGCAGTGAAACGGGGGTCCATTGTCACCGTGGAAGTGACCGCGATCGAAGATGGCGGCATCGAAGTGACCTACGAGGGCATGAAGTCCTTTATCCGGCGCTCCGATCTGTCGCGCGACCGCTCCGAGCAGCGGCCCGAGCGGTTCTCGGTCGGCAACCACATCGACGTGCGAGTCACCAACATCGACACCAAGACGCGTCGTCTGGGTCTGTCGATCAAGGCGCGCGAAATCGCCGAAGAGAAAGAAGCGGTGGAACAGTATGGGTCGTCCGACAGCGGTGCATCGCTGGGCGACATTCTGGGCGCTGCGCTCAAGGGCGACGAGTAATCAGGTCGGGCGCCTGCCCGAACGTCTGACGCACAGGGCTCCGCACTTCATGTGCGGGGCCCTTTTTGATGACATATCCGTGATTCGGTTTTGACTGCCGGGAGCGTTGCCGATGACGGGCTTTGAGCCAAGGATCGCCCATGGCGGCGTAAGTCAAGACCGGAAATTGCCGTGCTGAGTGAATTTCCTTACCGAAGCCAATAACTTGTCGTTTGCGAGCGATACAATTGTTCTTATAGTCGCGAGACAGGTTTGGGCCGGACCAGACCACGGGGAGGTTTTGACACCATGATCAGATCGGAACTGATACAGAAGATCGCCGAAGAAAACCCGCATTTGTACCAGCGGGACGTGGAACGGATCGTCAACACCTTCTTTGAAGAGGTGACCGGGGCAATGGCGCGCGGCGACCGCGTTGAACTGCGCGGCTTCGGCGCATTCTCTGTCAAAAAGAGGGATGCGCGGATCGGTCGCAATCCCCGTACCGGTGAAACGGTCCATGTGGAGGACAAATTTGTGCCGTTCTTCAAAACAGGAAAATTGTTGCGGGATCGGCTCAACGGAAAGGTTGAGTAAATGCGCTATGTCCGATACCTCATTTGGCTTGTTCTGGCCATCGTGCTGGTGTCCATGTCCCTGGCGAATCGGGGCCCATTGACCCTGACGCTGTTTCCGTCGGTGGTTGAAGAAGAACTCGGATGGAACCTGGCTGTCACACTCCCGGTGTTCACCGTGGTTCTGGGCAGCATCGGTGTGGGTCTTTTGGTGGGCTATATCCTGGAGTGGTTCCGCGAGCATCGGCACCGCAAAGCGGCCAGCACCAACTCGCGCGAGGTCCGCAAGCTGGAGCGCGAAGTGAAGCGTCTGAAAACCGAGAAGAACCAGGGCAAGGACGAAGTCCTCGCCATTCTCGAAGACGCGTAGCGGGCCCATGTCGGGCGACATTCGGATCAAGTATTGCGGGCTGAAAACGCCCGCTGACATTGCGGCGGCCGCCCGGGCGCGGGCCGCCTATGTCGGGTTCGTGTTTTTCCCCAAGTCGCCGCGCTACGTCGATGTCGCAACCGCCCGGGTTCTGGCCGCTGAGGTGCCCGAGGGGATCTGCAAGGTCGCGCTGACGGTGGATGCTGATGACGCCATGCTCGACGCGATGCTGGCAGACGTACCGATCGACATGCTGCAACTCCACGGGCACGAAACGCCTGAACGGGTGACCCAGGTCAAGCGCCGCACGGGACTGCCGGTGATGAAGGCCGTCGGCGTGTCGGGTCCGCAGGACCTGGAGGCGCTGGACGTCTATGGCCGGGTCGCCGATCAGATATTGGTGGATGCCAAACCGCCCAAGGGTTCGGTTTTGCCGGGCGGCAACGGGCTGTCCTTTGACTGGACGCTCCTGGCCGGGCGCCGCTGGCCTGTGCCCTGGATGCTGGCCGGGGGGCTGACCCCCGAAAACGTGGCCCAGGCGGTCGCGCTGACCGGTGCCCGGCAGGTGGACGTCTCGACCGGTATCGAGCGCAGCCGGGGCGAGAAGGATGCAGCGTTGATCTCAAGTTTCGGCATGGCTGCGGTTGCGGCCTGACCCCGCATTCCCCATACAATCCAGGGTTGAAATGTCACGTGCTTGTGACATTTCTGAAATAAGTAACCATGAACTGATCTGAAGGTTGCGCGCGCCCGTATCCCCGACATCCAAAACAAAGGGGACATATGATGTTTCGCCGCAATTTTCTGAGCCTTGTCGCAGCTGTTCTGGTCGGAGGCGCCGCCGTCAGCCCGGCACGCGCTGCCGATATGGACATCGTGGACACCGCCGTTTCGGCTGGTTCGTTCAACACTCTGGTCGCAGCCGTTCAGGCCGCTGGCCTGGTGGGCGCGCTGAAGGGCAACGGACCGTTCACCGTGTTCGCACCCACCGATGAGGCATTCGCGGCTCTGCCCGAGGGCACCGTCGAAACCCTGCTTCTGCCGGAAAACAAGGATCAGCTGATCCAGATCCTGACCTACCACGTGGTCCCCGCAAAGGTGATGTCCGGCGATATCGCTGGCAAGCGCGCCAAGGTTCTGACCCTGGAAGGTGAGCGTCTGAGCGTGAACGCAACCAACGGCGTGCGCGTGGACAACGCCAAGGTCGTTGCCGCGGATGTGGAAGCCTCCAACGGAGTGATCCACGTGATCGACACCGTTCTGATCCCGGGCAGCTAATACCTCCAACGTGCCCCCTCGGGCTCGTAAAACGAAAGGGCGTCGATGATCTCATCGGCGCCTTTTCTATTCGGATCTGTTGATCGCAATGCACGGCGCCGGCGCACCGGGTCGTTTTGTCCTAGCGGATCTGCCGCCGAACAGGTCCAAACGGCGGGTTTGGACGGATTTCCAGATGGTCTTCCGCTCCCTTGCGACCTACAAGATGTGAGACACGCGCGACAGAACAAGACGTGGGGATGAACCAATGAATGATCTCGCCAATTCCTTTATGACCGGACCCGACGAGAACGGTCGCTTCGGACTGTTCGGCGGACGGTTTGTGTCCGAGACGCTGATGCCTCTGATCCTTGAATTGGAGAAGCAATACGAGATCGCCAAGACCGATCAGAGCTTCTGGGACGAGATGCATTATCTTTGGACCCATTACGTGGGCCGGCCCTCGCCGCTCTACTTCGCGGAACGGCTGACCGACCAGTTGGGTGGCGCCAAGGTCTATATGAAGCGCGACGAGCTCAATCACACAGGCGCGCACAAGATCAACAACGTGCTTGGTCAGATCATTCTGGCCCGCCGGATGGGCAAAACTCGGATCATCGCGGAAACCGGTGCCGGGCAGCACGGCGTGGCCACGGCAACGGTGTGCGCCAAGTTCGGTCTGAAGTGCGTGGTCTACATGGGCGCTCACGATGTGGAGCGTCAGGCCCCCAATGTGTTTCGCATGCGGCTTCTGGGCGCCGAGGTGATACCAGTGACATCTGGCCGGGGCACGCTGAAGGACGCGATGAACGACGCTCTGCGCGACTGGGTCACCAATGTGCGCGACACCTTCTACTGCATCGGCACCGTGGCCGGCCCGCATCCCTATCCGGCGATGGTGCGTGATTTTCAGTCGATTATCGGCAAAGAGGCGAAAGAGCAGATGGACGCGGCCGAGGGCCGGCTGCCGGATACGATCATTGCCGCTATTGGTGGCGGGTCAAATGCCATGGGTCTGTTCTACCCGTTCCTGGACGATACCTCGGTGCAGATCATCGGTGTTGAGGCCGGCGGCAAGGGTGTGAACGACAAGATGGAGCACTGCGCCTCGCTGACCGGTGGACGTCCGGGTGTTCTGCATGGCAACCGGACGTATTTGTTGCAGGACGACGACGGCCAGATCCTGGAAGGCTATTCCATCTCGGCCGGTCTGGATTATCCGGGGATCGGACCGGAGCACTCATGGCTTCATGACATTGGCCGCGCCAACTACGTGTCCGTGACCGATTCGGAGGCGCTGGAGGCGTTTCAGCTTTGCTGTACAACGGAAGGGATCATCCCCGCGCTGGAGCCCTCGCACGCGCTGGCTCACGTGATGAAGATCGCTCCGGATCTGCCGAAGGACCATATCATTTGCATGAATATGTGTGGCCGGGGCGACAAGGACATCTTTACCGTGGCCCGTCACCTGGGCTTTGACATGTCCGGGCCCGAAGGCCGCAACGTCGAATAGCCGTCACAGGAAGGGGCAAAGGCGCCCCTTCAGTGTCCGCCCGAAGGGTACCCATAAGACCGCACAAAAGCCGCGACTTAAGTGCGCGGCTTGGCGCCTCCCGGGCCTCGGACGAACAGCACAAGCCGGGTCAGACAGAGGCGATTGCGTACTCGCGCAAGATCTCCATCGGAACAATTTCCAGCGCCCGCCTGTGCGTTGCCTGCAGATCGACCTGCGGCGCGCATCCCTCTTCCTGGGCCTGCAGGAACCGTCCGGCGCAAAGGCACCACTGATCGCCCGGCTTGAGCCCTGTAAAATGGTATTCCGGTCGCGGGGTCGACAGGTCGTTTCCCACGTATTTGGAAAACGCCAGAAACTCCGCGGTCACAATGGCGCACACTGTGTGACTGCCTTCATCCGCGGCGCAGGTGTTGCAATGTCCGTCGCGAAAGAAGCCGGTCACCGGATCGGTCGAGCAGGGCAGCAAAGGTCCACCTAGGACATTCACACTTCTTTCTTTTTCCATCTGGGCTTCCTCCTGATCCGCATGGCACGTTTAACCCTGTTCATCTAGCGGTCAGTTTCATCCCGTCCACTCAATCCATCGGCCATGAAAGTCGATCCGCGCCAATTGGCGGCGATCACCGTCGGGCCAGACCTGCAAATGAAGGCCGGCGCCCCGTCCGGCGTCGTCTGCCTCCATCGACACACGGGCCAGTGGTGCCGCCTTGGTCGCCCTTGACCCGGCCGCATCAATGAGCGCTTCTCCACGCGCCTGTACGTCGCTCGGAAAGTACTGCCAGGCCACAGTGTGATAGATGACATGGACATGCCCTGGATGGGGGGTTTCAAGCCGGTGTGCCAGCCAGTCGACCGCATCACCGGTGTCGACCTCTGCCTCCAGCGACTGCACCGCCTGAAGGGTCATGCTGCGCCGGTCGGGTTGATCTGGCCAGAGATACGCGAGCAGTCGGGTTACCTCATCGGGATTTTGCAGATCGAGCGGAGTCAAATCGACGCCTCTGCGCGCTGCAATTTCGAACGGGACCGCTGCGGGCACCGGACCGCTCCAGTCGGGCGCAAAAGTCAGCACCGGTTGGGCGGCGCCCAGCCGCGTTTCACCCGCTGTCAGCCCGTATCGGTCAAACATCAGGTTAATGCCGCCGCTGGCCCCAAGTTCTGAGACCACGAAGGGCAGGGGAAACTGCGCCGCAATGTGATGCGCGGCGGGGACCAGCGCCACCGAACGGCGTACCTCATTGGTCTGTGGCGGCCGTTCGATCCAATCCAAGAGCCGCTCGGAATGCCGCTCCAACGCATCGATGCATGTTTGCATCAATTGTGCATCCTCCACCTCATTGGGCGGATACACCCCCGAGAGGGCTTCGTCCGCGTCTGTCAGTACAAGATGATGCAGCCCACCGGCCAGGCGCAGTGGTAAGGATGCGTGAGACGGGCCAAGAGGCGCGGGCCAGGTCTCGATCTTGCGATACAGCGCGCTGTCGCGCGACATGTGATCAGCGAGCCCGTTCAACAGCCGCCCCATAAACGGAGAACCCAGCGCGGAACACGAGATCGCCTGATCGCGCAATGCTTCAGGAAAGGTCATCATGGAAATTACCTCACTTGAACTTGTCGACAAGCCTTTGCAGCGCGGAGCGGGAGTCCTTTGGAGCTGGCGCTGTCACGTCCGGCACGTCCGTGGCCGGTTTGGCGGGCGTCTTCGCATCTTGTTTTCCACCGCCTCCGGACCGCGGTGGCGACACGCGCAGTGATACGGCATTCATGAACTTTCCGGTGTCGCCGGTGGCAAGGTCCTGTGCACCATCGGAGATCCCGCGGATCAGATCATCAAGCCAGGCGTCGTCGGCTTTGGCAAAGTCATGCAGGACATAGCCGGAGACGAGTTCCTTGCGGCCCGGATGCCCGATCCCCAGCCGCACCCGGTTGTAGTCTTCCCCGATATGCGCGTGGATGGACCGCAGGCCGTTGTGACCGGCATGCCCGCCGCCGGATTTGCAGCGGCACTTGCCGGGGGCGAGGTCCAGTTCGTCGTGGAAGACGACAACATCGGAAGCGATGAGCTTGAAAAACCGCATCGCCTCGCCGACGGCCTGGCCGGAGCGGTTCATAAAGGTCTGAGGTTTCAGAAGCTGGACTTTTTCACTGCCCAGACGGCCTTCGGAGAGCCGGCCCTGAAACTTGTTCTTCCAAGGCGAAAAGCCGTGATCTTCCGAGATCCGGTCCAGTGCCATAAAGCCAATGTTGTGACGATTGCGCGCATGCTCCGCGCCTGGATTGCCAAGTCCGACAAAGAGTTTCATGGTGCAACCCCACTGGTTCCCAGCCCTTATGCAACGAACCTCCCACAATTGCCAGCGAGGGACATATGTATCTGACCATGAACCGATTTAAGGTCCATCCGGAGGCGGCGCTCGATTTTGAAACCGTCTGGAAGAGTCGCGACAGCCAGCTGAAAACCGTCCCGGGGTTTCTGGCCTTTCACCTGCTGAAAGGGCCGCAGACGGAAGATCATATTCTCTATGCGTCTCACACCACTTGGGAGAGCCAGAAGCACTTTGAGGACTGGACGAAGTCCGAGGCCTTCCGCGCCGCGCATAAAGGGGCAGGGGACAACAAGCACCTGTACCTCGGCCCGCCGCAGCTTGAGATTTTCGAGACTGTTCAGGCCCTGAGCTAAGGCGCCCCGTTGGCACAAAAAAACGGGGCCCAGACGGACCCCGTTTGAATTCTCGGACCGGCCAGATCTTAGCTGGCTTCTTCCTCTTCGACTTCGCCACCTTCGCCGGCCTCTTCATTGTCAGCAGAGGTCAGGCCAGAGGGTGCGGAGATGTTGGCAATCACGAAGTCACGGTCGATCGTCGGCTTGGCCCCTTCGGGCAGCGTCACGCTCGAAATGTGGACGATGTCGCCAATGTTCATGCCGGACAGATCCACCGTGATCTTTTCGGGGATCTCGCCTGCGGTCACGATCAACTCGATCTCCGGGCGCACAACGGTCAGCATACCACCGCGCTTGATGCCGGGGGCTTCGTCGTCGTTGATGAAGTCGACCGGAATGAACAGGTTGATCTTCGTGGTCCGACGCAGGCGCATGAAATCCACATGCGTCGGCAGATCCTTGACCACGTCGCGCTGCACGTCGCGGCAAATCACACGCACGTCGTCGTGGCCTTCGACCTTCATGTTAAAGAGGGTGGATTTGAACCGACCGTCTTTAAGCTTTTTGAACAACGCGTTGAACGGAATATTGATCGGCAGCGGATCTTTGTCGCCACCAAAAACAATCCCCGGAACCATGCCATCGCGGCGAGCTTGACGAGCGGCGCCCTTGCCTGTCCCCGTCCGTTCCAGGGCTACGAGATCAGGAATCTCTCCAGCCATCTGTGTATCTCCATGTAGGGCGGGGCGCCTCCAAGGCTGTCGCCCCGCGTGAAGCCGCGCATATGGCGCAGAGCGCGGGTGATGTAAAGAGGCTTTCGCTTGCCTGGGTCCGGGGCGCGTGTCATGGCCCGGCCATGCGTTTCCTCGAAGACCTGCGCCTGAGTCGCGCGCCTGCCTTGGCCTTTTTGGCGATTGCTCTGTTCTGGGCGGCTTTGGCTGCGCAGGTGCCGGAGCTCAAAGCGCGTATTGGGGCTTCGGATGCGGTCTTTGGCGTGGTGTTTCTGGTGTCGAGCCTGGGCTCGCTCGTCGCGATGTGGTTCGCGCCGCAGGTAGACCGCTGGTTGGGACCCAACGCGCTGGCGCTCGCGATTGCGTCCATGGCCCTGGCCTTTTTCCTTCCCGGGCTGGCACCCGGTGTGGTGACCTTCACGCTGACCATGGTTCTGGCCGCCTCAGGCTCGGGCGTGGCGGATGTGATCATGAATGCGCGCGTCTCGGAACTGGAGGCACGCCATGACCGTCCGCTCATGAACCTCAACCACGCTGTGTTTTCTTTCGCCTACGCGTTTGCGGCCATGGCGACAGGCTGGGCGCGGGAAAACGCCTGGAGCCCGGTCGCCGTCTTCTCATGTTGTTCGCTGCTGGTTCTCGCCTTGTGTCCGCTGATGCGGCAGCGGGACGTGGCGCCGGCCGGATCATCTGTTGCTGCGCCGGCCGGCTTGCCCGCCGCGGGAGCCCCTATTGTCTGGCTGGGCGGATTTGTCGTTCTGGTGGCCTTTTTGTCGGAATCTTCGGTAGAGGGCTGGTCGGCGCTGCATCTGGAACGGACACTGGGCGGTGATCCGGGGCAGGGCGCCATGGGCCCTGCGGTCCTTGGGCTGACAATGGGGTTTGGGCGGCTCTTCGGGCAGGTGATCGCTGCGCGCGTGCGGGAATGGGTCATGATTGCTGTTGCCTGTGTGATCTCGGCCGCGGGATTGTTGGTGGCGGCAGCGGCGCAAAACCTTGCATGGGCCTATGTGGGCTTTGGGGCGATGGGGTTGGGCGCGTCGGTTGTCGCCCCGATGGCCCTGGCCCTGGTCGGGCGCTCGGTTGACGAGGTGGCGCGGGTCGCGGCGATTGGCCGGGCCGCCCTGATCGGTTTCCTGGCCTTTTCCATTGGCCCCGGTCTGATGGGCCTATCCTCAGAGGCGTTCGGGCTGCGCTGGTCCTTTGTCATTGTGGCCGGACTATTGGTGGTGACCGGCGTGATCCTCGCACCTCGGCTGGGGCGGCTGACCGATCGATGAGCCGTGCGTTTGGCAGGCCTTTGGGTCACCTGGAACTCAGGTGGGTGCAATTTGGCTGATCAGGTGCCCGCCTGACGCGCGGAGCCGGTCGTAGAGGGCGAACTCCTGTGGCCGGGCCTCGCGGAGCGCCTCGCGGGTGGCGTCGTCCAAGGGGGCGTCTACTCTTGGCGAGACATTCTTGCGCTTGATGTCAATGGCCTCACCAAATCGCTCTTCGATGAATCCGTGCATGACGTCTTGCGTTTCATAGGCGAATAGATGGTGCACAAGCACAGCGCTCTTGCCGGTGACCATGTTCCATTGGCTGCCAATACCGGCATAGGGGGGCGGATCCTCTGAAATCACGTCCCGAACAAACTGATCGAAGCTGACGGCCCGGGTGCTTTTGGCCGAGCCGCGCTGAAGAGCCGCCGTGCGATAGCGATACCAGCTTCGGATCTGTTCCTCGGGATCGCGCAGAACCGCCATACGTTCGAGACGCACCCCAAAGGCCTCCTCCAGAAAGGGTGCGACGCGATTGTGGAAGCGATGCGCCGGCATGTGTTTGCGGTTTTTGGTGAAAATGATGTCGGCATAAGGTCTAAGCGCCATTTCCAAAGCTGTCGTCCCGGTTTTGGGAACAGCGATGAACGCCAGCTTTTGCGCGGAGAAGACCAGCATTTACCGAATCAAAGGTCTCGGGTCATTGCTGCCACCGACCCTCAAAGTCTTCGGGGATCAGCAGGTTGCTGCGACTGAGATCTTTCACGTCGGTTTCGCCACACAGCGCCATGGTGGTGTCGAGTTCCTTGTGAATGATGTCCAGTGCCTTGGTAACACCAGCCTGACCCATGGCCCCTAGTCCGTGGACATAGGCGCGCCCGATCATCGTGCCGTGCGCGCCCAGAGCGAGCGCCTTCAAGACGTCCTGGCCAGAGCGAATTCCGCTGTCGAGGTGCACTTCGACATCGCTGCCGACGGCGTCCAGGATCTGTGGCAACATCCGGATGGAACTCAGTGCCCCGTCCAATTGCCGGCCCCCGTGGTTGGAGACGATGATCGCATCGGCTCCGAGGCTGGCGGCTTTCTTGGCGTCTTCGGGATCAAGGATGCCCTTGAGGATGACTTTGCCGCCCCAAAGTTCCATCAGCTTGGCGATCTTGCCCCAGTCGAGCGCAAGGTCAAATTGCTCTGCCGTCCATGCGCTCAGTTGAGACAGGTCGCTGACGCCCTGAACATGGCCGACAATATTGCCGAAATTCCACCCCTTGGCGGACAGCATTTCCAGCCCCCAGGACCATTTTGTCGCAAGATTGGCTATGGTTTTTGCCGTCAGTTTTGGCGGCGCGGACAGCCTGTTCTTGAGGTCCTTGTGACGCTGGCCCAGAAGTTGCAAATCGAGCGTGATGACCAGAGCCGAACACTTGGCGGCCTTGGCCCGTTCGATCAGCCGCCCGGTGAAATCCGTATCGACCATCGTGTAAAGCTGGAACCAGAAGGGCGCGGAGGTCGCTTCCGCCACGTCTTCGATCGAGTTGATGGACATTGTGGACAGCGTATAGGGCACACCAAAGGCCTCCGCCGCCCGGGCTGCTTTGATTTCGCCGTCGGCACATTGCATGCCGGTCATGCCCACGGGCGCCAGCGCAACCGGCATCGCCACGTCTTGTCCGATCAGGGTCGAGGCCGTCGTGCGGCCCGACATGTCCACGGCCACTTTCTGGCGCAAGCGGATTTTTTCAAAATCCGTTGTGTTCTCGCGGAAGGTCTGCTCGGTCCAACTGCCGCTCTCGCAATAATCGAAGAACATGCGTGGGCTGCGCCGTTCGTGAAGGCGTTTGAGATCTGCAATATTGGTGACAACGGGCATAAGACTTCCTTCGACTGGCTCATCCGTCGATAGCAAGCCCAGCACATCCGCGCAACGCGCTCCCGTGGACGCGGGCGCCTATGTGCGACCCGGTCCTGCCTAGGCGGAGTGTGTCCCTTCGGCCATGGATTTCACGAAATCCAGGACGTCGCGGACCGGTGTGCCGGAGCCGATCATGCTTACAATCGCTGAGCCCACAACGGCACCATCTGCAATGCCGGCAATGGCCGTGGCGGTTTTGGGGGTCTTGATGCCAAAGCCGACGACAACCGGCAAATCGGTGGCCGCCTTTATCCGCGCGACGTCCGGTGCAACGGCACCTGCCTCCGCCTCGGCGGCGCCGGTAATCCCGGTGATCGACACGTAGTACACAAAGCCGGAGGTATTCTGCAGCACGCGCGGCAATCGCGCATCATCTGTGGTCGGTGTGGCAAGACGTATGAAATTCAATCCCGCAGCCTGGGCCGGGATGCACAGTTCTGAGTCTTCTTCCGGCGGAAGGTCCACCACGATCAACCCGTCGATGCCGGCGTCCTTGGCCTCGGCCAGAAACCGATCCACGCCACGGTTATAAATGGGATTGTAGTATCCCATCAGCACGATGGGGGTTGTCTCGTCTTCCACGCGAAAGGCGCGGGCAAGATCAAGCGTCCGGTCCAGCGTCATGCCGCTTGCCAGCGCACGCTGACCCGCCAATTGAATGGTCGGGCCGTCCGCCATGGGATCGGTAAAGGGCAAACCGAGTTCGATGATATCGACGCCAGCGGCGGGCAGGCCCTTGATGACAGCCATTGAAGTATCAAAGTCGGGATCTCCGGCCATGACATAGGCCACGAAGGCTTTGCGTCCGGTGTCTTTGAGCGCTGCGAATTTGGCGTCGATACGGGTCATGATGGTCCTATTTGGCGAGACCTGCCTGTCCTGCCGAATCGTCGCGGGGAAATCAAGCGTCCGCCGGTCCAACCCGTCCGTGACGCGAGGACCACGACCGGAAAATTTGGAATTTTCCGGCCAAAATTCTTGTAAGAATTTTGGCCCTGGCCGGGAGGGCGCGATTGTTCGGGCGGCACGACGCTGTGTGGGCGATGGGTAAGGGGCGCGCACCCGGCCGCCCCCCATTGCGATGTCCGAGGCTTCGCCCTAGAAGGCCTCGACGCGACAGAGGGAGCTGCTGCCATGGGATTTAAGATGGGAATCGTCGGATTGCCGAACGTTGGCAAATCGACCCTCTTTAATGCGCTGACGCGCACGGCAGCCGCTCAGGCCGCCAATTTCCCGTTTTGTACCATCGAGCCCAATGTCGGAGAGGTGGCCGTGCCCGACTCCCGCCTCGACAGGCTCGCGACGATTGCGAAGTCGCGTCAGGTCGTTCCGACCCGCATGACCTTTGTGGATATCGCAGGTCTCGTAAAAGGCGCATCGAAAGGCGAAGGCCTTGGCAACCAGTTTCTCGCCAACATCCGTGAAGTGGACGCGATCGCGCATGTTCTGCGCTGTTTCGAAGACGGCGATGTGACCCATGTCGAAGGCCGGGTCGATCCTGTCGCCGACGCGGATACGATCGAAACCGAACTCATGCTGGCGGATATGGAGTCGCTCGAAAAACGCATGCAGAACATCGTGCGCAAAGTGCGCGGCGGCGACAAGGAGGCGGTTCAGCAGGAGCGTTTGATGAAAACCGCCCTGGCCATGCTGGAAGATGGCAAGCCTGCCCGCATGGTCGAGGTGGCGGCCGAAGACCGCAAGGCCTGGGACATGCTGCAGTTGCTGACGACAAAACCTGTGCTTTACGTCTGCAATGTTGCCGAAGACGAGTCCTCGGATGGCAACGCCCACTCCCAAGCCGTCGCCGACATGGCAGCGGCTCAGGGCAACGCGAATGTGATCATTTCGGCGCGCATCGAAGAAGAGATCAGCCAGCTCGAAGAGGACGAGGCAGACATGTTTCTCTCCGAAATGGGGCTTGAGGAACCGGGCCTCGACCGTCTGATCCGGGCGGGTTACGACCTGCTACGGTTGGAAACCTATTTTACGGTCGGCCCCAAGGAAGCACGCGCCTGGACAATTGCCGAAGGCACCCAGGCCCCCAAAGCGGCTGGGGTGATCCACGGCGATTTCGAGAAGGGGTTTATCCGGGCAGAGACCATTGCCTATGACGATTATATCACCCTGGGCGGTGAGCAGCCGGCCAAGGAAGCCGGCAAGATGCGGGCGGAAGGCAAAGGATACATCGTCAAGGACGGAGACGTTCTCCATTTTCTGTTCAACACGTAGGCTGGCGCGGGGCTGCCCCAAGCGCGGCAGATCCGACTCACACCACCTGGCGTGTTCCAGACCCGGGGCGCCTTTTGGACATCGCGTAGCCTGAGTGGACTGCAACGGCGGCAATCAGTCGGCACGCACGGGCCTCTTGTCTCAATCAAGACCGCGTCTGGCCCTTTCTCCTCTTGACGCTGCGCCTGATTGCTCCTTGCATGTCGGCAACGGGTGAAGACAATGGGGCATGCCGACGGCGTCGAGGTTTTGCCGCCAGCGAACCTCCCGACATGGACGAGCCTTTGCAACGCCCCATATCTGAGGCATCACAGAGCTGAATGAAGACGATGGCCGATATCCAGAACACACCGCCCGATACGACGCTGCCGCCGCATGTGTCGCTGGAAGACTTCAAAGCTGGCATGGCCCGGCTGGCCGGAGCGGTCAACATCGTCACAACGGACGGCCCGGGCGGCCGGTCTGGCTTTACGGCATCCGCCGTCTGCTCTGTCACAGCCGAGCCGCCAACGCTTCTGGTCTGCCTGAACCGGTCGAGTTCGGTCGCGCCGGTCTTTGCCCGCAACACCTCGATCTGCGTGAATACAATCGGGCCGCGGCACAAGGACCTTGCCATGCTCTTTGGCGGCAAAAGCTCAACCGAGGACCGTTTTGCCGCGGCCGAGTGGACGCCCGGCTTAACCGGAGCCCCAGTCCTGTCCCAGGCCGTTGTCTCATTCGACTGCACAGTGACGGACCGTGCCAGCGTCGGCAGCCACGATGTTCTGTTCTGCGAAATCCACGCTGTTACCGGGGATCCAAGCGGCCCCGGCCTCGCCTATTTTGCTCGCAAGTTCCACGAGTTGGTCAGCTAAAGCGCGCGCTCCGGATCCGCGCACAGACCGCGCCAAGCCACCGACTGGCCAGACAAGGCGCCCTTCGGGCGGTGGCCCTTCCGTCTGCAACACGCATGCCGCGTGCTCCCAAGACAATCCAGCACACCCCGCCCTATTGGGCTTGTTTCCCAAGACGGGAGACAATACACACATCGATGGAGACGTGGCCGAGTGGTCGAAGGCGCTCCCCTGCTAAGGGAGTAGGCGAGGAATCGTCTCGAGGGTTCGAATCCCTTCGTCTCCGCCATTACCCATTGATTCTATTGAATGAATTGGCGAATTGCCAATTCTACCCACAACCTGCCCATGCAAAATTTGGCCTGCGGATTGGCTGTGCATTGTTTTCTCAGTCGCTAGCCATTCAAGGCCGTGGGGAAAGGCAACACAGCATATCGTACGTGGCGGCTTTTATTCCTCAAGAATTGGTGAAATAGTACACGTATAGGTGAAAGTAGACTCAGGGGCACTCAATTCGAATGGTAACGGTCAATCTCAACACCAAGGTTTTGCCAACGTCGCATCGAGTTTACATGATCCGACCGGGTAGCGGGTATCATCTTCGTCAAGCGTTTGCTGACAACAAAGCCATCGCACCTGATCTAGCTGGATGGCCTTGTCAGAGGAAACTCGATTGTGAAGGGTAGGGCGTTTTCATAACATTGTCGAATGACAAAACGCTCCCCATTCCGCTACTTCAAAACCAGCCCCGAGATCATTCGCCTAGCCGTGATGATGTACGTTCGCTTTCCGCTCTCGCTCCGGAATGTCGAGGATCTGCTGCACGAGCGCGGCATTGATGTCAGTCACGAAACGGTTCGTTACTGGTGGCATCGGTTCGGCCCGATGTTCGCGTCCGAGATCCGAAAGC
>JBCDEC010000090.1:0-16223 GCA_039179965.1 Pseudomonadota bacterium
GCCACTGCCAGTGATCCGGGCCCATATTGGACAGCGATGCCGCGATACCGCCCTGAGCCGCCACGGTATGCGAGCGTGTCGGGAACACCTTGGTTACGCAGGCCGTGCGCAGCCCCTGTTCAGCCATGCCCAGCGTCGCGCGCAATCCGGCGCCACCTGCACCCACGACCACGACGTCATACTCATGCGTCTCGTAATCATATTCAGCCATCTTTGGGCATGTCCTCTTCGTTACAGAGCCAGCTTGGCGACCGCAAAAATCCCGGCGGTGGCAGCGGCATAGCTTAGGCAGATGGTTCCGACGATCAGTGCGTCTTTCATCGGTCCGTGCGTGTAGTCTTCGATCAGAACCTGCACACCATTCTTAAAGTGCATGAAACCGACTGCGATCATCAGACCGGTGATCAGCGCCGGATACGGGCGGGCAAAATGGGCCAGAACCTCGTCGTAGGGTTCGCCGAGTTGCGGCCCGAAGGTCAGCAGGAAAAGCGGCGTGAGGATCAGCAGGCCAACGGCGCTGATCTTCATTGAAATGAAGTGCTCAACCCCAGATTTAGCGGAGCCCATGCCCACAGCGCGTTTGCGGTCGGTGAGAAAACGCATCAGCCGGTCCTCAGATGATAAACAGAATGGTCAGGATGGTGAACAAAACCGAGCCGCCGATCACCGCGTAGCCCAGCTTTTCCGCCGTCTCGAGTTCAAGCCCGTGGCCCGTGTCCCATATCAGGTGCCGGACACCGGCCAGTGCATGGTACCAGAGCGCCCAGACCGACAGGAACAGAACCAGATCACCCAGCAAAGACGTCAACACGGCATCGGCCACGGCAAAGGCTTCGGGCGAACTTGCCGCCGCCAGCAGCCACCAAACCACCAGAAGAGCCCCCACCAACAGGGCATTGCCCGTGATCCGGGTCAGAATGGAGGTGATCGAGTTCAACTGCGGTCGGTAAATCGTCAGGTGCGGCGACAGCGGGCGATTGCCGCGGTTCACGTCGGCCATGGCGTGTCCTTTCCGTTTGATACTTCTTTTCTACGGGTTTTTTCGGATCTGTCACGGCACCGTGCTGCTCTGCGGCGCGGTTTTTTGGCGCGTATTGTCACATTTCGAAGCGTTGTGATCACAGCGATCACAAGTGTGATCACAAATTAACAAAGCGTGACCGAGTCACGATCCGAGAGGGCACCTTGCGCGCCGACTCAAACGCTTTCACAGAAAGGTTCAGGTCACTCGAACCACATGCCCATACGGGACAGAGCAGCGATCGCCATTTCGCGTTCGCTGTGTTCTCCATCCAGGACGGCCGTGTTGAGTTGTTGGACGAGCGCGCTGAGTCGCCTAGATCGCGTCAACTCTGTCATAAGGCCAAAAACCTCGCCTTCATTGCCCATGCTGAGAATATGTTCAGCCGGAGACGTCTCAAGAGAGTCGTACATGCGCAGAGGCCCAATCCCAAGTGGGGTCAGTTTACATATTTTTCATTTTCGTGACAATGGAGAACGCTGCGGTGCAGAATTATCCACAGGACGCATCAAAGCCGATTGCTGCGTCACTTCACGTAACAGTTTTATGCGGATCTGCTGTGGATAATCCTCGAAGGTGGAGGCCGTAACGACGAATGCGCCTTCCCCAACCAACAGGTTTTCGAAGAAATAGTCGGTTAGATTCGTCTCGCTGGCCTCGATCGCCAACCCGTTCACAATGATCCCGGCGCGGGACAGCGCGCTGTGGATATCCCGGGGTTCGACGCCCTCATTGGAGGCGCCGTCGCCGGACAAATCGATCATCCGCCGGTCGCAGACAGGAGCGGAAGGAAATTGCAAAAGGGAGAATTCGAGCGCTTCGCCGATGGCCGTAGAGAAGTTTCGCCATGCTCGGGCGGAGGAAGTGATTCGATTCGCGAATCCATCGAGGGCCTCAAAGGAGGTGATCTTGGTCCATGGAACGGTCACATTTTGGCGAGTGCTGCCGGTCCACTGGACCAACATCAGCCGGGCCTGCCGCGCCACCAGCGCCTCGCCGATCACCGGATCGCGCAAAGCGGCCGACAATCCGTCCATCTGGATCCGGTATTCATTCGGATCGACCGATCCCGACACGTCCACAGCCAGCAGCAGTGCCAGATCGCAAGCGCGACTTGCCAAGGGGAGGCCCAGGAGAACCAAGCAGATCGCCAGAAACCGCATGGGTCGAGTCTAGCAGCGCCGTACTCAGAGGCCAATCACATCGGCATCAACGCCCAGTAGTCGAGATCGAGCAGGATGTCGGGGAGGTATTTGCCGTCGCTCCCCCTTAGGGCGAACGGCGCGCCCTTTGTGGCCACAAGACGCAATCGGATGGCGCCGACCCCCGGAGCCGCCGTTTCTGCCTTGTCCAGCACCTCGGACCAGGCACGCACCGTGTCACCGGCAAGGCAGGGGTTCACATGGGCACCGGCGTTCAACCCCACAAGCATCTGTGCGTTGGCCAGCCCGTTGAAACTGAGCGCCCGGGCAAGCGAGATGACATGCCCGCCGTAGATCAGCCGGCCTTCGGGGCGCACCGTGAGGTCATAGTGAACCTTGGCAGTGTTTTGCCAAAGCCGCGTGGCCATCATGTGTTCCGCGTCCTCGATGGTTACGCCATCCACATGATCGATGGTCTCGCCAACGCGGTAATCGCCCCACTTGTGCGGCTCGCCGGCCAATGCCGTGTCGTAGCGCGCAAAGCTCAGGCCATCCGGGACCTGCAGGTCGTCTGGCACCAGCGCCGTCTTGAGGTCGGGGATGACCGTTTCCGGTGCAGGCGCATCCGGATCGCGTTTGCGCACCATGACCCAGCGGCAATACTCCATCACCGGAGTGCCATCCTGATTGGACCCGGTCGTGCGGACATAAAGCACCCCGGTCTCGCCGTTGGAATTCTGCTTGAGCCCGATCACCTCGGAGGTCGCGGTCAGCGTATCACCGGGATAGACCGGGCGCATCCAGCGCCCTTCGGCATACCCAAGATTGGCCACGGCGTTCAGAGAGACGTCCGGGACCGATTTGCCAAAGACGACATGAAAGGTGATCAGATCGTCAAGCGGGCTGGAGGGCAGACCGCAGGTCTGCGCGAACACATCAGATGACGCCAGCGCATGCCGCGCGGGATAGAGCGCGTGATACAGCGCCCGTTCCCCGCCCGAGACGGTTCGCGGTACTGCATGAACCAGGCGATCCCCGATCCGATAGTCCTCGAAGTAGCGTCCGGGATTTGTCTTGGCCATTCAATGGTCTCTCAACTTCATGTCGGGTGCGTACTCCCCGTCGATCTCTTTCACGACGGCCTGGCCGCAGCGCATCACGCCATTGGCCGCGTCAAAGGCGTAGGTTGGCCCGCCGTGGAGACGCCAGCCCTTGTCGAGGGCCGCCGAGACCTTGTGGCAGAAGGCCGATGTGTCATCGGCAGAGAGGAAGCGGTACAGCGTTGCCATCAGCCGAACGGCCACGGGCCAAGCCACCCGTGGATCACCCCGATGATGACAAGAAGAATGATCGATCCGACCAGGAACATTCCGTCCTTGGCGTAGCTGCCTGGCTCCGGCGCTGTCCACTCTGGTTCTGCGCTGTTGATGAACTGGATCTGCACCGGCACCCAGGCCAAAAGCCCGGCAAAGAGGAAGATTGAAGCGAGATCGCCATTCACCAGCAGATGGGCAAAGGCCCAGAGCCCGAATCCCGTCAGCATGGGATGACGCATCGTACTGAGCACGCGCCCCTTTTTGGGCGCCGGGCTCATCATGAAAATTGCAACCAGGATCAGAAGGTTGTTGATGTGGACAAAGAAACCGGGGGGGCTCCAGACCTGTACGAACCCGGTCCAGCGATACCCAAAGATCATCAGGAGAATCGAGATCACAAGAGCGATGGCCACATAACCCTTGCCCTTGTCGCCCAGTTCGGCCCGCTGGGCTGGCGCCATCCGCTTGTAGAGATGGGCGGCCCACCAAAGGCCTACGCCCGCTATCAATAAGATCCAACCCATGGCTCAGCTCCCGTGCTTGGCTGCGATTGCTTCCGCTTTTGCCAGAAGCGCACGGGCAGTGGCAACGTGCAGGTTCTCCACAATCCGGCCATCGACCACGGCAACGCCCTGTCCGGCGGCTTCTGTCTCCTCAAAAGCGGCAATCTGACGCTGAGCCAGGTCGACCTCGTCCGCGGACGGCGCGAAGGCGCGATTGGTGACCTCAAGCTGTGCCGGATGGATCAGGCTCTTGCCGTCAAAGCCGAAGTCCCGCCCTTGCTGGCATTCCGCCTCAAGCCCGGCGTCGTCTTTGAACGCATTGTAGACCCCGTCGACAATGATGACCCCGTGTGCCCGTGCCGCCAGCAGGCAAAGGCCAAGACCCGTCACAAGCGGCGCGCGATCCGGGCGAAACCGCGTATCGAGTTCCTTGGCGAGATCGTTGGTCCCCATGACCATGCCTTGCAGCTTGGAATGCGCCGCGATGGCCGCGGCGTTCAGCGTACCCGCAGGGGTTTCCATCATCGCCCAGATCGGCAGATCCGCGGTGATTTGGGCAAGGTCATCAAGTTGTGCGGTGGACTCGACTTTCGGCAGCAGAACGGCATCGCAGGCCATGTCTTTTGCCGCCGCCGCGTCTGCGGCCCCCCAGGGCGTATCCAGCCCGTTGATGCGCACCAGGCGGACCTTTTCATAATAGCCGCCTCGCGCCAGTTCTTCGGCAAGGCTGGCCCGGGCTGTGTCTTTCTCGGCCGGCGGCACGGCATCTTCGAGATCAAAGATGATCGCATCTGTATCCAGCCCGCGCGCTTTCTCCAGCGCCCGCGGTTTGGAGGCGGGAATGTAAAGAACTGACCGATAGGGGCGCAGCTGCGGATCCATCGCAACCTCCTGAGACATAAAGTTGCGCAGAGTTGCCCACCATCGCACGAAAAGATCAACCCCGAATGCGCCGCAATGCAGAAACTCTATCCTGGCACCCCTGTTGCGCCGCCCTCGGACGGTGGCTTTACGCAGATGAAGCGCCTCGGCTCGCAGGGTTTGCCCACACTCCCGACCGCGCTGAGCTGCGCGGCGCCCCCAGCGAAAGGCGACGGCACATGCGCAGACAAGCGATTAAAATGACACTCGGGCTCGGGGTTTTGGCCCTGGGCGCGCACCAACTTTCGGCGCAGCAGGCCGGGCGCAATTGCGCGCCGCGCTCCCAGGTGCTGGAACGCCTGGCCAGCGGGTTCGGCGAAACCCGGCAAAGCATCGGGCTTGGGTCGAACAATGCGGTCGTGGAGGTGTTTGCCTCCGACCAGACCGGGTCCTGGACCATCACCGTGACCATGCCCGACGGGACAACCTGTCTTGTCGCAGCCGGCAATGCCTTTGAACGCCTCGACGAGCTTCTGCCCGTCGGCGACCCGGCCTGAACCCATCGAATAGGAGGACATCATGGCCACAACCTTCCGGCTGAGCGACGATTGGACTGCCACGAACCGCTATGAGGCGGTGCACCACGGCGACGTGATGCTCAGCAACACCGGTGCGGACGATGTGCGCTGGACACGGACACAGGATGACGAGGTGCCCAGCAACCCGCCGCGTATCTCCCCGATCCTGCGCCCCGGGGACAACCTGTCGGTATCGGTCCGGCCGGGGCACCGGATCTGGATGACCGGCCCGGTGGGCAGTTCGGTCGTCATTCAGCCCTACATCTGACACGCGGAGGGGCCGATCATGTCAGCCCCTCCCACAGCAGTTTCACGCCAGTGATCCCCAATGCGACGTAGGTGATCGCAAAGAACAGCCGCTCGGACACCCAGTAATGGGCCTTCACCCCGATCCAGGTGCCAATGAGCGCGACCGGCGCGAGGATGAGGTTCGCTGTCAGCGACGTCGCCGTGAACAGCCCCAGAAAGACGTAGGGGATGAATTTGGCGATGTTGATCACCCAGAAAACCAGCACCGTTGTGGCCTGATAGGTGGTCTTGTCGCGCCCCTTTGCCAGCATGTAGGCGGCGGCTGGCGGCCCCCCGGCATGGCTGACAAAACTGGAAAATCCGGCGATCACCCCGGCGACCAGCCCCAGCCAGTCGGGCAAATCGCGTTTTGACGGGCGCAGAAGCTGATATTGGCGGGCAAGCTGAAACACGATGAAGCCCAGGGCGATCGCGCCGATCAGCACGCGGAAGACATCCGGTTCGGCCAGCTTGTACAGCAAAGCGCCCAGCGCCACGCCCGGAAGCCCCCCCAGAATCAGCAGCTTTGAATCGATCGGATTCCAGCGTTTCCAGAACGGCCCCAGGGTCGCCGCGTCGATCAGCATCAGCAGCGGCAGCATCACGCCGAGCGCGTCTCCGGGTTCAAGTATGAGCGCCAGCAAGGCAGCCGATGCAAAGGCCGCACCCGAGCCGAACCCGCCTTTCGAGATACCTGCAAAGAGCACCGCCGGCACGGCGAAAGCAAAGAAGGTCGGGGTGAGTTGCAGCACGGCGTCTCCCAATCAGCCAAGCGCGGCTGCCCCCGTGTAGCGCGACAATTTGAGTGCGAACAGTCCTCCGGGCGCGACTGGGTTGCATGGCTCCCTTGCACCGGGCGGCATTCCGATCTACCCAATCGGTACATTCATCGGATTTGGAGACCCATCCCATGGCCAGACCCAAGATCGCGCTGATTGGCGCAGGTCAGATTGGCGGCACGCTTGCCCATCTCGCTGCGCTGAAAGAACTGGGCGATGTTGTGCTTTTCGACATTGCCGAAGGCGTCCCTCAGGGCAAGGCGCTCGACCTCGCGGAGTCCGGGCCGTCGGAGGGCTTTGACGCAGACCTGACGGGCACTCAATCCTACGAGGACATCGCCGGCGCAGACGTCTGCATTGTGACCGCGGGCGTTCCCCGGAAGCCCGGCATGAGCCGCGACGACCTTTTGGGCATCAACCTGAAAGTGATGAAATCGGTGGGCGAAGGCATCAAGGAACATGCACCCGATGCTTTCGTGATCTGCATCACCAACCCGCTCGACGCGATGGTCTGGGCTCTGCAGCAGTTTTCCGGCCTGCCGGCAAACATGGTTTGCGGCATGGCGGGCGTGCTTGATTCAGCGCGGTTCCGGCATTTCCTGTCCGTCGAGTTTGGCGTCTCAATGAAAGACGTGACAGCCTTTGTGCTGGGCGGTCATGGCGACACCATGGTGCCGTCGGTGCGCTATTCGACGGTCGCCGGCATACCGCTGCCGGACCTGATCGAAATGGGCTGGACGACACAGGACAAGCTCGACGCCATCGTGCAACGCACCCGTGATGGCGGAGCCGAGATCGTCGGACTTCTGAAGACCGGATCGGCCTTTTATGCACCTGCCACATCGGCGATCGAAATGGCGGAGGCCTACCTGAAGGATCAAAAGCGCGTCCTGCCCTGCGCCGCGCATTGCACCGGTGAGTTGGGCGTGAAGAACATGTACGTTGGCGTTCCGACCGTGATCGGGGCCGGCGGCGTGGAGCGCATTGTCAATATCTCGCTCACCAAGGAAGAGCAGGAGATGTTCGACAGTTCCGTCACTGCGGTCAAGGGGCTCATGGAGGCGTGCCGTGGGATCGACAGCAGCCTGACCTGAACCGGCGCAGGTGTCCGACCTGTCGTATGCACACCGTCTTGCCGCCCATTGATCTATGTCGATGGGCGGTTTTCTTTTGTCCTGCCTCAGGGATGGCGTGTCATGGCGGGGCCAGGTGTCACACCGTTCCGGCGAGCCGCGCCACGCGCATGCAAAAAGAGCCGGAATTTTGAAAATTCCGGTCCGGAAAACGGAGGTTTTCCGGGCGCGGTTCGCAATGTGATCTCAAAAGGCGAAGGATACGCCGAAGTTCAGTGCGTTCGTCCAGATGTTGGTCGAGAGGCTGCCGCCACCCGCAAGGTCCGCATCCAGCCAGGAATAGGTTCCCTTGTACTCGCCAAAGATCCGCCAATTGTCATTGAGCGCATAGGTTACGCCCGCCATCCAGGCGACGTTGGGTCCGGTCACCTGATACTCGAACGTCCGCTCCGATGTCGCGGTCGTCTGCACTTCCACGTTGGGGAAGGCCACGCCGACCCCGGCGCCGACATAGGGCGTCACCGGCCCCCACTGGTTCAGCCACCGCCGGGTGACACCGAGGGTGATGTTGTTCAGTCCATCGGTGAACTCAAGCGTCTGAAAGCCCGTCGCGGCCAGCGTGCCATCGCTCGCATAGGCTTTGGTGTGGTTGAAATCCAGATGAAAGCCCCAGGCCGCGTCCCGCCACCAGGTGGCGCGGATCCCGTAGTAGGGCGGATTGTCGAAGGAGTCCCCGTCCCAGCTTGCGCTGAAATCGAAATCGCCAACACCCGTGGGATCGGTTCCGGATACGTTGTTGCTGTGCGCGTTCTGAATACCGGTGTAGACGCTGATTTCGATCTCGGCCTGCGCCGCGGGCGCGAGCATCACCCCTGCGGCAGTCAACAGAAGCACCGGCAGGATCCGCCGCCACACCCGCTCCAGCCGGGCCAGGCCGGACCGCGCCAGACGTCCGAGGCCACCCAGCGCCACGATCTGCGCAAGCCACCCGATCACCGCGCCTGCCATGACCTGCATGGTCGTATGCACGCCGGCTTCGACGCGCGACACACCGGTTGCGGCGGCGGCCAGAAGCACCACCCCCTGCGCCGGTGCATTGCCTGCAAGGCAGGTCCCGGACATGCCAACCGCACCAAATGTCGCCATGGCCGTGTGCGCGCTCGGGAATCCTTTGCCCTGGCCATTGGGGCGCATGTTCACGGGCTGATCGCCCAAGACGTATTTCGGGGTCATGATCGCAGTCTGCATCAGAACAAATCTCCCAACATAGGCGGCGCCCTGCCCCGCCGCGATTGCACAGGCAAATCCGACAGCGGGCAGAACAATCTTGAGGTGATTGCCGCTCCGCTCGACCGACGGCCAGGACAGAGCCACCACCGCTCCTATCATGGCCAGAACTGTCCACAGGCTGAGCCGACGGAAGATGGATTGCAACATAAAGCGGTCGAGCCTCGGCAAAGAGTCGCAGAGCGTTGCCAGTGTGGTAAGGAGCAGGGCACCATCACGCAAGCCGCTGACGCCGCCGTGCCGATCACATCTGGCGATTCGCGGGCTTTGGCGGCAAAATATTAACTTGTGATCACACCCTGAAATCGTGTGATCACAAAACTGGGTTTTTCCCGCCGAAATCCTCCGTATGGCAATAAATTCTTTAAATCCCTCCGGCATGGAGGCTTATAGATGATGAACGCTCAGCAAGACGGGACGGATCTCCATGAACATCCACGAATACCAGGCCAAGGCGCTCTTGCGCAGCTACGGCGCCCCAGTGTCAGATGGCCGCGTTGTCCTCAAGGCAGATGAGGCCAAAACCGCAGCCGGCGAATTGGACGGGCCGCTCTGGGTGGTCAAAGCGCAGATCCATGCCGGCGGTCGCGGAAAAGGATCCTTCAAAGAGGCCGATGCCGGTGAAAAAGGCGGCGTGCGGCTCACCAAGTCGGTTGAGGAGGCCGCCGATGAGGCCAAGCGCATGCTCGGCCGGACGCTGGTCACCCACCAGACGGGCCCCGCCGGCAAACAGGTCAACCGGATTTATATCGAGGCTGGCTCGGGCATCGAGACTGAGCTCTACCTCGCGCTGCTGGTCGACCGCGTCACCTCGCGCGTGTCGTTCGTCTGCTCAACCGAAGGCGGAATGGATATCGAGGAAGTGGCCTCCTCCACGCCCGAAAAGATCCTCAGCTTCTCCGTCGACCCGGCCACCGGCTATCAGCCGTTTCATGGCCGCCGGATCGCCTTTGCGCTCGGACTGAAGGGCGCCCAGGTCAAGCAATGCGTCGCTCTGATGGCGATCCTCTACAAGGCCTTCATCGAGAAGGACATGGAGATGCTGGAGATCAACCCGCTTATCGTCAGCGACAGCGGCGACCTGAAGGTGCTGGACGCCAAGCTGGGTTTTGACGGCAATGCGCTCTACCGCCAGGCGGCCGTGGCCGAACTGCGCGACGTGACCGAAGAAGACTCCAAGGAGCTTGAGGCGTCCAAGTACGATCTAAACTACATCGCCCTGGATGGTGAGATCGGGTGCATGGTCAATGGTGCGGGTCTGGCGATGGCCACGATGGACATCATCAAGCTTTATGGCGCCGAGCCGGCCAACTTCCTTGATGTGGGCGGCGGCGCCACCAAGGAAAAGGTGACCGAGGCCTTCAAGATCATCACCTCTGATCCCAACGTGAAGGGCATTCTGGTCAACATCTTCGGCGGAATCATGCGCTGCGATGTGATCGCAGAAGGCGTGGTCGCGGCGGTCAAGGAAGTCGGCCTGAAGGTCCCGCTGGTCGTGCGACTGGAAGGCACCAACGTCGAGAAGGGCAAAGAGATCATCAATACCTCCGGCCTTGATGTGATTGCTGCGGACAACCTGAAAGATGGCGCCGAGAAGATCGTGAAGGCGGTGAAAGGCTAGTCATGATGTCTGCGGTCAAGGGAAAAGGACGTCGGAGCGATGGTCTGCGTGTTGCACACAACCGCAGTCCAATCGGTTTGGGCAGAGCACTTTTTCCCGCTGACGGCACCGACGAGACGGACATGATCCGCATGGAAATCCCGACACCCATCGGGGCCGGCAGGGTCGCACCTGTCGCACGGGGCATGGTCGCAGACAACAGCAATTCATGCACCCGAACCCCGGGTGCGGTCGCAAAACACCTTGCATATCCGGACGCCGGAGCTGGATCGCAGGTCTCTTTCGAAAGAGCCGGTCTGCGCAGCTTTCAAACGTCCAAATTCAACTAGGGAGAACGCCACAATGGCAGTCCTCATCGACGAAAACACCAAAGTCATCTGCCAGGGTCTGACAGGCTCTCAGGGGACCTTTCACTCCGAACAGGCCATTGCCTATGGCACCAAGATGGTCGGCGGCGTGACGCCGGGCAAAGGCGGGATGACGCATCTCGACCTGCCGGTGTTCAACTCGGTCCACGAGGCCAAGCACGCGACGGACGCCAATGCCTCGGTGATCTATGTTCCCCCGCCCTTTGCCGCGGATTCGATCCTGGAAGCCATCGACGCCGAGATGGAACTGATCGTCTGCATCACCGAAGGTATCCCCGTGCTGGACATGATGAAGGTCAAGCGCGCCCTGGTGGACAGCACATCGGTGCTGATCGGACCCAACTGCCCCGGAGTGATCACGCCCGATGCCTGCAAGATCGGCATCATGCCCGGCCATATTCACCAGCGCGGAAAGGTCGGTGTTGTTTCGCGGTCCGGCACGCTGACCTATGAGGCCGTCAAGCAGACCACCGATGTGGGTCTGGGCCAGTCGACCTGCGTTGGCATCGGCGGTGACCCGATCAAGGGGACGGAGCATCTGGACGTGCTTGAATGGTTCCTCGCCGATGACGAGACCGAGGCGATCATCATGATCGGCGAGATCGGCGGCTCGGCGGAAGAAGATGCCGCGCAGTTCCTGGCCGATGAGAAGAAGACAGGCCGGTGGAAGCCGACCGCCGGCTTTATCGCCGGACGCACGGCCCCTCCGGGCCGACGCATGGGCCATGCCGGTGCCATTGTCGCCGGCGGCAAAGGCGGTGCGGATGACAAGATCGAGGCCATGAAATCGGCCGGGATCGTCGTCGCCGACAGCCCGGCACAATTGGGCGAAGCAGTGGTGGAAGCGATTGGCTGACCTGCCGGATCCTTCAGGCGGCGCACCTGCGGCGCCTGGCATCCGCAGGGTGCGGAGCGCGGACCGCATGGAGGTCCGGCCTCTCACCCGCGCGGGCCGGTGCCCGGTTACACCCCTTGGATCCTTGATATGCGCGCGCTGATCCACATTGGCACACCGAAGGCTGGATCGACCACGATCCAGTATTTCGTCAATGAAAACGCCGAGGCGCTGGCCTCCAAAGGCGTGCAGTACCTGCGCCACCACGACGGCTATCGTGGCAATCATGAATTGCTGCACGCTGGTCTGCTGCTGTCCGGAGACGACCTGACAGAAAAAGGCCCCCGCAGCCTGCTCAAAAGCACCCAGCCGCGCGATGTGGCGGCACAGGTCGATGCCTTGCGGGCCTCGCTTGAGGCGCTGGTCGCAAAACGTGGCGGCTCGGGAACCTATTTCGCGTCCAATGAGCTCATCTTCCTGCGCCTGACCACAGCGCCGCGCATTGCCGGCTTGCATGACCTCTTGTCGGAGTATTTCTCCGAGGTGCGGTACCTTTGCTATCTGCGCCCCCCCGAAGACTGGATTCTCAGCCGCTATTCGCAGCATCTGCGTGGCGGCGGTACGAGCACGCTGGAAGAGTACGGGCGCCAGCAAAGCGAGAGCTACGATTTCGCAAACATCCTGGACACCTGGGCCGATTGCGTCGGTCAGGACAACCAGATCGTGCGCCTGCTGGACCGCGACAGCCTCGTCGGCGGCGATCTGATCGCCGATGTGCTGTCGCTGATGGGGCTTGATTCGGACGGCTTCGCACCGGTTCCCCGGCAGAACGAGGCGCTCGGTCATGTGACCTGCAGTTTCCTGCGACAGATCAACGAAACACTGGGCCGCGCGGACCTCAAGGATCCAAACGAGATCATCCGCCGGGCGCTGGTCAAACGGCTTGAACAGGGAAGCGACGGCGAACCGCGACCACAATTTTCGTCCGAGACCGTCGGACGCATACGCTCGGAAAATGCCGAGCAGCTGGAGCGTATCCGTGCGCGTTACTTCCCGGATCGCGCCACGCTCTTTGCCCCGCCCCGCCTCAGTGCGCCCCAGGAGGCCCCGGATTTTTCCGAGGCCGTGGCCCTGGCCGCGTCGCTCTTGTCCGAGCTCCCGCGTGACGAAAAACTGGCCAGCCGCTTGCGCCGGGCCAACCCACCAGCGCCCGGCCCACGTGTCCGCGCGCTCAAAGAGGCGCAAACCACATAGCTGTTCACCCAGACCCGATCGCCATGGTTTTATCTGTTTCATCTCCCACCAGCGTTGAGCCCTCCCCGGGCGCCAGGGCCTGTCTGTTCGGCAAAGCTGCGCTGATCCTTCTGCTGATCGCAGTTTTGGTTTTGTCCGCATGCGGGAGACGGTCGGTGGCCGGGCGCGTGGTCGGGGCAACCGCCGGTGCGGCCACGACAGCGGTCGGCGTGGCTGGAGCGGCCGTCTCAACCACCGCCAGTGTGGCCGGGTCCGCGGCATCCGGCGCGGCCGGCCTGACCAGCGCGGCGGTCTCGGGCGCCAGTTCAGCTGCGGCTGCCGGCACCGCGACGACAGCCGCGAGTTCCAGCGCTGTGTCACCCGCCGTTGTGGGCGGCGCCACCGGCTTTGTCCTGGCGGCGGCCTACGATCAGGACAGCCGGTCGATTGATTCCGCAGCGCAATCGGAAGGCGTCGGAAATTGCCTGCGCGCAAACGGAAACGCGGCCAGCGCCGACAGGCTCCTGACCGCGGCCGGCTGGGAAGATGGCGGCATGGACGGACCCAACCGCGTCTTCCTGAAAAACAGCGTGCGCGGTCTGGTCCTGCCCGACGGGGCCTGCGTCTTCAGATCGGAAAACACCCTGGCCTATAACGCGGACGTCGCGGTGCGCGGCGTGGTGTCGTCGCTCTACCCCGGCGCGCTGGTCGAAGGCACGCCAAGCGGCGCGCGCGGCCCATGCGACGGCTTCACTCTGCCCAACGCACGCACGGCCTGGGTGCATTACACCAATGTCAACGGAGGCACCTGCGAACGCGGCCTGGGCAGCGGCGTGACGGTGCAGTTCCTATGACCCCAACGATGTGCCGCATATCCGCCCGAACGTTTTCGGACACCACGCGCCCCACACCGCATGCGCCCGAGTCGCCGGGCGCCGACGCCGACAGAAACGGTCCCAACCTGCAAGAGGTGCCTCAATGACCGACCAAAGCCCCAACGACCAGTTCCATGCCTCCTCCTTCATGCAGGGGCACAATGCGGAATACCTGGAACAGCTCTACGCGCAATACGCCTCTGACCCCAACAAGGTGGACGCGGCCTGGGCGGAGTTCTTCCGGGCTTTGGGCGACGCCGAGATGGACGTCAAGAAAGAGGCCTCCGGACCATCCTGGCAGCGCACCGACTGGCCGCCTCTGCCGGACGACGATCTGACGGCCGCGTTGACCGGCGAGTGGCAGACAACCGTGCCGGAAGAGGCCAAGGGCGCGGCCAAGAAGATCTCCGAAAAGGCCAAGGCGGTGGCGGTCGAAGTCAGCGAGGATCAGATCAAGCGTGCGGTTCTCGATTCCGTGCGGGCGCTCATGCTGATCCGGGCCCACCGGATCCGGGGCCACCTGGCCGCCGATCTCGACCCGCTTGGCATGCGCAATGTCACCAACCATCCGGAGCTGGATCCCAAGACCTTCGGCTTCGCCGACAGCGACATGGACCGGCCGATTTTCCTCGACAACGTGCTCGGCCTGCAGGTCGCCTCGATGCGCCAGATCGTGGAAATCGTCAAACGGACGTATTGCGGCACCTTCGCGCTGCAATACATGCACATTTCGAACCCGGAAGAAGCCGCCTGGCTCAAAGAGCGGATCGAAGGCCTTGGCAAGGAGATTCACTTCACCCGCGAAGGCCGCCGCGCGATCCTCAACAAGATGGTTGAGGCCGAGGGCTTCGAAAAGTTCCTGCATGTCAAGTACATGGGCACCAAGCGCTTTGGTCTCGACGGTGGCGAAGCGCTGATTCCCGCGATGGAACAGATCGTCAAACGCGGTGGCGCGCTTGGCGCGCAGGATGTCGTGATCGGGATGCCGCACCGGGGCCGTCTGAACATCCTGGCCAATGTGATGAGCAAGCCTTACAGGGCAATTTTCAATGAGTTCCAGGGCGGCTCGTTCAAGCCCGAGGATGTCGATGGTTCGGGCGATGTGAAGTACCATCTGGGCGCCTCGTCGGACCGCGAGTTCGACGGCAACACGGTGCACCTGTCGCTGACAGCCAACCCGTCGCATCTGGAAGCGGTCAACCCCGTGGTGCTCGGCAAAGCCCGCGCCAAGCAGGATCAGATGAACGATCACGAACGCACCAAGGTGATCCCGGTGCTCCTGCATGGGGATGCCGCCTTTGCCGGGCAGGGGGTCGTTGCGGAATGTCTGCAGCTTTCGGGCATTCGCGGGCACCGGACGGGCGGGACAATCCATATCATTGTCAACAACCAGATCGGGTTTACCACCGCGCCGCACTTCTCGCGCACCTCGCCCTATCCAACCGACATCGCGCTGATGGTGGAAGCGCCGATCTTCCACGTGAACGGGGACGACCCGGAGGCGGTGGTGCACGCCGCCAAGGTGGCCACGGAATTCCGTCAGAAGTTCCTCAAGGACGTGGTGATCGACATCTTCTGCTACCGCCGCTTCGGGCACAACGAAGGCGATGAGCCGATGTTCACCAACCCGTTGATGTACAAGAAGATCAAGACGCACAAGACGACCTTGAGCCTCTATACCGAACGGCTGGTCCAGGATGGCCTGATCCCCGAAGGCGAAATCGAGGATATGAAGGCCGCCTTCCAGTCCCATCTCAACGAAGAGTTCGAAAGCGGCAAGGATTTCAAGCCGAACAAGGCGGATTGGCTGGATGGCCGCTGGTCGCATCTGGACCGTCACGGCGAAGAATATGTGCGCGGCGAAACCGCGATTTCGAGCGATACGCTGAAGGACGTCAGCACTGCGCTGGTGCGACTGCCCGACGGCTTTCCCGCGCACCGCACCGTGACGCGCCTGATGGACGCGAAAAAGCAGATGTTTGACACCGGCGAGGGAGTCGACTGGGCCACGGGTGAGGCGCTGGCCTTTGGATCCTTGCTCACCGAAGGGTATCCGGTGCGGCTGGCCGGTCAGGATTCAGCGCGCGGCACCTTCTCGCAACGCCACTCGGCGCTGATCAATCAGGAAACCGAGGAACGCTATTTCCCGATCAACAACATCCGCGCGGGACAGGCGCAATACGAGGTCATCGATTCGATGCTCTCGGAATATGCGGTGCTCGGGTTCGAATACGGCTATTCGCTGGCCGAACCCAATGCGCTGGTGCTCTGGGAAGCCCAGTTTGGCGATTTCGCCAACGGCGCGCAGATCATGTTCGATCAGTTCATCTCATCGGGTGAGTCCAAGTGGCTGCGGATGTCGGGCCTTGTGGTGCTGCTCCCGCATGGGTTTGAAGGACAGGGGCCGGAACACTCCTCGGCCCGCCTGGAACGCTTCCTGCAA
>JBCDEC010000091.1:0-16199 GCA_039179965.1 Pseudomonadota bacterium
AATATGGCTTGCCCGGAGCGGCTGTGGGCGGCCACGCGGTCAAAACGATATCTTCAAACCCGCCGCGCGTGTGTGGTGTGCCACATGCGCGCCGTTGTCCTGTGGCGCAGGACCCACAAGGGCGCGCACGGCGTGATCCACGCGCCGCGACCGGTCCTAGCGCATCATCAGGACCTCGCCATAGGTCGGGGGCACGCGCGGCGGCTCGGGCACCAGCCATATCACCGGCGCAGCGGGCCGCTCCGGCAAGGGCGCGTCCAGATCCGTCAGGATTACGATGAGCGACGGCGCCAACGCCTGCGCCTCCTCCAGAACCGGCTCAAAATCAGTTCCTCCGCCACGCCGCATCCGGGCGCGGGCCAGTGCAAGCTGGCGATCCAGCATGCCCTGAAAATGCACCTCCGTGTCAAAGCCCAGAAGATGCGCCTCGGCACCGGACCGGCGCGCCAGTGAGACAGCCTCAGCCGCGAAAAGGCCAAGTTCCACATCCGTGATGCTGCTGGAGGTGTCGATCCCGGCGACGATCCTGGGACGTCGGTTGTCCTGCACGAGCGCCGGTTCGAACACCGGGCGCTCACGCCCGGTTTCATGGGCCCAGGCATCCCGGGCCAGCCAGGCACGCGCCGGTCGCGAATGGCTGAGCCGGGGATGATGGGCGAGGGCCTTTTTCATCAGGCGGCGCAGGCGGATCTCCCAGGGAATGCCTGCCTGCGGCAAATCGCCAAATCCGGTCAGCACGGCACCGATGCCGCTGCCCGCGCTGCGGCCCGCACCCAGCGCCTGGGTGACCCGTCCGGCCCAGAGCTCTGCCTCGGCCTCCTCGACATCGCTCTTTTGCAAATCCGGCTCGAAGCGCTTTTCAATGGCGTAGCGGCGGAAGGCCTCGCCGCTCTCACCGCCCCGAGACCCCAAAGAGGCCGTCATGGCAAAGTAGAGCTTCTCGCAATCCCACTGCGCCACGACGTTGTCGGGCCGATCGCCCGGCGGCAGATGCGCGATCAGATCCGTGGCCCGTACCGCCGGTCGCGGAAGCGCATGCCCGGCTTGCAACAGCACATCGTTGACCAGCGCATCACAGGCCAGATCAAAGAGGTCCGGCGCGAATGCAGGTCCCAGACGCTGTTCCATCTCGCCCCGCCGGGCGGAATGCCTGAGCGCCACGTGCAACACGTGATGCGCCAGAACCCCAATCTGTTCGGAAATCGGCAAGAGCGGAAACGCCGCCCCGTAGGAGATCACATCCCCCGTCGTATGGGTCTTGCCCGGCCCGTCGCGGTGTGCACACCACAGCGACAGGGCGGCCAGTGCGGGATCGACCTCCGGCAGGCGTGCGAGCGCAGCGGCGGCGCGCGTGGAATGGGAATGGGTCAGGCGCACCGCGGAGCCGGTCGCAGATCGGGTCACAACGCGCCGGTGTCGGCGCGCTCGGCCGCATAGCGCGCATAAGCCTCAGAGTGGCGGAACGCCTCGGTCAGATCCTCCGCCAGGGCCTTGCGGATCAGGATCTCAAAGCCAAAGGCCCTAAGGTCTGCGAGCGGCAGACCCGGTGCATCGATCGCGGCAATGTCTTCCATCACCTCCAGCGTGGCCGGCATGGTGTCGCCGCGCGCCTGCGACACCAGCGCATAGATCATCCCGACCAGCCCGTTGATTGATTTCGGATAGAGCATCGCGCGCCGGGCGGGGCTGGTCGCGATCAGCTCTTCCACACTGGCCAGCGCTTCGATTTCCCCGGCCACCTGGGCAAACTCCGCCGCGGCGGCCAGACCGACGGTGCCCGCGATCATGGTCTGACGCAAACGCGTGTCCGTGACGGTGCGGACAATATCGCTCACCCGCTCCCAGGAGCGTGGCGTACACGCGATCATATCACCGCGCCGCAAACTGTCTTCGGTGGTGTCGAGCAAATCGGGCCGGGCGCGCAGAAAGGCGGTGACAAGTGGCGACAGGCTTTGATCGACCGCATAACGTTCCAGCCAGTCGCGGGCTTCGGCCACGACATGCAGGTGGATCAGGCGGTCGGCCAGCGCCGTGCCCATCTCATAGGCGATCGCGCCATCATCGACGGTATTCCCTGCCGCCACGACAAAGACGCTGTCAGGCAAAAGGTGGCGCCCGACGCGGCGTTCCTGCAAGAGCCCGTACACCGTGGGCTGTAAATGCGGCGACGCGGCGGTGAGCTCATCAAGAAACAGAACCGACGGCTGGTCCGGATCGTCCGGCAGGTCTTCGGGCCGGTACCAGACCGTCTTTTGCGTCTCGTGATCGTAGTAGGGCAAACCGCGCAGATCCTGGGGTTCAATGGTCGTCAGCCGCACATCAAAAAGCCGCCCCCCGATGCGCTCGGCCAGCGCGGCAACCACCTGGGTCTTGCCGACCCCGGGGCGTCCGTGCAGCATCCAGGAGGCCATCAGCCCAGAGTCGCGCTGCGCCTGCCAGCCGGCGTACAACGTGTCGAATGCATCCCCCGCGCTGACAGTCTGGGCGTTGACGCTCATGCCGGGCGCTCCTCGGGGACCGGAGCCTGCGACAGTCGGGCCGCGAGCCGCGCATGGGCCGACACGCCGCGCGCATCGAAGCTGACCGAGCGGATGCCCACATTTTCGCGCAGATTTGCGATGTGCAACTGCCGTTCCGTGAAACTGTCGTCGAACAGGTCGTCGCGAATGATCTGACGCTCCTCATCGCTGAGCGAGACCAGACGCGATTTGCCACTGTCGGCCTGAACACTGACCGCCGTCAGAGGCGCCACCTTGGCCATATCGGATTGCTCGACCACCAGATAAAGCCCGCCGTGTTCCAGACCCCGGCTGGCGGCCAGCCGCGCCAGGATCCGGCGACCGCGAAAGTTCAGCGTGTCCAACGTGCGGGCCACCGCGTCTTCGCTCATCAGCCGGGCCCGCTTTTCGCGCGGAACCCGCAGCACCCGAAGTTCGACAAAGGCGATGGCCAGCACCATCGGCACCGGCGCCTGGCTGATCGGCAAGGCAAGGTCTGGCCAGATCAGAATGGCCGCCACAAAGGGCCCGAGCGCCACGAGATACCGCAGAACCTGATTTTCAAAGATCACGCGCGCCAGCAGACCCCAGGTAAAATCCAGGCGCGGCAGAAGCATACCGCGCTGCAGGATCTTGCGCGGCGCGCTGGAGAACCGCAGCGCTCCGGGGTTCCACACGGTGTCGGGCGTCACCACAAAGAGGCTCATGGCGCGCCTCCTGCGGCAAAGAGCGGCGTCGAGGCGGCAATCGCCCAGGCCAACGCCGCGGCGGTCCCGATCATCACCCCTTCCGGGCCCCGGCGCGCGGCGACCCAGCGCGCCACGGTGCCGTAGACCAGGAAGAACAGGACCAGCACCGGCAAGACGGTGAAGGCCAGCCCCAGGTCGCGCGGCGCCAGCGCGATGGCGCTGCTCAGGGCGACCAGCAGGCCGATCCGGGCCACGATGCGCCGCCACACCGGCGCGGCCTGCATCAGGCGCGCATCCGCCATCATCAAGGGAAGCGTGCCGATCATCAGGCCCAACATCACCCAGCCGCGTGCACCTGCCGGCAGAAAGGCCGCCCCGTAGCGATCAAGCACCAGAGCAAAGACGCCGGCCCAGACAAGATAGGCAAGGGTTCCGGTCAGGTCCGGGCGCGGGATCCGAAATCCGTTCATGTACAAGATCACGATCTGCGCCGTGCCCCAAAGCCCAAGGCACGCCGCAAGCGTGCCAAAGCTTGCATATCCGGCGACCCCAAACACCGGCGCAAGCGCGGGTATCAGGCTGACCGGCAAAGGCACCGCCAGACAGAGCCAGAACACACCCGCCGGGACCGGCGCGCCATCGGCCGCGGCGCGCCGTGGCAAAAGCTGGGCCAAAGGCCAGACCAGCAAAGTCAGGGCGACCAGCAGCCGACCCGCGCGCCAGACGCTCTGATCCGGTTGTGCCATCTGACCGGCACCGGTCCGGACCCGCAGCCAATCGGATATCTCCGAAAACGTCGTTTTCGCATAAAGCACCCCGACATGCCCCACCCAGGGCACCACAGCGCTGCGCCGTTCGGTTCCGTCGGACTGCGCCGTCTGGCCTTCGCCGGCATTGGCCTCGACCTGTTGCACGGCCTCCAGCGCCACGCGGCGCAGGGCGCGTTCATTCGCGCCACTCAGGATCAGGAGCGATTGCGGCGCGCGGTCCGTGACAGCGGTCGAATACATGGAAATCGCAACCAGAGCATCGACATCCTCGCGTTCGGAGGCCGCGCGAATGATGACATCCGTGGCCATGGAATGCCCAAGAAGAGAGATCCGCTCCATCGTATCCGGGTGCGCCAGAACCGCGTCGCTCACCGTTTGCACTGTTTCGACAAGCTGCGCCGTTGTCCCTTCGATCCGGGATATGTCGGGCGACAGAGGCACCGTGTTGCGACCATGACCGGGGAAGTCCAGCGCGGCCACGAAAAAGCCCTGCCGGGCCAACGAGACCGATATCTGCTCCATCATCTGGCGCGATCCGCCGAAGCCATGCGTCACGATGACCGGATACCTTGGAGCCGTTGCGTCGCCCCTGTAGTAGGTCACAGGCGTGGATCCGATGATCGCCTCTTCCACGTTGAGACCCGTGTAGCGAGTGTTGAGCCCCCAAAGCGACAGGACAATAACGAGCACCATCAGGGCTGACAGGAGCGCCCATGACAAACGGCGGTTCAAGACCGATCCTACCCCGCCTGATTGTCTCAGTTGCACCAGTTTCATGGCGGAAAAGATAGAGCGTGACCACAGGGGGACCACCACGCCAGACCCGTCCAGCCGGGTGGCCGGTTGCCGCAGGGCCCGTACCTGACGGGCATCGACAGCACCTATGATGCCTGTGTTTCTGTTTGACCCGCGCCCAGTCGGCTCATCTGTGTGGCCAGCGTCAATCCGGCGGGGCCGAAGCCGACGATCAAAACGTCGACTTCATGGTGTTTGTGCGGCCCCCCACCCTCGCCACCAGCAGCGGCATCATACGGATCGCCGGGGCGCACCGGGTTTGCATGATATCGCATGACTCGCCCCCCCGTCCCGGTGCGCATCCAACCGGAACGCGACTGGACAAAATTAGGTATAAAGCATAACAATAATGAGGGATAAAAGATCGACTCGGTTGTGTTTGGGAGGATACCATGACCTTGATTTGCAGAAATCTGCCGACCCTGTTGACCTCCACCTGCTGGGCGCCTGGGTGCATGGACCGGGCCTCATCCATTCGAGCGATCCCGTTATGACCCCGGAGGATCTGAACAGTGTGACGCTGCGCGCGCCCCGACGCATCACGAACATGATGTTTGCGAGGATAGGCGAGACGCCCGTGGGCCTGCCGGTGCCGGTATCCGCGTGATGGCCATGGCGCCGGGTCTCTTTCACACACCGATAATGGTGGGTCTTCCCGATGAAGTCTCCCAGAAAATCGCCGCCAATATCCGCGTGCCCGAGCGTCTGGGACAACCCGAGGGACACGCGCTGATGGCCGCGCAGATCGTCGCCAATCCGCATCTCAACGGCACCCCCAGTCGTCTTGATGGCGCCATGAGCCTGCCGCCGAGATAAGCGCACCATGTCCGACACCTCCGCCCCTGGTTCCGCCAGCCCGATTCTTGGCATCGACATCGACGGACCCATCGCCCGGCTCACCATGGCGCGACCCGAAAAGCGCAACGCCATATGCGAAGCGCTTCTGCCCACGCTGGAGACCTTTTACACATCGCCACCAGAGTTCAGCGCGCGGGCTGGTCCTGACTGGTTCTGGCGGACCCTTCTGCGCAGGGCTGGATCTGTCGGAACATGTGCACCGCGCGGCAGAGACGAACCTTTACCACGCCCCGGACTGGCATCAGGCGATGGAGCGGATCCAGTTCGGCGGCCAGATGACGGTCACGGCGCCCTTTGGCGCGGTCATCGGCGGCGGACCGGAGCTGGCGGCAGCCAAGCATGTGCCCATCGCCGACCCTTCGACCACCTTCCAATTGGCGGAAGCCCGCAGGGGCATGTTTGTGGGCGGCGCCACCACCACGGGGCGGGCCGCATCCCCGGTGCGGATCGCACGACCGAGATGATGCTCATCGGTCGCGAGTACGGGCCTGCGGACGGGCTGCGGCCGGGGCTTGCCCTCTTTGCCCGCTGTCCGAAGACTCTGGCGCTGGCCCCCGGCGCGCTCTGCATCAACGTGCCGGTTGGGTGTGGACTGCCGACCCAACGCGCCGATCTTCTGGCGCGCTGCCATGCCGACACGCACCCAACAGTCGTACCACTCACAGGAGCCAACTGATGGTCGATCTCTCCAACCTGCGCGCAATCGATATTCACACCCATGCCGAAGAGCCCTGCGGCTGTCATCCCGACGATGGCTACGATGCGCTGCAGTCCACCATGGCCGCTTACTTCAAGGCGCCCTGGACCCATCCCCCGACGATCGATGAAACCGCCGCTCACTACCGCGAACAAAACATTGCCGCCGTGATCTTTCCAGTCGATGCCGAACGCGAGACCGGGTACCGGCGCTATTCCAACGACGAGGTGGCCGAGCGCGTTGCCGAGAACGCCGATGTGTTGATCCAGTTCGCCTCTATCGATCCATGGAAAGGCAAAATGGGGGTGCGGGAGGCGCGCCGGCTGATCCGCGACTACAAGGTCAAGGGCTTCAAGTTCCACCCGACGATGCAGGGGTTTTTCGCCAATGACCGGATGGCCTACCCGCTTTACGAAGCGCTTGAGGAAGAAGGCTGCGTTGCGCTCTTTCACACCGGCCAGACCGGTGTCGGATCGGGTATGCCCGGCGGCAACGGCATGCGGCTGAAGTACTCCAACCCGATGTATATGGACGATGTTGCGGTGGACTTTCCCGACCTCAAGATCATCCTCGCTCACCCGTCCTTTCCCTGGCAGGAAGAGGCGCTGGCCGTGGCCCAGCACAAGCCCAATGTCTACATCGACCTCAGCGGCTGGTCGCCGCGCTACTTCCCCGAGATCCTGGTCCGGTACTGCAATTCGATCCTGCGCAAGAAGGTGCTGTTCGGCTCGGACTGGCCGATGATCACTCCGGAACGCTGGCTGGGCGATTTCGCCGACATCGCGATCAAGGACCACCTGCGTGAAGACATTCTGAAGAACAATTCTGCACGGCTTTTGGGATTGCTCGACACGGAGTGATTGCTCCCCCGGCGGCCAGTTATCTGGCGCTAGCCGGGCGGTGGACGCGCATTGACAGCGCGGCGCGCGCGCCGCTAGCATACAGGTATGGACAGGTTCGATCAGGATCATACAGGTACGGCCCGCATTGGCGCATCCAAGTCCGAACGCATTGCGCATCAGCTAGAAGACGAAATCCGACGTGGCGTTCTGGCGCGCGGTCAGGCGCTGGAAAGCGAAAACGCGCTGGTGCGGCGGTTCTCGGTCAGCCGCAGCACGATCCGCAAAAGCCTGGAAATGCTGTCCTCCAAAGGTCTGATCACCACCAAAAGCGGTATCGGATCCTTTGTCACCTTCGACGGGCGCGCGCTGGACGACAGCGCGGGCTGGACGCTGGCCCTGGCGCAGGCCGATACCCGACTGGAAACCCGGGTGCTTCGGCTGGACCGCGGATCGATGGATCTGAACGGTTATGACGTACCCCACGGCGCGGATTGCATGATCGTGGACCGCCTGCGTCTGTCGGGGCGCACCGGCGAAGGTGTCTCGCTGGAGCGCAGCCGCGTGCCCTGGCGTGCGGAGTTGGACGACGTGCTGGATGCCGGTCTGATTGACGGATCGCTCAGCACGACCCTGCGCCATCACAATCTGAACGTCTCCAGCGGGGATGAATGGGCCAGCGTTCTGTCCGCCCTGCCGGCCAGTGACCAGCGCCTGATGCAGCGCTCGTCTGCCGGGCCGATGCTGCACCTGCGCCGACAGACACGCACCGCGGGCGGGTTGGTGATCGAAGTTGTCGAAAGCCTGCTCGACCCGGATCTGTTCGGGCTTCACATGGAATTCGGCCCGTGAGCCCGGCGGCAGACCAGTTCGACCGCGCCTGCGGCGCGCTGCTCGGCGTTGCGCTTGGCGACGCACTTGGCATGCCATCCCAGACACTCACCCACGATGACGTCCGGGCGCGATATGGACAGATCACGGGCTTTGTCGCGCCCTTTGAGGATCATCCCGTCTCCCATGGGCTGGTCGCCGGCCAGGTCACGGATGACACCGAACAGACGATGCTGCTGGGGCGTCGACTGATCACTGGCAAGGGAGAGATTGATCCGGGCCTCTGGGCGAGCGACCTGTTGAACTGGGAACGCGATGTGCGCGCCCGCGGGCTTCGGGACCTGCTGGGTCCATCGTCCAAGGCGGCACTGGACGGGCTTATGAGCGGCATGTCACCCGCCGACACCGGTCGGGCGGGCACCACCAACGGGGCGGCCATGCGCATCGCCCCGGTCGCGATTGCAACACCGCCTGCACCGGTGAGCGCGCAGGTCGACCGGGTCGAGGCCGCCTGCCGCCTGACCCACAACACCGGCGAGGCCATTGCCGCAGCGGCGGCGGTGGCCGCTGTGATCAGCGCTGGCCTGAACGGCGCAGGCTTTGAGGCCACCCGCCCCCTCGCGCTGCAGTCCGCAAAAGAAGGCCAGGGGCGCGGACATGCGGCAGGTCACCCGGACATGGCCGGGCGGATCGCACTGGCGCTTGAGATCGCCGCGCGCACCCGGGACGCAGAGGCGATCCGTCGGGAGATTGGAACCTCGGTCGCCTCCTGCCAATCCGTTCCGGCGGCGTTCGGCGTCGTGCTTTTGGCAGAGGGCGATCCCTGGAACGCCGGGCTGATCGCGGCCAACATCGGCGACGATACCGATACGATTGGTGCAATGGCCTGCGCGATGGCAGGGGCTTGCAGGGGCCGTGGGTGTTTCCCCGAGGCGGCCGTCAGAACGCTGAATGCGGCCAACACGCTTGATATCGATGCAATGGCGGCTGCACTCTTGAACCTGCGCGCCGGCGCATCGGAACCCGAGCACAAGATTCAGGAGCGCGCGACATGACCGGGCGTCTTCTGCAGATGTCGGGCGCAGTGGTTGACCTGGTCTACACGGTCGAGGCCGTTCCACGCCCCGGCGACGACGCGGTCGTCTCCGATTTTACCCTCACGCCGGGCGGCGGGTTCAATGCCATGGTGGCGGCCCGGCGCGCTGGCATGGACGTCAGGTACGGCGGCCCGCTGGGCAGCGGCCCATTTGCCAACATCGTGGAGGCCGGGCTCGACGCGGAAGGCATCTCTATTCTGCAGACCCGCGACCCGCATCACGATCAGGGCTGTTGCACGGTGATGATCGACGCGCAGGGCGAGCGGACCTTTGTGGCCGGTGAAGGCGCTGAGGCGCACCTCACCGCCGACGCCCTGACCCGGATTGACGTTGCCGGCGCCGACTGGACGCTTCTGTCCGGATACGCGCTCTGCTACGCGGGCGCACGGGAGGCGCTGACACATTGGCTCAGAAGTGATGCGCCTATTGCGCCACTGGTGTTTGATCCCACACCGATGGTCGCGGAACTGCACCCCGCCAGACTTGGCGCGGTGCTGGCGCGCGCCGCCTGGGTCACCGCCAACCGGCGGGAAGCCGCCGTGATCACCAGCCTGACGGAGGCATCGCAAGCCGCGCTGGCACTGGCCGAAGGGCGGTCCGGGGGCGCCGTGGTCCGCACCGGCGCGGAGGGCTGCGTCGTTGCCGTGGACGGGCGCAGCACCGAGATCCCCGGCTTTCCGGTCGAGGCCATCGACACGAACGGCGCCGGGGACACCCATATCGGCAGCTTCATCGCAGAGCTTGCCCGCCGCAAAGATCCGTTGGCCGCCGCGCTTTACGCCAATGCCGCAGCGGCCTTGTCCACAACATCCAGAGGTCCGGCCACGGCCCCTCTGCCCCAGGCCGTCGCCACCCTGATGGCGGGTTCGGGCCGCAACAGCCGCACCGCATGACGTTCAAAAAACAACACCCACCTGGGTCAAAAAGGGAGACTACGATGAAGACGACGCTTTTCCATGCCACAACCCTGGCCTTTGTCCTTGCCGGACCAGCCGTACTGGCCGACGAGATCCGCGTGCTGAATTGGCAGGGCTACGGCACCGATGCCGACTGGGCCGTTGCGGCCTTTACCGAGGCCACCGGGCACACGGTCGTGCATGAATATTTCAACTCCGAACAGGAGATGCTGACAAAGCTGCGCACCAATCCCGGCGCCTATGACGTGGTCCTGATCAACGCAGCCTTCACCCCGCAGGCCCAGGCCGAAGGTCTCATAGGGCCCATCGACGCGTCCAAAATCGCCAATATGGCAGATGTGCCGACCGACCTGACGGAAAACGAGGATCTCAACGCCGGCGGCGCGCTGCATGGCGTGCCCTGGACCTGGGGTCTGACCTCTTTCGCGGTGAACACCAATGAGTTCGACGATATGCCGACCTCCATCGAGGTGTTCTGGGACGCTGCGCATGAAGGCAAGGTGTCGATCCGCGACGATGCGCTTGAGGCCGTCCAGTTCGCCGCGATTGCCACCGGTCAGGACATCAACAACATCACCGATCTGGATGCGATCAAAGAAAAATTGGCCTCGCTGATGCCGCAGATCAAAACCTACTGGGGGTCGGAAAACGACTGGAACCAGTTCATG
This sequence comes from Pseudomonadota bacterium, assembly GCA_039179965.1. Classification (GTDB taxonomy): domain Bacteria; phylum Pseudomonadota; class Alphaproteobacteria; order Rhodobacterales; family Rhodobacteraceae; genus Marinibacterium. The sequence goes on from JBCDEC010000091.1 coordinate 10,660, forward strand.
GCGGCGGGCGACCTGGATGTGGCGACCTTTTGGTCCGGATCGGCAAGCCGTTCGATGGAGTCCGGCCTGCCCGTGCAATTCGTGGTCCCGCAGGAAGGCGCGATCGGATGGCTCGACGGACTTTCGGTCCCCGCATCTTCAACCAAGCAGGAGGCGGCCCACGCCTTTATCGACTGGATGATCGACCCCGACTTCTACGTGACGTGGGCGGCAGAAGGCGCCCCTGCCTCGGCCAATGCCAAAGCCGCCGCGGCCTTGCCGGAAGACGCGTTCAACAAGCGCGTTCTGGGTGATCCCGCCGTGGTGGCCCGGGTGCAATTTCAGCGCCCCGTCTCGGACGAAAACCGCGAGGCCTACCTGGCATTGTGGCAAGAGTTGAAGGCCGCGCAATAGGCGCCTACAGGCAGCGGGACAGATGTCGACGGTGCTCGCATCCCGGGACCGGCTGAGGCTGACCGGCCTGCTGTCCCCGGCCTATATCTGGCTGACAGTGGCGATCTTCCTGCCGCTGTCGGCCATGCTCTTTTTCAGCTTTTTGTCGGATGTCCCGTTTGGGGACACGCCGTGGCATATCAGTGCCGAGAACTACCGCGCGTTCTTTGAGACCACGACCTACGCCAAGCTGTTGTGGAAATCGATCAAGCTGGGGCTGATGGTCACCGGCTTTTGCGTGCTGATCGGATTTCCCTGCGCCTTTGTCCTGGCCAAGACCATCAAGGGGCGCGCGCGCGAGGCGCTTTTTCTGCTGGTGATCCTGCCCTTCTGGTCCAACTCCCTGGTCCGGATCTTTTCCTGGGCCATCGTCTTGCGGGGCAATGGCGTGCTGGAGTTGGGTCTCAACGCGATCCTGCCCTTTGAGGTCGATGTGAACCTGATGTTTTCGACGCCGGCGATCGTGATCGGGCTGGTTCATTCCTACCTGCCCTATGTAATCCTCACGTCCTACCTGGCCCTGCAGGCCATTGACGATTCCCTCATCGACGCCGCGCGGTCCCTCGGGGCGGGCAAGCTCACGATCCTCAGACGCCTGGTTCTGCCGCTGTCGCTGCCCGGCCTTCTGGCCGGGGCTGTGCTGATCTTTGTACCTGTCGTGGGGTCGTTCATGGAACCGCGGATCCTCGGTGGACGGGTCGGCACCTACTATGGGACGGTCATCGAGGATCAGTTTGTGGCCGTGTTCAACTGGCCACTCGGGGCGGCGCTGTCCTTTATCCTGCTTGCGGTCGTGCTGCTGATACTCGCCGTTGCAAGCCCGGTTCTGAAACAGGCGCGGACATGAGCGGGCGGGGGCTTGCGGTGGTCGGGAAGGTCTGGCTCGGCGCGATCCTGTTCTTTCTCTATGCGCCGATTTTCGTCATGGCGCTGATGTCCTTCAATGCCTCGCCCTATTACCAATTGCCGTTCGAGTTTTCGACCGACTGGTATCACAAACTTGCCGGAAACTCAGAAATCAAGGCCGCGGCGGTCCGCTCTGTGCTGATTGCGCTGACCACCACCGCGATGGCCACGGTGCTCGGCACCGCCGCGTCGCTGGCGCTCTTTCGCTATGAGTTTCGCGGCAAACGGGTGCTGCAGGTCCTGCTGTTTCCGCCGATTGCCATCCCCTGGCTGATCACCGGCACGGCAATGCTGATCTTTTTTTACGGGATCGGTCTGGACCGCGGCACGCCGTCGGTGATCATCGGCCATGTTGCTCTGGCGCTGCCGTACGTGATCGTGGTGGTGAGCGCGCGCCTGGCCACGTTCGACGTGACCTTGGAGGAAGCCGCACGGTCGCTGGGCGCACCGGCCTCAATGATCACATGGCGCATCACCCTGCCCTGGATTGCCCCGGGTATCATCGCGGGGGCGCTGTTTGCCTTTGCCGTCAGCTTTGATCAGTTCGTGGTCTCTTACTTTCTGTCAAAGCCCGGAGACAGCACCCTGCCCGTTCTGATCTACACCGCCATCCGCAAAGGCTTCACACCTGAGATCAATGCCATCTCCACCATCATCATCACCGTGTCGATGATCGTGATGCTGATTGCCGCGCGCTTTTCAAACTTCGGAGGTGAGCGCTGATGGCCGAGGTGCGCGTGGAGCGGGTGACGAAACGGTTCGGCTCGGTCGCGGCACTGGACGATGTCACGATGGACTTTTCCAATGGTGGCTTCTTCGCGCTCCTCGGGCCCTCGGGCAGCGGCAAGACGACGCTTTTGCGCGCGATTGCCGGCTTCGTCTTGCTCGACGGCGGACATATCCGGATTGGCACGGAAACCGTCGAACATGTGCCGGTCGAGAAACGCGAGATCGGCATGATGTTCCAGAACTACGCGCTCTTTCCCAACATGACCGTCGCAGACAACGTCGGCTTTGGTCTGCGGGTCCGCAAAGTCGGCGCCGCAGAGGAGCGCAGGCGCATCGGCGAGGCGCTGGACCTGGTCCAGCTCAGCGACCTCTGGAACCGCAAACCGCACCAGTTGTCCGGTGGTCAGCGGCAGCGCGTTGCACTGGCGCGCGCAATTGTCACCAACCCTCGGGTTCTGTTGCTGGACGAGCCGCTCTCGGCGCTCGACAAGGCGCTGCGGGTCGACATGCAGATTGAACTCAAGCGCATTCAGCGCGAGATCGGGATCACCACGATTTTCGTGACCCACGATCAGGAAGAGGCGCTGACTCTGTCTGACAGGATCGGCATTCTGCGGGGCGGGCGCATGATCCAGACCGGCCCGCCGCGCGAGGTCTACAACGCGCCCGTCGACGTCTTCACCGCAGAGTTTCTGGGCGAAGCCAATATCTTGCGCAAAGCCGGTGGAGCTCTGCCTCCGGCCGGTCAGATCCAGATTCCGGCAACGGCGCTGGACAGCGACGCGCTCGCGGTGCGGCCCGAATCCATGTCCGTCTCGGCAACGGAGCCTGCCTCTGAGGGATGTTCGAAACTGCGGGGCGTTCTGGCACAGCGGCTCTTTGCCGGTGCGATGGGCACCTTTGTGATCGAGTGCGGCGGGCTGACAATCAAGGTTGTGGCGCGGGATGCGGATTTCCCGGATCTTGCCCCGGGCACGCCGGTCTGGGTGAGCTGGCGGCACGACGATACGATGATCGTCCCGGACGGCGGGCTATCCTGACGCGGACAGACCTGCGGGGTGCGCCGCTGCCTGTTCCAGTCGCGCCCCGAGGTCGCGGCAGATATCGATAACCGCACGGCCAAGATCCTCCCTGGCATCCGAAGGCAGGGCGCGGGTGGTGCCCGTCACGCCGATGCTGAACCGGATCGGCTGTCCGGGCCTCTGGAGCGGAGCCGCAACCGAGCAGATGCCACGCTCCAGTTCTTCTGCGCAGACCGCATAGCCGCGCTGCCGGATCTGAGCAAACTCGAACTCCAGATCCTTCAACTCGGTCTTGGTGTGCTCCGTGAAGGCCTTGAGCCGTTTCGAAAGCGCCTCCCGCATGTCGGGATCTGCGCTGAAGGCAGCTATAGCCTTGGCGCAGGAACAGGCGTGCAAGGGCCGCGGGCCCATGCCGGGATGCAGGTAAGAAACGCCTGTCTGGGGCACCTCCGTATGCACGATCTCCACGGACGTGCCCCGGGACCGAGAAAAGAAGACCGCCGCCCCAAGCGCGCTGGCCGCCGCTTTCAGCAGCGGAACGGCCGTCTCGCGGATCAGGTCATCGGGGTCGCGCTGTCCTGCCAGCCGACGGGCGCGCAGACCGATTGCGAACCGCCCCTGCCCGCAGGGCTGCAGCAGCCCGGTATCCACCAGATCCTTGACCTGCCGATAGACACTGGGCTTGGGCAGCCCGGTGGAGGCGACAATGTCGGACACGCTCTGGCCCTGCCCCGTATCGCCCTGCTGCACGCTGTCCAGGATGGTCAGCAATCGTTCAAGATACATGGTATGAGCCCACGCGGTTTTGCCGAACTTTTCTCTTTTTACGAGATCATTTGTATCATATCGTGAAACGCAGCACGAGGGAGGTCAAGACAAGAATGGCAGATACATGTTGCGGGCCGGGATACGCTTCACCTCGGGAGGCGATGCAGGCGCCACGCGAAACGCTGCTTTACACCATTGCGATTTACACCGGCACAGGCATTCAGAAACCCGACTACCTGGCGACCGTCGATGCCGATCCGCAAAGCCCCACCTACAGCCAGGTCATCCACCGGCTTGAGATGCCCGGGATCGGGGACGAGCTGCATCACATGGGGTGGAACGCCTGTTCCTCTTGTCACGACGACAGCAGCATGAGCCGCAAGTACCTGCTGGTCCCCGGAGTGCGGTCAAACAACATCCACGTGGTCGACACGGCGACCGACCCGCGCGCCCCCCGGCTCCACAAGGTGATCGACGGCGCCGAGATCAAGGCCAAGGCCAACCTGTCCGGTCCGCACACGGTGCATTGTCTGGGCTCGGAGATCATCATTTCGTTTCTGGGCGACGCCAAGGGCGAGGCGCCGGGGGGCTATCTTCACCTGAACAAGGACTTTGAGATTGTCGGGCGCTGGGAAAACTCCATGGGCGACATCCCCTTTGGCTACGACTTCTGGTACCAGCCGCGCCACAACATCATGGTGAGCTCTGAATGGGCGGCGCCGAACACCTTCATGCCGGGGTTCGATCTCGAAGAGGTCGGCCATCTGAAATACGGTCGCCGTCTTCACCTGTGGGACTTTGAAAAGCGGGTGCCCGTAGAGACGATGTATCTGGGCGAAGACGGCCTGATCCCGCTGGAGGTCAAGTTTCACCACGACCCCGACAGTTCGCACGGGTTTTGCGGTGCGGCGCTGGCGTCCAATGTCATCCACTTCTGGAAAACCGACGCCGGGCAATGGGAATGGGAAAAGATCATCGATGTGGACAATGAACCCCATCCGCAATGGCCGATCCCTGTGCCGGGCGTCATGTCCGCCATTCTCGTCTCAATGGACGACAGGTATCTCTACCTGAACAACTGGCTGCACGGCGACATGCGCCAATACGACATTTCGGACCCGCACAATCCAAAACTCACCGGTCAGGTCTGGATGGGCGGCCTTCTGGGCAAGGCGCCGGTGGTCAACGGGGCCGAGGTTGCCGGCGGACCGCAAATGTTTCAGCTCAGCCTCGACGGCCGCCGCCTTTATGTCACCACCTCGCTGTTTTCGACCTGGGACAATCAGTTCTACCCCGAGATCCGCCAAAAAGGCGGCGTGATGGTGATGATCGACTGCGATCCGGTGAACGGTGGAATGAAGATCAACGAAGACTTTCTGGTCAACTTCGGCAAGGAACCCAACGGCCCCAGCCGCTGCCATGAAACCCGCTATCCCGGCGGCGACTGTACGTCGGATATCTGGCTGTGACGACACATCGGGTGACACTCGCCAACCGGGGCGATGCGGAATTTGAGGTCGACGCGCGCCGGCCGCTTCTTGAAACCCTGCGCGCCGAGGGCGTTGACCTGCCCTATGGCTGCCAATACGGCGGCTGCATCACCTGCGCGGCAAAACTGACCGAAGGCGAAGTCAATCAGCAGCGGCAGGTGGCACTCAACAACCGGCAGATCAACGATGGCTA
>JBCDEC010000092.1:0-16143 GCA_039179965.1 Pseudomonadota bacterium
GTGCCGTTCTCGCCGGTGCTCGAAGATCTGACCGTGCCGACGCCAGAAGGCGTGGCGGAAAATGCGCGCAAGCTCATGTCAGGGGCGCTGATTCATGCCCCATGAAGTGAAGATGCCGCAATTGGGGATGACGCAGGACAGTGGCGTCATCGTCTCCTGGCTGAAGGCCGCAGGCGATGCGGTAGCGGCCGGCGATGCGCTCTTCGAAGTGGAAACCGACAAGGCCACGATGGAGGTCGAAGCCCCGGTGGCGGGCTTTCTCTCGGGAGTCTGCGCGGGCGAAGGCGACGACGTGCCGGTGGGCCAGGTGATTGCCCTGATCGTGGCAAGTGCGGCGGAGGTCGACGTCGAAACCGCACCCGATCCGGTCCCGGCCCCTGCCCCGGCAACTGCCCCAGCCTCCCCGGACCCGGAACCAACGCCCGGACAACCGCCAGACCCGGACCCCGCGCCGACACCTGCGCCCCGCATCGCACCATTGGTGTCAGGCGGCAGGGTCCTGGCCTCGCCAAAAGCCAGGCGTTTGGCCTTGGAGCAAGGCATCGACCTCGCAGCCCTGCGGGCCAGTGGAGTCCCGGAACCGATCCACGCCGGCGATCTCGCACAGGCCGCGCCGGGGCGCCAGTCGACCCTGACGGCCGAGGTCGAGGGCATTGCCTTCACCGCGCTGCTGGCGCACGCCAGTGAAACGGCCGACCGCACACGCATACTCGCCGGCTTTGCCCGCCGTGCCTGGGAAAGCCGGTTGGACAGCGACTCGGTGGCCGTGCTGATCCGCGGCCTCGATGGCGCGCAGGAAATCGACGGGCGCGACGGCGACCCCGTGGCTCTGGCTCTGATCGATCTCTGCGACACCCGCTTGTCGGGCTATGCCCCGCCCATGGGGACGACTCTGACGGTGGCCCGGGGCACTTCGGGCCATGTCCTCACACTCAGCTTTGCAGAGAGCGCCCTCCCGTTCCAAGCGGCGGCGGCTCTGCTCGATGACATCGCAGCGCGGATCGACGATCCGATCCGGCAACTGATCTAAGAGAGGGCCAGATGAAAGACATGGCAGGCAAAAGGCTCCAGACGCAATTGTACATCGGCGGCACCTGGCGTGACGCTTCGGATGGCGCGACCTTCGCAGTCCTCAATCCGGCCAACGAAGAGGTGCTGGCCGAGGTCGCGAGCGGAACGGTCGAAGACGCCATAGCCTGTCTCGACGCCGCCGAGGCCGCCTTTGCCGATTGGGCGGCCCAGACACCGCGTGAGCGGGGCGAGGTGTTGCGCCGCGCTTTCGACATTTACAGCGACCGGATCGACGACATCGCCCGGCTGATCACGCTGGAAAACGGGAAAGCGGGCGCCGATGCCATGGGCGAGGCGAAATATGCAGGCGAGTTCTTCCGCTGGTATGCCGAAGAGGCCGTGCGCTCGGAGGGCCATCTGGGCCATGCGCCCGCCAGCGGGGCCCGTGTCCTGGTGCACCAAAAGCCCGCTGGTATCGCCGTGTTGGTCACCCCCTGGAACTACCCCGCCGCCATGGGCACCCGCAAGATCGGCCCGGCCCTCGCCGCCGGTTGCCCGGTCATCGTCAAGCCTGCCTCGGAAACACCGCTGACCATGTTGGCGCTGGTCGACATCCTGGAAAAAGCAGGCGTGCCGAAAGGCGTGCTCAACGTTCTGCCATCACGGTCCTCGGGCGCGGTGGTGGGGGCGATGCTGGCCGATCCGCGCGTGCGCGTTGTCAGCTTCACCGGTTCGACAGAGGTTGGCCGCAAGCTGTTGCACGCCGCCGCCGACAACGTGGTGAAACCGGCGATGGAACTGGGCGGCAACGCACCATTCATCGTCTGCAAGGACGCCGATATCGAGGCCGCTGCCGAAGGTCTGATGGTCGCCAAGATGCGCAACCTGGGCGAAGCCTGCACGGCGGCCAACCGCATCTACGTACACGAAGACATCGAGACGTCTTTCACTCAGGTCTTCACCGCGAAGATGGCGGCCTTGACCATGGGCAACGGGTTGGAGAGCACTGTGGACGTGGGTCCATTGGTCAATGCCGAAACCCGCGACAAGGTACATCACTTCGTCCGCGACGCTATCGCGAAGGGCGCCGATGTCAGGCTGGGCGGCACGCGCCCGGACGGCCCGGGCTTTTTCTATCCACCCACCGTTCTGACCAATGTGCCCGACAATGCCGAGTGCCTGTGCGATGAAATCTTCGGTCCCGTGGCCGCGATTCAGAGATTCGCCGACAGTGACGACATCATCGCGCGTGCCAACGATACAGAATACGGGCTGGTCGCCTATCTTTACACCGGCGATATGCGCCGCGGGCTGGCTCTGTCGGAACAATTGGACTTTGGCATGATCGGGCTGAATCGGGGTCTTGTCTCGGATCCGTCTGCGCCCTTTGGCGGTGTAAAACACTCTGGCCTGGGCCGCGAAGGCGGCAAGGAAGGCCTGCACGAGTTCCAGGAAACGCAGTATATCTCGACCGAGTGGTGAGATGGGCGTGATCGCCAGCCCGTCCGTGCGCAAGCTTGCCGCTGAGCTGGGCGTTGATATCGACGCGCTGGCCAGCCGGCTGGGCCGCCAGACCATCGCGCGCGAGGACGTGCTGGGCCAGACCAGTGGCGGAGCCCCTGCCGGAGCGGCCCATTGGGACGTGGCTCATGCCGAATGGGGCCCGGTGACAGTCGAGCCACTCAACCGCATGGCGCAAGTGGCGTCTGACAACCTGGCCGCCGCCCAGGCGCTGATCCCCGCCGTGACCCACCACGACAGCGCCGACATGACCCGGATCGAAGCCACCCGCGCCGCTCTCAAGGCCGAGGGCACACGGCTGACTGCGTTGGCCTTCCACCTGGCTGTTCTGGCGCGCTGTCTGCGTCTCTTCCCGCGCTTTAACGCCTCGCTCACTGCCGATGGCAAATCATTGATCCTGAAGGAATACATCCACATCGGTATCGCCGTGGACACAGCCAACGGTCTGGTTGTACCGGTTCTGCGCGATGTCGACCGGAAGCGTCTTGGCCAGATTGGCGAGGCCATCAGCGATCTTGCCAACCGCGCACGCACCCGCAAACTCCGTCCCCATGAGATGGGCGGCGCCTCGATGACGATCACCAATCTCGGTGGCATCGGCGGAGAGGCGTTCACGCCCATCGTGAACCCCCCGGAGGTCGCCATCCTCGGCATCACCCGCACGGACATCCGCCCCGTCTGGAACGGCGAAACTTTTGTCCCTACCCCCATGACGCCCCTCGACCTTTCTTACGACCACCGCGTCATCAACGGCGCTGACGCTGCAAGATTCATGGAGCGCTATCGCGCATTGATTGCCCAGCCAGACCGCCTGCTGGTCGCGCAAGACTAGGCACGGGCTGGCGACCCGTACCAAAACACATGGTCCCCTGATCGGGTTCGACAAAGGGCTGTGTTGACTTGCTGCTGAAACGTCTCGGCGCCGTGGAACGAGGCCGCGACTTGCAGTTGGTGTCCTGCGCCTGGTTTGGGGGACGGGCTGCCCCACCCCACCAACCGTCAGGTCCCGGGCGAACTCAGATCCGGAGTCGTCCTAAGGATCAGCATGTCCAGCTACAGATCGGCAACGATCCTTTCGAGCCGCCCAGTCTCTGTCTGCAAGGCTCTGATCTCTGACGGCTGAGGCCGACCCATCCTGTCAAACCTCTCGCGCCAAAGGCGATACAACCTGTCCGAAACACCTGCCTTGCAGCATGCAGTCGCAATATCCAATCCACCCAATTCGCATGTGCATTGTTCAATCGATCGGAACACCGCTTCCGTACCACCTCACGGTTCTTCGGCGACTGGCACGCAACAACTCGGTTTGTCGGGGCTGAGCCACAATCGGTTGCCAACCCAAGTCCCGACCTCAGTGAGATGCGGCAGGAAACCGACGGGCCGATACATTTAGTCTGCCCCACGTGCTCATAGGTATCCAAGTCCCGGTCTGGCCATCTCGCACAGACCAAGATTCTTCCGTCAGCGTCAGCTTGATCGGGTGGACCGTTTGTTCGGTCTCCGTGGCGAAGCGAATGCGGACGAGTGTCCTGGAATGAACGGCACGCGCCATTGCACGGATACGCTCGTCATCCACTGCAGTCGCTCCATTCACTTCGAACTGGCCGGCTGCAGCTTTCGCTGCGTGCCTTGTCTTGTCGGGAAGGCTCTCGATCAGTTTTGCCTGCGCGCGCTTTGCCGCATTTTCCAAACCCAAGGCCGAGACCATCGGCGTTCGCGCGGTCAGTATGAGACCAAGTGCTGTCGCTTCGTCGCGTGCAAGACCTGTCAGCCGTGTGCGATAGTTGAAACCCAGTTCGATGCCGCCGCCACTGCCCTGGTGAACAATGATCGGCAAGCCGGCTTCTGTCATCGCATCGACATCACGCAGGATCGTGCGGGGCGCGACTTCGAGTTCTTCAGCAAGTTGCACCGAGGTCTGCCGCCCCCGGTTCTGCAAAAGCAACAGTATCTGAAGAAGTCGCGCGGCGCGCATGATGTCTCCGAACATGACAGTAGATGTCATGTTACTTCATTTATCGCTTCTCCTGTCAATGAGAGGAAAAGTATGAAGACCTATTGTACATCCATTGAAATCAACGCCGCTCCGAAACGGGTTTGGACGGTGTTGACCGAAGACCTGAAGCGGGAACCGGAACCGTTTGGCATTCTTCGGATTGAAGGGACGATCGCTCCAAACGCGCGGATAAAACTCTGGTCCGAGGTCGATCCGAAACGCGCCTTTGCCCTGAAGGTTATTGCCCTGGAGGCACCCTTTCGAATGGTCTGGCGGGGCGGGATGCCCTTTGGGCTGTTTGTCGGGACGCGCACATTCCGTCTGACGTCTGATGCCGGTGCGTGCACCTTTGAGATGCGGGAGGTTTTCAGCGGGATGCTCTCGGGATTGATCACCAAATCCATGCCGGACTTGACGCCAAGCTTCGAAAAATTTGCAGATACTTTGAAACGGAAGGCCGAGCACAATGAATGATGTCATCTACGGATCGGGCATGGAAGATGACCCCTGGGTCTTGAAGACACCGCCACTGACCTCGGAGTTCCAGGTCTGGAAAGATGAGAATAACGATCCGCCTGCTTTGGTCGTGCAGGTCGGCAAGACACGTTTGTCTTATCAGCTTCGCGCGATCGAAGACGCTCAGGCGATGCTGAAAGAGCATGGTGATTGGATGCCACTTGGCAACGCCGATGAAGGCAAACCAACGAAACCCGGTACCTTGGAAGACTGGGCAAGATCTGAAAACAACCCTGTCGGAGGCTACTACGGGCTGCGCAAAGGGTATCGGGGCCGGTTTGCGAACTACGTTGGCCCGACGCTTGAGCTGTTGGGGCTGGTTGAACTGGAACACAACGCGCGGAACAACCGCATTCGAGCCATTGGCGATTGAGGATAGCCGATGAAGCTTCGGATGGATCCGCCTTGCAGGTGAAGCGCGCATGGCCCGTGATGTGAACATTCTGCGGTTCCCGACGAACCGGGTGCAGAAGCCTCTGGTGTCTGTGCCGGCCAAGCGATTGCCCTGCAAGCCCGATTCCCGAGCCGCAATCGCAGCGTCCAGCTCCACGTCAGGATAAACGCTATGGGACGTGTCGGATTTGCATGTCTTCGCGCGTCCTTGCAGCATGGTCACACACTGCGGAGGCAAGAGAATGATCTATGCAATCACGATTTATGGAGAAGCAGGCGTTTTTGACGCGCTGCCCAAGGACCGCAAGGACGAGGTGATGTCCGGCCACGGTGCGCTGCAGGAGGCCTTGAAAGCCAGAGGAGAGTTCGTGTCGATGAAGCTGATGCCGCCCACGTCCGCGGTGATGGTTGAACCGGCCACACGCGAAGGCGCGGCACCGCTGATCACCGACGGCCCCTTTGCAGACACCAAAGAGAACTTTCTGGGCTTTTACGCCGCCGACTTCAAAGACCTTGATGAAGCGCTGGACCACGCCAAGTTGATCTCGTCCCCAGTTGCGCGGCTCGAAGTGCGACCTGTCGCCTGGGCCGGGGGCGCCATTTCATCGGACTAGATCATGTCGGATTGGCTTGAAGCCACGTGCGCCCAACAACGCCCGCGCGCCATAGCCGCTCTGACGCGGTTGTTTCGGGATATCGACACCGCGGAAGAGGCCTTTGCCGATGCCTGCGTGAAGGCGCTGACGGTCTGGCCGAAACACGGCGCCCCGCGCGATCCCCTGGCCTGGCTTCTGACCACCGCCCGCAACGCCGGTCTCGACCACTTGCGCAAATCGCAACGCCGCGCCGCGATCCTATCGCGCCATACAGAGGAATTTCAGCCGGTGCCCGCCGAAACCCCGGACCCAGATGAGATGCGTGACGATGTCCTGCGTCTTCTGTTCATCTGCTGCCACCCCGACCTGGATCGCCGCGATCAGATCGCGATGGCCCTGCGGGTGGTGGTGGGGTTGAGCGTTGAGGAAATCGCCAGCGGTTTTCTGGCGAAGCCAAAGACAATGGAACAGCGCATAACCCGCGCCAAGAAAAAGATCGCAAGCAGTCCCGTCGCCTTCGAAACCCCCAGCCCGGAAGAACGCGGCGCGCGCCTGGGTGAAGTGTCCCTGATGATCTATCTGATGTTCAGCGAAGGCTGGTCGAGTTCCGCCGGACCAACCCAGATCAAGCTGACATTGTGTGAGGAGGCAATTCGCCTGTCCCGCCTGCTTGTCGTGCTGTTTCCCGCGATGGGCGAACAGGCCGCCTTGCTCGCGCTCCTGTTGCTGCAGCACGCCAGACGTCGGGCGCGGATGGATGCGGATGGCAAGCTAGTCGCTCTCGACGATCAGGACCGCAGGCTGTGGAACCGCTCCGACATCGATGAAGCGACGACGCTGCTGCAAAAGGCCGAACGGATCGGGCATCGCGGTGTCTATATCATACAGGCTGCGATTGCCGCGGCGCATGCCCGCGCGGCCTGTTCCAGTGAAACGGATTGGGCGCTGATCGAAAGCCACTACGCAGCGCTCTACGCATTGCAGCCGACCCCTGTGGTGCGGCTCAACCAGATTGCGGCGCAAGCGAAACTCTGCGGACCACACCATGCGCTGACAGCGATGGAGGAATTGGCCGCGGATCTGTCAGCCTACCGCTGGTTTCACGCAATGCGCGGTGGACTGCTGCAAGAGGTGGGCGATCACATGGCGGCCATCGCGGCCTTTGAAACCGTGCTGACCCTTGATCCCACATCGCCGGAACGCACAGCCGTCACGGACAAAATCGCCGTGAGTCAAAAAGAATTGGGCAGCCTGTAGGGACAGCGGCTCATGAAGCGTCCTTGGATCAGACCCGCATGTGGCGGGCGCACCCAAGGGAGCTACACATGAGTATTCTTGAGATGACCACTGTCGGCAACTCCGGTTGGATCGGACACTCCGGCCCGGATCAAGGCAAGGCCAAGGCATTTTATCAGGACGTTCTGGGCTGGACGATCAACGACATGCCCATGCAGGACGGGTCCAGCTACTCAGCCGCCGTCATAGGTGAAACGGCCATCGGCGGCTTTTCCCCAATGCCCGAACCAGACGGCAGCTGGACCATTTTTTTCACCGTGGCCGACGTTGACGCGAGCGTGACAACCGCTGTCGCGAAAGGGGCTGAGATGATCCAACCAGCGATGGATATGCCGGGGGTCGGGCGCATGGCCACACTGAAGGATCCGCAAGGTGCGCGGTTTGCCCTGATCACCTACGAAAGCATGGCGTCCTAGACGCCGCTCGTCAGGAGGGATCGGATGGAACAGCTTCCTCAAATCACGCTAGCCGTGACGGCAGCCTTTGTATTGATGAGCATACCCATGTCCATTGCCGTTGGTCTGCGGCGGGCCAGAACCGGCATCCAGTTGTTGCACGGCGAGGATGAGGACCTCCTGCGTCTGATGCGGGCGCACGGGAACTTCATTGAATATGTCCCACTTGCCCTTCTGGCTTTGGCCAGGGCCGAGGTTGCGGGGGCATCACCTTGGCTTGTCGCCGGCTGTGGCTGTCTGCTGCTTCTTGCCCGCGTCATTCATTTCTTTGGATTGCGCGCCACAGCTGACAGCATCGGGCGCCCGATCGGGGCGGGGCTGACAATTGCGGCCATGCTGGTCCTCGCGCTTGCGATCCTCTGGCAACTCGGAACGACTGCCTGATGCCCGTGGATGAGGCTCTAAATACCCGCATGCGCGACGCTTTGGCTGCGCATGCGGGCATATCCGAAAAACGGATGATGGGCGGGCACTGTTTCTTTTTGAACGGCCATATGCTGTGCGGTGCGCGGCGCCACAAAGACGGGGTCGGGCGGTTCATGTTTCGGGTGGGCAAAGCGCAGGAAACGATGGCGTTGTCAGATCCGACCGCACAAGCGGTGATCCATGGCGCCCGCAGGCTGGGCGGCTTTATCCAGGTGGAAGAGCGCGATTGCGATGGCGCGGCCATGCACAAATGGCTGGCACTGTGCCTCACACATGCTGCGGCGCTCCCGGCCAAAAACTGAACGGAGGCGGAGATGCAGGCATTTGACAGTTTCTCACCCGAAGCGCTCGACTTTCTGGGCAATCTCAGGCGCAACAACACGAAGGACTGGTTTGCGGCCAACAGAGCGAGCTATGACGCACATCTCAAGCGGCCGAGTGGACATTTTGCCATCGCAATTTCACAGGCCTTGCGTGATCTGACCGGGTATGATCACGGCAGCAAGATCTTTCGGATCCACCGCGATGTCCGCTTTTCCAAAGACAAGACGCCGTACAACGCGCATCTGCACTTGGCCTTCATGCCACACGCACAAGACGGCCAACCGCCGATGTGGTTCTTCGGCCTGTCGCCCGAGAAAGTATCGCTTGGCTGCGGCGTGTTTCAGTATGAGAAGGCGGCTCTGACCGCTTTCAGGACGGCAATGGACGGACCAAAGGGGGTGGAGTTGGGTCAGCTCACAACTGAACTGCGCGGGGCTGAGATCCGGATTGGTGAACCAGACCTGAAGCGCGTTCCGGCTGGCTTTGACAAACACCACCCGAACGGCGAAGCTTTGCGCCGCAAGGGTTTTGCCGCATGGGTCGATCACGATGATCCGACCTTTGCAACCGAACCGAACCTGGTGAAACGAACAACCGAACAGTTCGACCGGCTCATGCCGGTGTTTCAACTGCTCTCCCGGATCAGATAGAGACAATTTCCGGGTGCAAGGAGTGTTGCCCATGGCAGGCCGCACCGCAGCGATGGCGACTGTCGCACGATGGCCGGGCCCGGACCGGGATTTTGCCGACTGCCGGCCAGTCGCCTCGTCCACTCACCGGAGCCGCACCGCTCGCTGTCCTGGGGACTGCTGGCCCGGCCTTTTTTGGGTCTTCGGCATGTTCCGTCTGGAGATGCCGGCAGATTTCCTTTGTCTCGTACATTCCGACAAGACATCGCGCACCATTCAGACACTACGGATGGTACCGCGGCCTTCGCGGTCAGTGCAGATGCGCTGTCATCGACTCTGCACTCGGGTGGTGTGGCGCAGCAGGGCAGAGTCAAACCGCTCGGGTCGCCTGGCACGCGACTGGATGGGCTATGAGCTGCCTTCCGAAAAGACGGGGCGCAGTTTTACCCGACCGAACCTTCGACAATCGCGCCAAATTCGGACCGGGTGGCTGCTTGAGGGACTGACCAGGATGATGCTGATGCGGGGCAAAGTCACTGACGCAAACCGTAGGGCTCTGGCAGAAGAGCTGCGCGGATCAGGGCGCGCAAGATTTTGGGTGTCAAGATCGGCTCGTCCAAGATCAAATGGATGTCTTCAACGCGCACCGCGAGCGCCGTCAGTCGGCGTGCCCTCGGATGGACGTCAAAGGCGGCCAGGAACACTCTGTTCGACAGAGCCATTGGATTGAGCGCGCAAAACGAATACTCAACCTGTCATGCGTACTCTTCCCACACTTTCCGACCGTCACATTGACCCCGCCCGTTGTCCGCCTGGCGTGGCATATATGGATGGGCAGTACCTGCCGATCAGCGAAGCAAAGATTTCGGTGCTGGACTACGGGTTTCTTCACTCGGACGCGACCTATGACGTGGTCCACGTCTGGGAGGGCGCTTTTTTCCGGCTCCGCGATCATCTTGATCGGTTTTTTACGGGTCTGGACAAGCTGCATATGTCGATCCCGTATGACAAGACGCAGGTCACGGACATCCTCTGCAACTGTGTCGCGCTTTCTGACCTGAGGAACGCCTATGTCGAGTTCATTTGCACGCGCGGGACATCTCCGACGTTCAGCCGCGATCCCCGTGACGCCGTCAACCGATTTATCGCCTTTGCTATACCGTTTGGCTCCGTGGCCAATCCAAAGCAAATGAAAGACGGGATGCACGCGGCCATCACACCGCTTCAGCGCATTCCGCCGCAGTCGGTCGATCCAACGGTCAAGAACTACCATTGGCTGGACTTGGTGAAGGGGCTCTATGCGGCTTATGACGTTGGCGCTGATACGGCAATGCTCGTTGATGCCAAGGGCAACGTGTCGGAGGGCCCCGGCTTCAACATTTTTGCGGTAGCGGACGGAACAGTCCTGACACCGGAGTATGGCGTTCTAAGAGGCATAACCCGGCAAACGATTTTCGATATCTGTCAGGCGATGGGTATCGCATGTTCGGCCGGGGACCTTTCGCCATCCATGCTCAAGCAGGCCGACGAGGTGTTTGTGACTTCGACCGCCGGAGGCGTCATGCCGGTTACAAAGATTGATGCCGCGCCGATTGGGCATGGCTCACCCGGACCGATGACACTGCAGATCACGGAGCGGTATTGGCAGATGCATCGCGACGACACGTATCGGCTGGTGGTCGAGTATCCCACGAAGACCTAGCATCTTGGTGCGGACCGGATTGTGGGCCCCACCGTCTGTAACCCTGTCTGCCCATTTGCACATCCCACTGATTTGAGGACGGTTGCACCGGTGTGTGCGGCCGAGTGTCTGGTTGGGACCGTCCTTCAAGGAGAAGGGCGGCGTGGATGAGCGATGCCACGACGGCCAAGGCGCCGTCGCGACGAGTCCGGGACACTCGATCCAATCATCCTGCCCATCAGGCGCCGTACCGCCATCGACCCCCGAAAATTGACATCCGAGCCCTGCGTCAGGTCCGCCAAACTGCTGATTGCTCTGGTGGGTCTGTGCACGAAAAAGAACGCTGCAGGACGGATATGATCGCCTTTGAACCCGACCTCGCCATGTCTGCAAAACGACAAGCCATAGGATCTGCAGGGCGTGCAACTCGGACTTGGGCGTGCCACTCTGACCCGGAACAATCACTGGGCAGATCTGATGGGTCGTGAAATCCGATTGCTTGTACGTGCAGATGATGCCGGGTCGAGTTGGTCTTCCAACATCGGGTGCCTGCGCTCGTGCACCGATGGGATTGCCCGCAGCGTCGAGGTCATGATGCCGTGTCCCTGGACATCGCATGCGGCGACACTGTTCAATGCACAGCCTGACATCGACATCGGGATCCATCTGACCCTGACAAGCGAATGGAATGGCGTGAAGTGGCGGCCCATCACACAAGCCAAAAGCCTGACCGACGAACACGGAAACTTCCTGCCGCTTCTGGTGCCCCGGGAGGGCGATCCGCGGTCCAGCCTGGCGCAGGCGGCGTGGTCAATTGACGAAGTCACCCATGAATTCAGATCTCAAGTCGCCCTCGGTGTTTCCTTGTTTCCCAATGCCTCGCACATTAGCTCTCATATGCTCAGACACTTCAAAGACTTCGACCCGAGGCTTGGGGATGTCATTTCTGACCTCTGCACAGACTATGGCCTGGCCGACGACGCGTTTGGCCACGGTCTTGCAAGGATCGAAGGATACCCCAAGTTTCCAAGGACCACGCAGCGACGGGTTGACGCCTTCGTGCAGCAACTCAAGGCGCTTGAGCCGGGCACCTACATCTTCATTGATCACCCCGCTGTCGCGTCACCGGAGTTGAGCGCGACGGGGCATGTTGGATACGAGGACGTCGCCGATGATCGAGAGACCTGTCTGGAGACGCTGACAAGTAGCGCCGTGCGTGAGTGCGTTGACCAGCTTGGACTCGAACTTATCAGCTACCGAGACCTTTGATCCGGCGTCACCTCTGCAGAAAGGCCGGACGGCACCTATGGCAGAGCAATCTTGGCGGTTGAGGGGGAGGCAAAGGTGCGTTTCAACACCGGGCGTGAGGCAGGTCAAAGGGTGCCCAGCGCGGCTCGCCTGTCAGGCAAGGTCTGTCGTCCGGCGGTCGGTGCCGCCCTTTTCAGACTGGCAGGTGACCGAGACGCACGGATTGGGACCGGTTGCTTTCACAAGCCACTCCACTTTGCGGGACACCGGGGACCATTGCTGACCCCAGTTTGAATAGGCATATCGACGCTCGTTCCGCCCTGCGAGGTTGCCCAGATCAACCTTGGCCGGGTTCATGACCAGCTCTGCCCCGTCGCAGTCCAGTGTGACAAGGACCGGCTTGGCCACCGCGTTCTTGACGGCGACATCCGAGAGGTTCGTCGGCAGATACCCATGGTTCGACACCACCGCCGTCACCCGAAACAGATCTGCGCCCAAGGCCTCGGCCTCACAGGTGTCGACCGCAACCTTCGGAGCCGAGGCCGCATGTTTGAGGTTGAAGAGCACATTCTTGTGGCAGATCTCTTCCAGCAGCTTGCCCGGCGGGTTCCGGTAGCTCCAGATGTATACCATGCCACCGACCTCGACCGGCCCAAGCTGCGGGTGATCAAACGACGTCCACGGACGAAAGCCGTGATCCCCGACATTGTCCACCACCCATGTGTGCACCAACCGTTGCGTGGCGGCATCGCGCGGACCGAGGTTGTAGTAGCCTTCTTTCGGCACGCCGGCGGTGCGTTCGAGATCCCACAATTCGGTCGCAAAAGAAATGATGCCCATCTCTTCGTAGGTCCAGTCGGTGAGGGATCCGTGCCGGGCCTTGCTCTTGTCGGGCGTGAAATCTTCGTAGACCGAAACCGTCGGATAGCCCGTCAGGCGTTCGCCGACCTCCCCCAGAGCCTTGTAGAGCGACAGATCGGGCGGGCTCATTGCGCTGTCGGGCTCCAGCATCGACGGGCGCAGGATGATGCCGCCATGGGTGTGATACGCGCAGATGCCGGTGATATTGGGGTGGTCCAGAATGACCTTGCCCATCGCCGCCGCTTCGGGCTCCGAAAACGGATAAGCCCCGGACCCGTATTCCTGCGGCGTCCAGTTGGTCGGGAAGTTGCGGTTCATGTTCCCGTCTTGCTGCATCTCGATGGGAACGTGAACACCATCGAAATTCCGGATCATGCCTTCGGGATAGAGCCGGAAGTATTCGCCCCCCTCTTCACCCGGTTCGCGCTGGACCATGATGTCGGCGTTGTCGGCGTCCTTCTTCCATTCGCCTTTCGTATCCGGCACCCGCATCTGCACGATGTAGCCATCGCCTGTGATGTCCTGCGGGATCAAACCCTCAACCCGGTCTTCGCCGGGCAGGAAGCGCCCGTTGCCACACCAGGGATGATAGGGCGCCGTCAGGGCATATTCGGCCCCGTCGGGATTGACGCGCGGGATGATGTAAAAGACCTGGGTGTCGACCAGGCGTGTGACCTCTTCGTCGCTGCTGTAGCGCGTCAGCAGGTACCAACAGGCATAAAGCGCCGTGGCGCTGGTGGCATGTTCTTCGGCGTGGATTTGCGCGTCGATGTAGAAACCGGGTTTTTCCAGGGCCGGGCCGGTGTCGGGATTGGTGATCGTCATGAACCAGACCTCACGCCCACGAAAGCTCTTGGCGATGGAGGTGAGCGTGCACAGCTCCGGATAGGCTTTGGCCAGCGCCTGCAAATGCGCCGTCATCTCGTCATAGGTGTAATAGGTGTCAAAGGCGATGGTCACAGTCATTTCTGATTTCCTTTCAGTGCCCTAGCTGCGGCCAAAGTGGTCCATGATGGCGGCTGCGTATTTGATGCCGCGGATGTATTTGTCGACGTGGATGTTTTCATCCGGTGCATGCAGGTTGCATCCCGGGTTGGCGAAGCCGGTCAGAACGCAGGGGATCCAGACATGTTTCAAGATCGCACCTTCGGCGGAGACGCCGTTGACGATTGGCGGCTCTCCATAGACCTCGTGCGCGGCTGCGATGATTGATTGACTGATGTCCTCGCGGGCCGAGATCTTGTAGGGCTCTTCCACCCGCGGCTCTCCCCGGACCTCGATATTGTCAAAGCCCTGATCGCGCAGATGCGCCTTGAGCTTGGCCATGGCCTTGGCGGGCGAAATGTTTGGGATCAGTCGAAAATCCATGCGCACGCGCGCCTCGGACGGAACGATGGTCTTGGTGCCAGGGCCGGTATAGCCACCGGTGATGCCCTGAATGTTTGCGGTCGGCTCATAGGTGCGCGCCCTGAGCGCGGCAACGCCATCGCGCCCCAGCGCAAAGGCATCCACCCCCATTTCGTCCTTGAGCATATCGAAATCGATCCGCGCGGCCTTGTCTTCGAGATAGCCCATGTCTTCGTCGTTGGGCTCGTAAAGTCCTTCGGCCCAGTCGGGAATCAGGATCGTCTTGTCGCGGTCCATGATCGTGGCCAGCGCATGCACCAGATCCCACACGGGATTGGGCACCAGCGGGGCATTCAGCGAATGCACATCGCTGCGCGGGCCCCGCGCGATCAACTCGACAAAGAGCACGGATTTAAGGCCAAGCGAGACATCCGGCACCTCCACCCCGATCTCGAGCGATCCGTCCAGGCAATGCATGCCATCCGCCTCGAGCATTTTGGCGTTCTTTCGCGCCCAGGGCCCAAGGTTGGGCGATCCGATCTCTTCTTCGCCCTCGATCAGCAATTTCAGACCCACCGGCACCTCGCCCCGCACGGCGAGAAACGCCTTGGCGGCCTTGTTGAAGGCCAGCACGCCGGACTTGTTGTCAGTGGCCCCGCGCCCGTAAAGCACGCCATCGACAACCGCACCGGACCATGGCCCGCCATGTGTCCAGGCCTCAATGGGCTCGGGTGGTTGCACGTCGTAGTGCGAATAGCACAGCAGCGTTTTGCGCGATGTGGAGGGAACTTCGCCGTAGACCACCGGCGGGCCATTTTCCAGCTCGTGAAAGGCCGCCGGCAGTCCGTCGCGGTGCATCATGTCGCGGATCAGCGCGGCACAGTCGCGCAGTCCGATATTCTGGGCAGAGACCGACGGCTGTTGCACAAAGGTCTGCAGGTCCGCGACGAAGTCGTCGGCATGGGCGTCGATATAGGCGTAGATGTCTTTCAAAACGGATGCTCCTGCGACAGGTCCCATGCGCTCAGACGCTGCCCGTTCAGCGCCTTGTCACGGCGTGTGGCGATGTGCACGAAGGCCGGGGCCAGCAAGGCGGGATCCACCCATTTGGCTTTCATGTCGGGCGTGTAATTCTGTTCGGACATCGGCGTGCGCATGGGCATGCCCGGCGTTATGGTGCAGGACACGATGTCACGGTCAGCCGCTTCCAGAGCCAGGCATTTCGAAAACCCTTCGAGCGCATGTTTGGCCGCGCAATAGGCGGTTTCGTCGGCAAATCCCTTGATGCCCGATTGCGATGAGACAAAGATCAATGCCCCGCCGGTGCGGATCATTCCGGGCCAGACCGCCTGTGTCAGCTGGAACGCGGCCTGAATGCCCACGTCCAGCGTGGCCCGGAACGTATCCAGCGTGACGTCTGCAATGGGTTCTGGCCGCAGAATCGCAGCATTGTGGATCAAAGTATCGACCGGGCCGGGGAGCGAGGCGATCGCCGTAGCCGTCGCCGCGGCGTCGGCAAGATCCACGGACAGGCAGGTCGCGGGCACTCCGATCGCATCCCGGGTGGCCGCCAGAGCCGCGCCATCCACATCCATCAGCACCAGTCGGGCCCCCTGCTCCGCGAACACCTGCGCCAGCGCCGCGCCAAGACCCTGCGCCGCCCCGGTGATCACCACGCGTTGATCGCGCAGGTCGGGCATCAACCCGCCCCTGACATATCGAGGTCTTCCCATTTGCGACTGGCGGTCGAGGCAATGACCGCATCCAGCACCATCTGGTTGCGCAATCCGTCGACAAAGGTGGCGCCGCGCCTCAGGTCACGATCCTCAACGATTGCGCCCAC
>JBCDEC010000093.1:0-16105 GCA_039179965.1 Pseudomonadota bacterium
AGTGCATTTCGATCTTGATCACCCCATCGCCCTGGCAGGCTTCGCAACGCCCGCCTTTCACGTTGAAGGAAAACCGCCCCGGCGATGGGGTGATCAAGATCGAAATGCACTTCCTGCCGGATGTGTATGTGACCTGCGAGACTTGCAACGGGGCGCGGTACAATCGCGAGACGCTGGAGGTCACGTTCAAGGGCAAATCAATTGCCGATGTGCTGGATATGACCGTTGAGGATGCGCAGGGGTTCTTTCAGGCCGTTCCGTCGATCCGTGACAAGATGGATGCCTTGGTGCGGGTGGGGCTGGGCTATATCAAGGTGGGCCAGCAGGCCACGACCCTGTCGGGGGGTGAGGCACAGCGGGTGAAGCTGGCCAAGGAGCTGTCCAAGCGCTCGACCGGGCGGACGCTGTATATTCTCGACGAGCCGACCACTGGGCTGCATTTTGAAGATGTTCGCAAGCTGCTGGAAGTGCTGCACGAATTGGTCGATCAGGGCAATACGGTGGTGGTGATCGAGCACAATCTGGATGTGGTCAAGACCGCTGACTGGATCATCGATATTGGCCCGGAGGGCGGCGATGGCGGCGGCACCGTCGTGGCCACGGGCACCCCCGAAGATGTTGCCAAGATCGAAGCCAGCCACACCGGGCGGTATCTGGCGTCCATGCTGAACCCAAAGCGCGTGGCGGCGGAGTAGGGCTCCCGCCCGTCGGTGCGGCGCCAGCGCCGCGCCTCCCGTTGGGCCGGGCGCGCTGCGCGCGGGCATGCGCCCTGTGACGGTGGTCTGCGTTTGTGCCGATGATTGCGTCCGTGAGCGCGTCGGGTGATTGCGCGCGGTCGCGGCCTGTGACGGCGGGCAATGAGTGTGCCGATGGTGGCGCCTATGAGTGCGCCGGGTGATTGCGCGCGGTCGCGACCTGTGACGGCGGGCAATGAGTGTGCCGGTGGTGACACCCATGAAAGCGCCGGGTGATTGCGCCCGTGATTGCACCTGGCGGCGTGCGGCCCTTGGCCGTGTTCTGTGACGTTCCAGAGTGGCTGCGGCCTCACTTCGGCCCGATTGTGCGGCTAAAATGCATGGCGTTGCGATCCAGACGAGGACCCCATGCGCCTGTTCCTTTTGTCCCTAGCCCTTGGTTTTGGCATTTCGGGTCCGGCAAAGGCCGGCCAACCCTATCATGAGAGCCTCGTGGAATGTGCGGTGCTGATCGATCTGATGCTGGGAGAGCAGAGCTTTGTGCCGGACCAGAACGGGATGATCGATCTCTACGTGGCGGCCTCAAACGCCATGCGCGCGGAGGCAGAGCGGCGCAGCTCAGCGAACTACGTCACGCGCACGGCGCAGGCCAAGCGCGCGGTCTGGCACGAGCGGTGGGACGCCCAGGGTTGGGACCAGCCGGAAAACCGGCAGGACCTGGTCGCGTGGTGGACCTATTGCTTCAAGCTTGGCAGGCATCTGAACCTGCCGCTCTGAGAGGGATCAAGCGCGTGTGCGGCCTTCAAAGCGCGGCAGCATGGCGCTGAAATCGCGGCCCGCGCCGTCTTCGGTTTCGACAAATTGCGCATAGAGTGCCTGGGCCAGCGCCCCCATGGGCGTGTCGGCATCCGCGGCCGCAGCGGCCTGCTGAGACAGCCGCAAATCCTTGAGCATCAGGTCTGCGGCAAAGCCGGGCTGATAGTCATTGTCCGCCGGGGAACTGGGCCCAACGCCGGGTGCCGGGCAATAGGCATTCATCGTCCAGGAATACCCCGAGGAGGTGGAGACCACATCGAACATCTTTTGACGGGACAGCCCCAGCTTGTCTGCCAGAGCGAAAGCTTCGCAGGTGGCGATCATGGTGACGCCGAGGATCATGTTGTTGCAGATCTTGGCCGCCTGACCCGAACCGGCTTCGCCGCAATGCACGGCCTTCTGGCCCATGATCTCAAAAAGCGGCGCGGCGGCAGCAAAGGCGGGCTCCGTCCCGCCGGCCATGAAGGTGAGCGTGCCGGCGGCGGCTCCGCCGATCCCGCCTGAGACGGGGGCATCCACAAACTTGAGACTGGCGGCCTCGGCCTGCGCGGCCACGGCGCGGGCGCTTTCCACGTCAACCGTCGAGCAATCGACCAGTGCAGCGCCAGCGGTCATCGCCGGGATCACCTGATCGGCCACCGCCCGCAGGATCGTGCCATTGGGCAGCATGGTGATCACAACCTCAGCCCCTGTGGCGGCGGCAGCTGCACTGTCGGCCATGTCCAAACCGTCAACAGCGATCTCTGCCGTGTCAAAGCCGGTGACGGCATGGCCCGCTGCAATGAGGTTGGCCGCCATGGGCGCGCCCATGTTCCCCAATCCGATGAACCCGATTTTCATGGTAATCTCTCCTCAAAACGTCAGTTCGTTCGGCCCCAGATCGGCAAGCATGGCTGAAATGCGCGCAGGGTCCAACGCGTCGATCCTGTCGCGCCAGTTCGGATTGCGATCCTTGTCGATGATCTGGGCGCGAATGCCCTCGAGAAAATCGCCGTGCAGCATGGCGCGCCAGGTGAACCGATACTCCTGTGCGAGGGCGGTCTCAATAGCCGGGGGCGGGCCGTCGGACCAGCGATGCAGGATGGCAAGGATCGCACCCATCGCAAGCGGGGAGTTGCGGCGGATCGCCTTGGCTGCGGCTTTTGACAGATCATCGCCGCTGGCGTCGAGCCCGGCCAGGATGGCGGCCAGATCATAGGGCGCGAAGAGCGCGTCGATTCGCGTCTGTGCCTGCGCCAGGGGCGCACCAGGCGGCGTGGCCTGCGGGATTACATCCACCGAGCCGCTGTCTTCCAGGGCCGAGATCACGGCGGGCCAGTCGTCCCGAGGCACAAAGGCGTCGGCAAAACCCGCGTAGATCGCATCTCCCGGTCCCATGCGCGCTCCGGTGATGCCGATGTAAGCGCCAAGATGGCCCGGAGCGCCAGCGAGCAACCGGCTGCCGCCGACATCGGGCAAAAGGCCAATGCCGCATTCCGGCATGGCGATCTGGCTGTTTTCGCCGACAATCCGGTGGGAGACATGGCAGCCGATGCCAACTCCGCCACCCATGGTGAAGCCCTGCATGAAGCTGACACTGGGTTTGGAATAGCCAGCCAACCGCGCGTTCAGGCGGTATTCGTCGCGCCAGAACGCCTGGCCATAGGCATAATCGCCCGCCCGGCCGGTGTCATAAAGCTGCGCAATATCGCCGCCCGCACAGAAGGCCTTGTCGCCGGCCGCATCAATCACCAGAAGATCGATGTCGTCCCGCGCCGCCCAGTCGTTGAGCGCAGCATCGATGGCCGTGCACATATCCCAGGTCAGCGCATTGAGCGCCTTGGGCCGGTTCAGCGTAATCCGGCCCGCGCGCCCCCTGGCCGAGATCTCGATGTCGCCCGTCCCACCCGGTGTCATGTTCGCCTCATTCCAATTCCATCGCGGTCATGCGCCCGCGTTAGCGGGCCGCCAGCATATGACGCGCCACGATCAGGCGCATGATCTCATTTGTGCCCTCCAGGATCTGATGGACACGCAGGTCACGCACCAGTTTTTCGATCCCGTAGTCGGCCAGATACCCATAGCCGCCATGAAGTTGCAGGCATTGGTCGACGATTTTCGACCCGGCCTCCGTCACGAATTTCTTGGCCATGGCACAAAAGCGTGTGGCATCGGGCGCTCCCTGGTCCAGCTTCCAGGCGGCTTGTCGGAGAAAGGTGCGCGCGGCCTGAAGCTCGATCTCCATGTCGGCCAGGCGAAACTGCAGGGCCTGGAACTGATCGATGGTTTTGCCGAATGCCTTGCGTTCACTCATGTAGTCCAGCGTCTGAGTCATGGCGATCTGGGCCGCCCCGAGCGAACAGGCCGCGATGTTCAGGCGACCGCCGTCCAGTCCGGCCATGGCGTATTTGAAGCCATCGCCTTCTTCGCCGATCAGGTTGTGGGCCGGCACGGCGCAGTCGTCAAACTGCACCTGCGCGGTGGGTTGGCTTTTCCAGCCCATCTTGTCTTCTCTTGCGCCGAAGGAAAGACCGGGCGCGCCGTCTTCCACCAGCAGGGTCGAGATCCCCTTCGGCCCGTCTTCGCCCGTGCGCACCATGCAGACATAAGCGTCCGAATACCCGCCGCCGGAGATGAAGGCCTTGGTGCCGGTAAGCCGATAGCCATCGTTGGTGCGGTCAGCCCGTGTCTTCAACGCGGCGGCATCCGAGCCGGAGCCGGGTTCGGTCAGGCAATAGGACAACACGGTCTCCATCGCGATCACATCCGGCAGGACCCGAGCCTTGAGCGCATCGTCCCCGTAGCTGTCGATCATTCGCGCGCACATATTGTGAATCGACAGGAACGCCGCAACCGAGGGGCAGGCCATGGACAGCGCCTCAAAGATCAAGGTCGCATCCAACCGTCCAAGGCCCGTGCCGCCGCTGTCTTCGCTGACGTAGATGCCGCCAAAACCGAGCGCCCCGACCTCGGGCCAGAGCGTTTTGGGGATAGTGCCCTCGGCCTCCCAGGCGCGGGCATGGGGCGCAATCGCGTCCTGGCCAAAGCTGCGGGCCATGTCAAAAATGGCCTGCTGCTCATCGTTCAAGGCGAAATCCATGGCGCGCTCCCCTCGACACCGATTTATTGAACACTTGTTTCATTCTTAGCCGGAGCACGCCCATGGCCGCAAGTTGCAGGACCGCAAATCTGTCTTGCGCAAATGCGGGTGCGGGGCGTCTAGTGAGGGCAGCGCCGTTGCGCTTGGGACCGGACCGGCCTAAGCCGGATGCGTTAGGGCAAGGAAGGGCTAGAGATATGGCGCGCCGCAAATTTCCAAAGATGAACGCGGTTCTCGATGAACTGGATGTGGCGCTGGTCGACAAACATGAGGTTCGCGCCGAGCGGGCCAGGTTGGAGGCGTTTGAAGCCAAAGGCGGTCTGGATCGGCCGGCCTATGCGCTGTCGCCGGGGCTGGACACCTTCGATCTGGCACCGCTTCTGGCGGATTACACAGCGCATTACGGCGATCTTGAACGGCTGCGGACGGGCGCCGCGTCGGGGTATCGCCCGGGCAATGGCTATTTTGATACGCCGGATGCCGAGGCGCTCTATCTGATGATCCGGCGCGCCAATCCGCGACACGTGATCGAGATCGGCTGCGGTCACTCCACCCGCGTGACGCGTCAGGCGCTCGACGATGCGGGGGCCGGTGGCACGATCACTGCGGTTGATCCCTGGCCGCGGGCGGATATCGCGGATGTGGTGGACCGGTTTGAACAGACACACGTGGAGCAACTGGACGGGGCGGTGTTTGACGCCCTGGGGCCGGGCGACGTTCTCTTCATTGACACAAGTCATCAGGTGCGCATGTCCAACGACGTGGCGCATCTCTTTTGCCGCATCATCCCCGCGCTGCCATCCGGCGTGGTGATCCATGTGCATGATGTGTTTCTGCCCTACGAATACCCGAAACGATTCTTCTACGATTGCCCGGGTTGGGGCGAACAATACATGCTGCATGCGCTGTTGCAGGGCGGTGGCTATGAGATCCTCTGGCCGGGATACTACCTCCAGCAGGCATGCCCCGATGCCCGCGCGGCGCTGCCCTTCCTGTCAGGTGGCCGCGCGCAGAGTTTCTGGATCGTCAAAAAGTAGAACCGCTGACAGCCCGGTGACCCGGATTTTTATCCTAAAAATCCGTTCCATTTTCTTACTTTAAGAAAATGCCCCGGGTCAAAGGACGCGCACTTGGGTGCCGACCTGGACCAGTGGATAAAGCTCTTCCACGTGCTGGTTGTACAGACCGATACATCCCGACGAGCTTTGGCGCCCGATTTTGCGGGTATCATGCGTGCCGTGCACAAGGTAGGCGGGCCAGCCCAGATACATCGCACGCGTGCCCAGCGGATTGCCGGGTTCACCGCCTTCCATGCGGACGGGAAGGGTCGGATCGCGCTCGCGCATGGAGGCGGTGGGGGTCCAGCTCGGAAACTCGGTCTTGCGCACGATGGTCGTGTAACCGCGCTTCGTGAGTTCTTCGCTCAAGGGCACCGAGGAAGGGTAGAGCTTGTAGGTATATCCGTCGCCGCTCCAGTAATGCACCGCACGGCTAGTGACATCCGCAAGCAGGCACCCGGCGCCCAGTTCATCGAAATGGTCCTGCCAGTTCTGCGTCTTGAAAGACGAAATATTGCGCCGGACCGGCACCTGATCTCGGATCGCCGGCTCATCCAGCGGAAAGGCATCGCTCGATTGCGCGCGCGCCAGGCCCGGCGCGGCCAGCGCAGCCGTGCCGGTCAACAGGAACCCGCGGCGGTTCAAACGGGGTGTGCTCGTAGACATCGGACCTCTCACAGTGTCTCTCATCGTCGCGCCTTCATACCGCGCTTGGTCCGGGCGGCGCTAGAGGCGGGGCGGTTCGAGCGGTGCAGTCTCACGAAGATGTCACCGGTTTTCGCGGCTGAGGTGTGCGAAAGACTGCCAGTTGGCCTGGCCTAGCGGTCGGCCAAGGCAAACAAGTCCTCGAAACTGGATTCGGGTTGCCCAAGCAGGGACAGGGCGTAGGCCTCGGTGTCCTGCAACAATGGGATGACTCCCTTGATCGGCGCCTGTGGTCCAAAAACCGTGAGCGAGATATCCCGGGCGATGCGCGTCGGCGCGTAGTGCACCATCAGCGTTTCCACCGTGCCGGAGGCAAAGAGGTCGATCTGGCGCGCCCGGATCGCAAAGATCTTTGCATAATCCCGATCAAAGCCGGTGGCCTGCCCAAGATCGATCAGTTGCTTTTGTCCGGGCCGGCGGTCGGGATGGCGTTTGTAGGCTTTCAGCATCGCAAGCATGTCCTCCAGATCCAGATGCCCGTCGAAACGGAGGAACGCGAGGCCACGGTTTGGGAAAATACGAAAGGAAACAGGCATGCCAGATCGGTTGAGTCAAAGATTGTGGGGGATCGGCTTTCTGCCGCCTCACAGTAGAGGACGCTACGCGGTTCAGGTCAACGTCGCGTTACGATTTGGTTAATGCAAAATAAATGTCTGGGAGGCATCGGTGTTGGCGTGGATCGCCTCTTTGCCCCTGTTCCAACCGGGGCCTGCTTAGGCCTTGTTCCCAGGGCGCGCCCGACAATCTGCGCCCGACAATCTGCGCCCGACAATCTGCGCCCGACAATCTGGGCGCGACAATCTGCGCGCAAGAACTTGCGCCAGCTCGGATCGGTCCCCGGGGGCACCGGGAACCGATCCGTGGTCCTTAAAGCGCTCGCCGCGTCAGTCCATCGCTTTGAAATTGAACTCGCCGCCTTCCTTGATGCCGGAGAACCAGCGTGCGGTGACCGTCTTGGTCTTGGTGTAGAACCGGAACGCGTCCGGCCCGTACTGGTTGAGATCGCCAAACGCCGACTTTTTCCATCCGCCAAAGGTGTGATAGCTGAGCGGAACCGGGATCGGGAAGTTGATGCCGACCATGCCGACATTGACGCGATGGGCAAAGTCGCGCGCCGTGTCGCCATCGGCCGTGAAGATGGCCGTCCCGTTGCCATAGGGATTGTCCATCGTGAGCTTGAGCGCGTCCTCGTAGCTCTCGGTGCGGACCTGGCTCAGCACCGGGCCAAAGATCTCTTCCTTGTAGATGTCCATCTCGGGCGTGACATTGTCAAACAACGTCGGGCCCACGAAAAAGCCCTCCTCATAGCCCTGCAGTGAGAAATCCCGACCGTCGCGCACCAGCGTGGCGCCTTGCTCGACACCGGAGGTGATCAGACCCTTGATCTTCTCTTCGGAGGCCTTGGTGATCACCGGGCCGTAGTCCACATCGTCGCCGGCGGTATAGGGGCCGACCTTCAGCTTGTCGATGCGCGGGATCAGGCGTTCGACCAGCGCATCCGCGGCCTCCTGGCCTACGGGCACCGCGACCGAGATGGCCATGCAGCGTTCGCCGGCCGCGCCAAACCCGGCGCCCACCAGCGCATCCGCCGCCTTGTCCATATCGGCATCGGGCATGACGATCATGTGGTTCTTCGCGCCGCCAAAGCACTGCGCACGTTTGCCGTTCGCCGCTGCGCGCCCGTAGATGTATTGCGCAATCGGCGTGGAGCCGACAAAGCCCACCGCCTGGATGGTCTCGTTGTCGAGAATGGCGTCGACAGCCTCCTTGTCGCCGTTCACGACCTGAAGCACGCCATCGGGAAGACCGGCCTCCTTCAGCAGCTCCGCCAGCATCAGCGAGGTCGACGGGCAGCGTTCGGACGGTTTCAGCACCATTGCATTGCCGCAGCTGGGCGCGGGCGCCATTTTCCACAGGGGGATCATGGCGGGGAAGTTGAACGGCGTGATCCCGGCCACAACGCCCAGCGGCTGGCGCATCGAGTACAGGTCGATCCCGGGGCCGCCGTTGTCGGTAAACTCGCCCTTGAGCATGTTCGGCGCGCCCATGCAGACCTCGACCACTTCGAGACCGCGTTGCACGTCGCCGCGGCCATCCGGCAGGGTCTTGCCGTGCTCGCGGCTGACAAGCTCGGCCAGCTTGTCCATGTTTTCATTGATCAAATGCCCAAAGGCCATCATCACCCGGGCGCGGCGCTGCGGGTTGGTGGCCGCCCAGCCGATCTGCGCCTCGGCGGCTTTGGCGATGATCTCGTTGATCTCTTCGACCGAGGCCAGCGGCACCTTGGCCTGGATCTCGCCCGTGGCCGGGTTGAAGACGTCTGAAAACCGTCCCGAAGCCCCCGGCGTCCGCGCGCCGTTCACGTAGTGGCAGATCTCTTCCATGGGGGTCGTCCTCTAATCTGGTGGGATTTTGCGCGTATCCTAATCTTGCAGAAACGCGCTGAACAGAGGCAAGATCCCAAAAGTATTTTGCGAATTTGCAAAGGGAAGGCGGGCCAATGGAGCCGCATTGGGATGACATGAAGGTCTTTCTGGCCGTGGCGCGGACCGAAAGCCTGTCGGGCGCGGGCCGCAAGCTCAAGCTGGATCCGGCCACGGTCGGGCGCCGCATCACCCGGCTGGAGTCGGCCCTTGGCGCGCCGCTCTTTCGCAAATCGCCACAGGGGTATGCGCTGACACCGGGCGGGGAACGGCTGCTGGCCCATGGCGAGCGGGTCGAGCAGGCGATGCGCGCCGGGCTCGACGCGCTGAGCGGTTCGACTGACGATCTCACCGGACAGATCCGCATTGGCGCTCCGGATGGCTGCGCAACCTATCTTCTGCCACAGGTGTGCCTGTCCATCGCACGCGAGAACCCGGATCTCGATATCCAGATTGTCGCTCAGCCGAGGGTTGTGAACTTGAGCCGGCGCGAGGCCGATATGGCGATCACCGTGAGCCGTCCGACCGCCGGGCAATTGCTGGTCCAGAAGATCACCGACTATCACCTGCATCTCGTCGCTGATGAGACCTATCTCGATCGCCACCCGCTGGTTCGTCGCGACGATCTCAGAGGGCATCCGATGGTGGGCTACATCCCCGACATGATCTTTGAGTCCGAACTCGACTACCTGCATGAACTGGGCGTCGCGCGTGTAGCGATGGCGTCGAATTCCGTTCCGGTTCAGTTGAAAATGACAGAAGGCGGGCAGGGGCTTTGCGTGGCGCATGACTTTGCGCTGTCGTCCCATCCGCGTCTCAGGAAGATCCTCGCCGATCAGATCGCGCTGACCCGGGCGTTTTTTCTGGTTCGCCATCAGAGCGATCAGCGCAGCGCTCGGCTGAACCGGTTTTCCACCCTGTTGGTCGAGCGACTGCGCGCCGAAGTTAACCGTCTTGAAGCGCTGGCTTGACATTAACGATTGTTGCGGTGACGCTGTTGTTCTCGAAAGAAAAATACAATCTAACCGAGCGCGTAGGAGGAGACGCCATGCTGGTGCATCATATACTCAAGTCAAAACCGGAAATCGGGGTTCTGACCGTGGCGCCCGATGCGACGATTTCCAAGGCGGCAAAAGTCCTTGCCGACAAGCGGATTGGGACGGTGGTTGTCAGCGAAGATGGCAAGGCCGCGCTGGGTATCCTGTCGGAACGCGACATTGTCCGAGAACTGGCGCGGGCCGGGTCGAACTGTCTGTCCCGGACAGCCGGTGAATACATGACCCGCAAGGTGATCACCTGCACGCCGCAATCCAATGTCTCTGACGTGATGCGCACGA
This sequence comes from Pseudomonadota bacterium, assembly GCA_039179965.1. GTDB lineage: Bacteria > Pseudomonadota > Alphaproteobacteria > Rhodobacterales > Rhodobacteraceae > Marinibacterium. Next base: position 10,114 of record JBCDEC010000093.1, read on the forward strand.
TGACCGAAGGCCGGTTCCGCCACATGCCGGTTGTCGAAGGCGATTCCATGGTCGGCCTGATTTCCCTCGGCGATGTCGTCAAGGCGCAATTGACGACGCTTGAGATGGAAAAGGACGCGCTGGAAGGCATGATCATGGGCCACTGAGCCCTTACGTTCCTTTTGAGACAGGTGCACCACGGCCCTGAAACGACGGGGTTTTGGCGCAACACACCCGGGCTGGGCGAAATGTGACGGTTTGTGTCGGATGGCCCTGCTTGCATCGATGGCGAAATTTTGTTTCGGTGCGAAGCGGGACGGCAGCGGGAGGGCCATCATGCGCGTCGGTTTGTATCCGGGAACCTTTGACCCGGTCACCTTGGGTCACGTCGACATTATCCGCCGCGCCTCAGCGCTGGTGGATAAGCTGGTGATCGGTGTTGCGATCAATCGCGACAAGGGTCCGCTCTTTTCGCTGGAAGAACGGGTGTCGATGCTGGAAGCAGAGTGCGCGACACTCTCAACCCAGACGAGCACGCAGATCGTGGCGCATCCGTTTGAAAACCTGCTGATCGATTGCGCCCAGGATGTGGGCGCCTCGATCATCGTGCGCGGCCTGCGCGCGGTGGCCGATTTCGAATACGAATACCAGATGGTCGGGATGAACCGGGCGCTCAACGATTCCATCGAGACGGTCTTTCTGATGGCCGAGGCGCGACATCAGGCCATTGCATCGAAACTGGTGAAAGAGATCTGCCGCTTGAATGGCGACGTGTCCAACTTTGTGCCGCCCGCGGTGCAAAAGGCGCTGGAACAGCGCCTGCACAAGTAGCGCAGGCTGGCACGGCCAGACGAAAAACGCCCGGGCCAGTGACCGGGCGTTTTTGTGTTTCAAAGGCCGAGGGGCTTACAGCGCGGCCATGGCCACGGCAGTATCCGCCATCCGGTTCGAGAAGCCCCATTCGTTGTCATACCAGCTCAGGATCCGGACCATTGTGCCGTCCATGTCCTTGGTCTGATCGTGGTGGAAGACCGAGCTGTGCGGGTCGTGGTTGAAATCCATCGAGACATTGGGCTTGTCGGTATAGCCCAGCACGCCCTTGAGCGGGCCATCGGCCGCAGCGAGTATGGCGGCGTTGATCTCTTCGACCGAGGTTGCGCGGCTTGCATTGAACGTCAGGTCCACGACTGAGACATTGGGCGTCGGCACCCGGATGGCCACGCCATCGAGCTTGCCGTTCAGTTCGGGCAGCACCAGACCCACGGCTTTGGCAGCACCGGTCGAGGTCGGGATCATCGACATCGCTGCGGCGCGCGCGCGGTAGAGATCCTTGTGCAGCGTATCCAGCGTCGGCTGGTCACTGGTGTAGGAGTGAATCGTGGTCATGAAGCCTTTGTCGATGCCGATCGCATCGTTGAGCACCTTGGCCACAGGCGCCAGGCAGTTGGTGGTGCAGGACGCGTTGGAGACGACCTTGTGCTCCGCCGTCAGCTTGTCGTCGTTCACCCCGTAAACAACGGTCAGATCCGCGCCGCCGGCAGGCGCCGAGACCAGCACTTTCGACGATCCGTTCTCCAGATGCATCGCGGCCTTGTCGCGGGTGGCAAAGATACCGGTGCATTCCAAAGCCACGTCAATGTCGGCCCAGGGCAGAGCCTTGGGGTCACGCTCGGCGGTGACCTTGATCGGGCCGGTGCCCAGATCGATGGTGTCCCCGACGGCTTTCACCTCGCCCGGAAACCGTCCGTGGATGGAATCGAACTGCAACAAATGGGCATTGGTCTCAACCGGGCCCAGATCGTTGATGGCAACGACCTCGATATCGCTGCGGCCGCTTTCGACGATCGCGCGCAATACGTTGCGGCCGATCCGGCCAAATCCATTGATGGCGACTTTGACTGTCATCTGTCTTCTCCCGACTGGCGGGTCTTGTCACCCGCAAGGACGCTCACAGGCGCCGCTGAGATAAATGGTCACCGATGCGCGAGACAAGCGCTGATCCGGCAGCCATGTCCACTGACCTTGTGCACTGGCCCTGTTTCGGGGCAGGCGGCTTGTTGGTCAGGTGCGTTGGACTCTTGGCTTTCGGTTAGCGCTAACGGGATCGATGATAGTTTCGAGATACCAGCGGTGTGGCGCTTGTCAACCGTTGGATGACCAAAGGTCTAGCGCCAGAATGCGACCCACTCGATGAGCTCCAGGAATTTCTTGCTCAAAAAGATGAGATGCTCGGAGCCATAGAACACGATGTCCGTCAAAACCGCGCCCACAATGACGATCCCAAGAACAAGGGCGAGTCGGTCAGTCATTGATCAATTGTGCTCCGGCGTGGGACAGGCTCATCTGATATGCCCGACCGCGCGGCGTCTCACAAGCGCAGGCCCGTGTCGCGCTGAACACGAGATGAACACCTGTGGCACAACCCCGCCTTTTCGCCGGGTTGCGGGGCCCGGCCTGCGCTTGCTTTGAGCGGGAAATCCTCTAGGCTCCGCCCGGCAAAGCCAGATCACATCGGGCCAAGCCGTTGCGAGGTATAGGGAATGAGTGGACTTCTTGCGTTGCTGGACGATGTCGCGGGCATTGCCAAGGTGGCCGCTGCTTCGGTGGATGATATTGCCGCTCAGGCCGCGAAAGCCGGCGCCAAGGCGGCCGGGGCCGTGATCGATGATGCGGCGGTGACCCCCAAGTACCTGCACGGATTTGAGGCCAGCCGCGAATTGCCAATCATCTGGCGCATCGCCAAGGGCTCCATTCGCAATAAGCTGCTGATTTTGCTGCCTATCGCTCTTCTTCTGGTCAATTTTGCGCCCTGGGCCATCGCGCCCCTGCTGATGCTGGGCGGGGCCTATCTCTGTTTTGAGGGGGCGGAGAAGGTGATCCACGCGTTCCGACCCCATGCCGCGCATCACGACGCGCCCGAAAAGGTCAGCGACGATCCCGCCCATCTGGAAGAAACCAAGGCCAAAGGCGCGATCAAGACGGATTTCATTCTTTCGGCGGAAATCATGACGATCGCATTGGCGGCGATCCCGGAGGGGCACTGGCTCTGGGTTGGCGTGGTGCTCGCGGTCGTGGGCATCGGCATTACCGTTGTCGTCTATGGCGCTGTGGCGCTGATCGTGAAAGCGGACGACTTCGGCCTGATGCTGGCGCGCGGCGAGAATTCGATGGCCCGCCAGATCGGGCGCGGGATTGTTCATGTCATGCCGGGCTTTATGAAAGTGCTGACCGTGGTGGGTACGGCCGCCATGCTCTGGGTTGGCGGTTCGATCGTGATCCACGGGCTGGAAGTCGTCGGCTTTGGCGCACTTGGCCATGTCATCCACAACATCGCCTATGCCGTGGGCCATCTCTTGCCGGAGGGGCTCGTCGGCTTTGGCGAGTGGTTTGTCACGGCACTGCTTGACGGGATTTTTGGTCTGGCCCTCGGCGCGGCCCTTCTGCCGCTGGTCGAACATGTGATCCAGCCGGTGGCCGACCTGTTGGGCGCAAAAGAAAAGGCCGACCACTAGGGCCGGCTGCTTCTCTCATCTCGGGACGTCTTAGGCCAGAAGCGCCTTGACCTTCTCGACCACGGCGTCGGCGGTGATCCCGAACTTCTCAAAGAGCACGCCACCCGGTGCCGAGGCGCCAAAGCCGGTCATGCCGACGAAGTCCGATTTCTCCGCCCGGCCACGTTCGCCCATCAGCCACCGATCCCAGCCCTGACGGACACCGGCTTCGATGCCCACGCGCACCGGGCTCGCCGGCAGAACGCGCTTGCGATAGGTCTCATCCTGAGCCGCAAACAGTTCCATACAAGGCATTGAGACCACCCGCGTGCCAATCTCTTCGGCCTGCAGCATCTCGCGCGCGGCCATGGCGATGGCGACCTCCGAGCCGGTGGCGATCAGGATGGCCTGGCGTTTGCCTTCCGCATCGGCCAGCACGTAAGCGCCTTGCGCGACAAGGTTTTTCGTCTTGTGCTCCGTCCGCTGCGTCGGCAATCCCTGACGGGTCAGCGACAGGACTGACGGTGTGCTGTCCTGGGTGAGCGCCAGTTCCCATGCCTCGGCCGTCTCAACCGTATCGGCGGGGCGGAAGACCAGCGTATTGGGTGTGGCGCGGCTGATTGCCAGATGCTCGACCGGCTGGTGGGTCGGACCATCTTCGCCAAGCCCGATGCTGTCATGGGTCATCACAAAGACGGACGGCACCTTCATCAGGGCGGCCAGTCGCATCGCCGGGCGGGCATAGTCGGTAAAGCACATGAACGTCCCGCCATAGGGGCGGATGCCGCCATGCAGGGCCATGCCGTTCATCGCCGCCGCCATGCCATGTTCGCGCACGCCATAGTGGATATAGCGGCCCTTGCGGTTGTCGCTGTCGAAGATCCCCAGATCGGTTGTCTTGGTGTTGTTGGACCCGGTCAGATCTGCCGAGCCACCAATGGTCTCGGGCATGATGGGATTGATGACCTCAAGAACCATTTCCGAGCTCTTGCGGGTCGCCGCCTTGGGGTGTTCCTCGGCCATTTGCTTTTTGAAACCGCGGATGGCCGAGCCAAGCCGTTTGGGCGCCGCCCCGGCCAGCACACGTTCGAACTTGGCGCGTTTGGGTTCGGTGGCGGCGGCGAGCCGGTCTTCCCACGCGGTCTTTTCCGCTTGGCCGCGCGCGCCAATGGCTTCCCATGCGGATTTGACCTCGGCCTCGACCTCAAACGCCCCGGATGGCGCGCCATAGGCGGCCTTGGTGTCGGCGACAAGCTGCGCATCGGTGAGCGCGCCGTGGCCTTTTGAGGTGTCCTGCGCCGAGGATCCCAGCGCGATATGTGTCTTGCAGGCGATCATGGAGGGTGTGCCCGCACGTTTGGCTGCGGTGAGGGCCGCGTCGATGGCCTCCGGATCGTGGCCGTCAATCTCCTGGACATGCCATCCGGCGGCCTTGAAGCGCATCACCTGATCGGTGCGGTCGGCCAGATCAACGGTGCCATCGATGGTGATGTTGTTGTTGTCCCACAGCACGGTCAGGCGATCGAGTTCCAGCCGGCCGGCCAGCGCAATGGCTTCGTGGCTCACGCCTTCCATCAGGCAGCCGTCGCCCGCGATGACATAGGTGTGGTGATCCACCAGCGGCTTGCCGAATTGCGCGCGCAGGCTGGCCTCGGCAATGGCGAAACCGACCGAATTCGCCAAACCCTGGCCCAGAGGACCTGTCGTGGTTTCAATCCCTTGCGCCAGGAAGTTTTCCGGATGCCCGGCTGTCTTGGAGCCCCACTGGCGGAAATTCTTGATCTCATCCAGCGTGATTTCATCCGAACCGGTCAGGTAGAGCAGGCTGTAAAGCAACATCGACCCGTGCCCTGCGGACAGGATAAACCGGTCACGATCGGGCCAGTCCGGCGCGCTTGCATCAAACTTCAGATGCTTTTCAAAGAGAACCGTCGCGACATCGGCCATGCCCATCGGCATACCGGAGTGTCCGGAATTGGCGGCGGCAACGGCGTCCAGCGTCAGCGTGCGGATGGCGGCCGCTTTGGCCCAATGCTGGGGGTTGGCGGTGCGCAGCGCGGTTAGATCCACTGAACCTCTCCTTGAGTTGATCACTTGTGGGCGCTCAATACCAATCAGGGGCCAAAGTGCAAGGCGCTGGACCGTAACATCAGCCGTGTCCCGCAAGTGCTTGATTGTAATAGTTGACCAATTCTCCTTCGCTTTGGATAACTAAATCATGGGCGCCGGATCGCGATTCGCGTATCACGGCGCTTTGACGACATGGGAAAAACGCGGACGCGGGGCGACAGCTGGACGGATCGTAAACGGGCAGGACACGGATATCAGAGCGCCTTCAGACCGGCGCCGGGCCGGTGCCGCGCGATGGCGCGGACGGCCCCGGACGGTTGGCTTCAGGCGCGTGAAACGGACAAGCCCGACACACAGATGCACGGGCAGGACAACGGACGAATGAGCAGGGGATCAGGCATGAGCGACATAGATGAGATGCAGGGCAGGATCGTGGCCGCCATGCAGCGCAT
>JBCDEC010000094.1:0-16034 GCA_039179965.1 Pseudomonadota bacterium
CGACCACCATTGCGGGACATTTGTGCGATTTGTTGTCGGGCGAAGTCGTCGCCTCAAGCGGCATCATGAACCCGCAAATCCGCTTTGGCGAAGATCTGATGAGCCGGGTCTCCTATGCGATGATGAACCCCGGCGGTGCTGTCGAGATGACCCAGACGGTCCGTGCGGCCTTGAACGATCTGGCCATGGCGGTGGCGGAGGAGGCGGGAATTGCCTCGGATCTCATCTTTGAGACGGTCTTTGTCTGCAACCCGGTGATGCACCATTTGCTGCTCGGACTTGATCCGGTCGAACTGGGTCAGGCGCCCTTTGCGCTCACCACCTCACACGCGCTGACGCTGCCAGCGCAGGAACTTGAACTCAACGCCCTAAACCCCCGGTCCCGCGTCTATATCCTGCCCTGCATCGCCGGGCATGTCGGCGCGGATGCGGCGGCTGTTGCGCTCTCGGAAGAGCCCGGACACTCCAAGGATCTGGTTCTGGTGGTCGATGTCGGCACGAATGCAGAGATCCTGCTGGGCGACCGCTCCCGCGTGCTGGCATGCTCCTCGCCGACGGGCCCCGCATTTGAGGGCGCGCAGATCAGTTCCGGCCAGCGCGCCGCGCCTGGTGCCATCGAGCGAATCGAGATTGACCCGGCCACAAAAGAGCCCCGGTTCCGTGTCATCGGCTGCGATCTGTGGTCCGATGCGCCGGAATTCGCACAGACCATCGCCGCCACGGGGGTCACCGGCATATGCGGCTCCGGCATCATCGAGGCGGTGGCCGAAATGCGAATGGCTGGTTTGCTGGACCCAGGTGGGCTCATCGGCTCGGCCGATCAGACCGGCACGCCCCGATGTGAACCCGATGGCCGCACCCATGCCTATCTGGTTTATGACGCCAGCGCCCAGGACGGGCCGCGTATCACCGTGACGCAGGGCGATATCCGGGCCATCCAACTGGCAAAATCCGCGCTCTACGCCGGCGCACGGCTGTTGATGGACGAAATGGAGGTCGACCGCGTCGACCGGGTCGTCCTCGCCGGCGCCTTTGGCGCGCATATCTCGCCGAAACACGCCATGGTGCTGGGGATGATCCCTGATGCCCCGCTCGACAAGGTGACCAGCGCCGGCAATGCGGCCGGTACCGGGGCGCGCATCGCGCTGTGCAGTCGTGCCGCGCGCGCGGATATCGAACAGGTCGTTGGTCAGATCACCAAGGTTGAAACCGCCATCGAGCCGCGGTTTCAGGAGCATTTCATCAACGCAAATGCGATCCCCCATGCCACCGATCCGTTCCCGGAACTGGGCCAGATCGTGCACCTGCCCCAGGTGGCCTTCAATGCCGGCGGCGACCGCGAAGGGCGCAAACGCCGCCGGCGCGGGTAACAAACGCGAGGGCGTTAGACGAATGCGAAGTCGCTGTCGCCCAACGTGTTGACGTCCACGCCGGAGAGGATCAGCGTATCGGCGCCAAACTCAAGGCGCACGCCAAACCCGGTGTCATTTGCTGCGTCCAGAACATCGTCGAAATCCTCCACGCCCGCGATAGAAAGGGCGATCTGATCATCGCCGAACCGGTCGAAATCGACGATCCGGTCGGTGCCGTAGCCATCGCTGAAATAGAAGGTGTCATCGCCGAGCCCGCCGTTCAGCCGGTCGTCTTGACCACCACCGCTGAGATGATCGTTGCCAAGACCACCAAGGAGGCGATCCTCGCCGAATCCGCCCCAGATCTGGTCATCGCCCTTGCCGCCGATCCCGATGTCGAACCCGCCGGCCAGATCGAGGATGTCATTGCCCCGCCCCGCGCGGACCGTGTCGCTTCCGGTGCCCGCATCGATCACGTCCCAACCCGCGCCGGTGGTGATGATGTCATTGCCGCCCTGCGCATCAACGATGTCGTCGTCACGGAAGCCCCGGATGAAATTGCGTCCATCATCACCGGCCCGGTCGACCACCGTGTTGATATGGATCTGCGCGATCTGCGCCCCGTCAACGGTGAAATCGGCCTCTTCCGTGATGGCGATCCCAAAGGCGTTGGTGCCGCCGATGATATTCTGATCACCCTCGCCGACCGGATTGCCCTCTGAGCCGTTAAACCCCGGATGTTTCGTTACCACGCCGTTTTCATCGACGCCGGTGTTGGCTGCCATCTGATCGAGGAAGGCGGCATCGACCTCGGTGTTCACCTCGGTGCCCGCGTCATAGACGTCATCGCCCTCAAGCGTGATGGTCTGCGCGCCGAGGAACCGGCCGTTGGCGGAAAAGAGCTGGATCGCCTCATCCGAGCCAATGAAGGCGTCATTCGACGGCAGGATCATGGCGGCATAGCTGACCGAGCCGTTGGACAGGGCATCGACGTCGATGCGTCCGGATGTGGTTTCCTGGGTGGCGACCGGTCCGGCTTCGCCGACCACAACCAGGCCCTGGCTGTCGGCATCCGCGGCCTGACGTTCGGCGGCAAGCGGGGGAATGTTGCCGTCCTCGGCAATCGCTTCGAGCCCGGCGGAGGCCGCTTCTCCTTCGTTGAACAGATCAAAGCTTCCATCATGGAAGCCAAAGTAAACGGGGGTCAGAAACGTGCCGCCAATCTCAGACGTGTTCACCACGGTAACGCGCAATTCAGTCATAACTGTCTCCATCGCAAGCCTCTCCTGGGAGGCATGAAATGTTGTAGCGGCGCCTTCCAAATCGCCCCAATAAACAGCTCTCACGAAAAAGACGGGCTTTGAAATGTTAGTTAACCCTCAGAAATCATGCCGTAATTGCCTGATTTATGGGGTCTTCTAAATCGTGTGTAAAACGTGAGCAGCCAATGGGTTGCCCTTGCGTCATGCGCACCTGGTCCACAGCGCACGCCCGGCTCACGCAAAAGACGCCCACGCTCACCGGCGCTTGATGGATTATGTCAGAAAACAGCGCACGCAACGCTTGTGTTGCGGCCTCAATTGGCTGGGCGAGTCGGTGAAGGAGAGGATACTGGCTTGGAGCGGGTAGCGCGACCCGGCAACTCCATGACGGCAAAACGTTGGGTCCGGCTCTTTGCGACCTTCCAGCAATCGACGACGCATCAACCTGCGCTTTCGCCGATTTGAAAACCGCAAGCCAGACCGAGGAGGAGCGGCATTTTTCGCCGCGCCTGAGACTTTGGATTGAACTCTGCGGCAGTGCATTGGTGTGCAAAGCCTCGGACGATCTCGTACTTTTCGCCATGGATGGCACGGGCCCGCGAGTTCGGGCAGCTTGCCTCGGTCCCATCATCGCCAGTCCCCCCAATTCCCTGAGAAAATCGAAACAGTCGCTGGCGGCGCAATCAAGAAAGATTTTCCTTACAGATTCAGCCTAATAGCGACCTGCGCTGCGCTTCAACCAAACGACGGCCATAGGCGAATCCGGCTTTCGGACCGGGTCTGAGATAGGGGGGTGGTCGACGGCCAATTGGATGTCGAAAACGGACATGGGGAAAGATCAGACAAAGGTCAGTTTGCATGCGAGGCACTGAATTCGTAGGGACCCAGACCACCGCGACGTCGGTTTGTGAGATTTGCGACCAAGCAGGTTCGCTCTATCCTCAGTTTTGCCAGCCCGTTCTTTATAGCGGCTTCCTGTACAGATCCGCCGGCCAGACCAGCAAGCAGGGAGATAGCCTTGACGAGCGGTCCCTGGAGCCCCCTTGGTCCATAAAGCTCTGAAGGCGTCCAAACGGTGATGCCGCACGGCGCAAGAGCACAGGCCAATCCGATGACGTAGGCCGCGCCGAATTGCGCGCGATGGCGCGGGTCGTCATGGGTCATACAAACGCGTGTCATATCCGGATTTGGCAGTGTCCGCTGGCCATAGGGGTTCTGACGCATGGCAATGGTGCACGGACCCACACGGTAGTCACATGTGCCAATGAACGCGCGGGCGCTGCGTGCGATATGCGGGATTGCCTCCAACGTTTCCATAACCGACAAATCATCGGCGGCGTGCACAATCGGGCACAGGCTGTGTGAGACGAAATCCAACATATCCGAAGGCGGACGTTTGCGGTTGAGTTCGGGGAAGAAGCTGGCCATGCCTCCACCTCGGACGATGTCGCCAAAAGCCTCTGCGCTGGCCTGATGGACCGCCTCCAACGAAGGACAGGGCGGCCAGTCAGACCCGGGCGGCGTGGACTGCCGGTCCACCGACGGACAGACCATAACGCTGGCCGGCCTGAACCCCGCCCTATCCATGGAGTAGCGCACTTTGTGCAACTCCTCGGCAGGCGGGTCGGCAAAGCCGCAGATCAATTCCAGATCATAAACAGGGCCCTTCAACGTGGATTGAAGCTTTGCGAAGGCGGCGACCTGACTGGCCACCGCACAAGCTGAGGTATCGACATGGCAAAGCAGGCGCCGAGGCGCGACCGCTTCGATGTCCTCGGGGTGCTTTGCCAATCGGTCCGCATCGGCGGCGGACACGAGGATGGCGGTATCGGGAAAGGTGACGCCATCGGACACCACGCTCTTGGAAGCTGCGGTGGCGGGTGTACCCGTCTTGTTCCAAGTGACTGAAACGCATTGTGAAAAATGCTCACCCTGATCCAAAACATAAGGCCATGGAAGGGCCAGGGGCCGCACGTAGGTCTTGTAAGACGCATCGCCCCATTGTCGCTGGTCCTCCATTTCGAAGGTATCGCCTTCGAAGGCGCAACGCACGGCAAACCCGTCTGCGCGATGCGTGATCGAGGTGATGTCCATGAAAGGCTGCCAGGGATCGATAAGGACAGGAAAGACCGACGCCTCAACCGGGCCTCTGGAATGTTCGACAGACACCGGGCAGCCCGACAGGCCTGCGGAATGCAGAACTGTAAATCCGGTACGGTTGGTTTCAAATGCACCCGTAGCAACGCCGTCGGCCTTCACGCTCAAACTGTCAGTGGCAGCCTCAATGCGGATTGAGACTTCGAGCTTTGCCGTGGCAGTTTCAAAGATGGCTTTGAGATGTAGGGACACAGTATTCGCGGTACTCTCGCGGGAGACAACAGCAAGCGCAGGCGTCAGCGTGCCCCAATCCCGATCGCGAACAAGATAGGCGATGCCACGAATGATTTCGGACCCTTGCACACAGATGTGACGAAGTGCGCCGTCTTCCAGCGTGAAAGACAGCGCTCCAACGCTCAGCTCTTCTGTCGCAACAGGCGGCATCTCGGTGCCGTAGAGGCGCATGGCCTCGCTCACAGCGTGTCCGTTTCGACTGTGCGGTTTTCCGCGGCAGACAGGTAAGTCGCTTCGACAAGGCCCAGCGTCTGAAGGTTGTCGCGTCCGCTGGTTTCCGGCGTCGCGTGATCCCGGAGGCAGTCGACAAAGTGCTGCTGGATGATCCTGACGCTTTCCTGAATGTTGTGCCAGGGCCGCGAAGCCCAGGGCAGAACCGGCGGTGACAGGTCGCGTCTTTCTGACCCGGCACTGGTTTGAAGGGTCAAGGTGTAGCCTGCGTCCAGACGGATGGTCCCGGCGTCCCCGTCAACTTCGATCAGGCTTTGGGGGAAGGTCTCGGGCTGGCGCTGTGTGGCATAAGAGCAGTCGACGACGCTGGTCACTCCCGATTTGTGATCCAGCAGCATGGTAGCGACGTCTTCGCCCCTGATCGCAGGGTTGATCCGCCGCGTCGTGGCAGACACCCGCGCCACATCGCCAAAGAGCGCGCGCGCGATATCGAGGATGTGAATCCCAAGATCTTCGATAATGAAACGCTCTCCTTCCGCCAGATATGGCTGCCCGGAAAACACGTCATAGCCAGATCGAAAGCTGACGCGACCGAAGAACGGCGTGCCGATCGTGCCGTTGCGCACTTCATCGATCACCCTGCGGACCGCTGACTGCCAGCGAAAATTCTCATGGATCATAAGCGTTTTGCCTGTGGCTTCGACCGCGCTGACCATGGCCCGGGCATCCTCCATGTTCGAGGCAAAGGGCTTTTGGCAGATAACGTGCACGTTGTGGCGGGCCGCCATCTCGACCAAAGGCCGGTGCGACTGGACCGTTGTCGCGATGTCGACGATGTCGAAGCCTCCGTGCGCGAAAAGCTGCGCGGCGTCGGTACACTGGCGCGCAATGTCAAAGGCTTTGCCCGTCGCGGCCAGCTTTGCAGGATCGGTGTCGCACAGGGCGACAACCGCGACCCCGTCGATGTCCCGCCAGGCCTCAAGTTGGTTTTGCGCGAAAAACCCACAGCCAATCAGAGCAACTTTCAATTCAACGCTCCCTGCAGTTCAGGCAAACATATCACCTTGTCATACCAGTGCACGCTAGATAGGGTCATTGCAAGTCTCAGAGGCGGCCATGGCGGACGGAAAATCATCACAAGGCGCCACCGCGGCGGAACCGGTCACCCGGCAGAAGCTGTCTGATCAGGTCTTCGAGCGGCTGTGGTCCATGATCCTGTCAGGCGAATTGGCCGCCGGTGATACGTTTCCGTCCGAACGCAACCTGATGGACAGGTTCCGCGTTGGACGCCCCGCCGTGCGCGAGGCGATGCAGGCCTTGTCCAACAAGGGTGTCATCACGATTTCCCAAGGCGAACGCAGCCGGGTGAACGAATTGACCGCGGGGGTTGCCGTTGGACAGGTAGACGAGATTGCGAAGCTACTGCTCTCGACCGAGCCATCCAATCTGGTCCATCTGAAACAGGTCAGAAAAATCCTGGAAACGGGGACGGTCAGCCTGGCCGCCGAGCGCTGCAGTGACAACGATGCACAGCGGCTGAGAGGTCTGATAGAGGCGCAGCGACAGGAGCTGGGCAATGCCGAAGGTTTTATCCAGGCCGACATCGCCTTTCATGTTGCGATTGCCGAATTGTCCGGAAACCCGCTCCTACAGGTTGTCATGCGCGCGATGCTGACGTGGTTGCTGGAGTACTACACGCCCCTCCTGCACTGGTCAGGGCGCGAAAGCACCACGCTTCTGGAGCATGCGAGGCTTGTCGACCATCTTGAGGCTCATGATGCGGACCGGGCCGCCCAATTGATCGAAGAACACTTGGACCGGTCAGACCCGCTTTTTGCGGCGAAAGCACCGTGACGGTGCGGGGCATCAATGACAGATCCTAGAGCCGATCCGACGCGCATCGAAGCCGACTACCTGATTGAAACGGCGATTGATCCGATGAAGGCCGCCGAGATCATGGCCGGCGAGCAGTCTTCGGGCACATTTCGCCCCGTCCCGGGTGAAACGCCGGAACTGAAAGAGCGGGCTGCGGCGCGGATCGAGACCCTTTCACTGCTGGAGACGGTTCCGGCGCCGTCGCTGCCGGGGGCCACCCCGGCGAGCGGGCAGCCCGGGGCCTGGCAGCGGGCGCATGTCACCTTGTCCTGGCCGCTGGATAATATAGGGCCATCCTTGCCCAACCTGATCGCGACCATTGCTGGCAACCTATTCGAACTCCAGCCATTTTCTGGGCTTCGCCTGCTGGATATCCGGCTGCCGTCGGCTTTTGCAACGCGATACACTGGCCCGAAGTTCGGGATCGAAGGCACGCGCAGGCTTGCCGGCGTTCATGAAAGGCCTCTGATCGGGACAATCATAAAGCCCAGCGTCGGCCTGTCGGCAGAAGACACCGGCGCCCTGGTCGCACAGCTTTGTGCCGGCGGCATCGACTTTATCAAAGACGATGAGTTGCAGGCAGACGGTCCCAGCTGTCCGTTCGAGGATCGGGTCCGAGCGGTGATGCACGCGGTGAATGTCGCGGCGGACAAGAGCGGACAAAAGGTGATGGTGGCCTTCAACCTCACAGGCGAGATCGATGAGATGCGCAAGCGGCACGATCTGGTGCGCGACCTTGGTGGGACTTGCATCATGGCCTGCCTGACGGCGGTTGGCATGTCTGGAATGATCGCCTTGGGGCGCCATACGGAGTTGCCGATTCATGCCCACAGGGCGGGCTGGGGCGCGGTGACTCGCGATCCGCTGCTTGGTTGGTCTTATCCGGCGTGGTCCAAGCCGTGGCGGTTGGCCGGGGCAGACCACATGCACGTCAACGGGTTGGACAACAAGTTCACCGAAGCCAATGACAGCGTGGTCGCATCCGCGCAGTCCCTGCGTGATCCGCTGTTTCAGAGCACCAAAATGCACGCGCTGCCGGTGTTTTCCTCAGGCCAAACGATCCGGCAGGCCGCGGCCACACTGGAGGCAGCGGGCTCCCCTGATTTTCTTGTGACCGCAGGCGGCGGGATCGTGGCGCATCCCGGCGGCGTTGCCTCAGGGGTGATGGCGATGCGGGAGGCCTATGACGCCGCGATGCAAGATATCGACGTTCAGGCATACGCCAAGGACCACCAGGCCCTCGCGGCCGCCTTGGGCGCGTATTGAGATGAGCCAATGACGCCGCTTCTCACCTTCTATGGCGATGACTTCACGGGATCCTCCGCGGTGATGGAGGTCCTGAGTTTCGCCGGCGTGCCGACCATGCTGTTCATGGACCCGCCTGAGTCTGACATCCTTTCACAATACCCGGACCTGCGGGCCATCGGGGTCGCTGGCATCGCGCGCTCAAAAGCGCCTGCCTGGATGGAGACCAATCTCCCCGCCGTATTCGACGCGCTCAAGCAGTTCGCTGCGCCGGTCTCACACTACAAGACCTGCTCGACCTTTGATTCTTCCCCCGAGATCGGCTCGATCGGAGTCGCCGCCGAGTTGGGCGCGCGCGTGTTTGACGGCGGCTGGATCCCCCTGGTCGTTGGCGCACCCGCGATCCGTCGCTATCAGGCGTTTGGCACGCTCTTTGCCGCGGCAGGATCTGACACCTACCGACTGGACCGGCACCCGGTCATGTCGCGTCACCCTGTGACACCGATGGGCGAAGCTGATCTGGGCCGACATCTGTCCCGGCAAACTGACTTGCAGGTGGGTGTCATTGATCTGGCCGCGATCAAGGCAGGCACCGCGCAAGCCGCGCTGCAACGCTGTCTGGCGGAGGGGGCGAAGATCCTAGCCATCGACGTCGTGGACGACGAGACGCTGGCAGCCGCCGGGCTGCTCATCTGGCGGGGTGGCGCAGGGCCGGTGTTCGCCGTGGGCTCGCAAGGGGTCGAATATGCGCTGGTCGCCCATTGGCGCGCGCAGGGCGTCATCCCCGTGCACTACGCGCCGCCCACCCTGCATCCAGTCGACCAAGTCTTCGCCGTATCTGGCTCCTGTGCGCCGACAACTGCGGATCAAATCGCCTATGCCGAGGCAAAGGGGGTCCAAATTCTGGACTTCGATGCCGCATCCGCCACGGACCCAGACCGCCTTGTGGCAGAGCTGCACCGTGTGCGTCTGGCAAGCCTGGCCCTGCTCTCGGACGGGCATGACGTTCTCGCAACGACAGCGCGCGGTCCCGATGATCCGTCGCTGCTGCGCATGGCTGAGGCCATCGACAGAACCGGTGCGCTTGGTAGCGATGTGAATGATCGCCTTGGAACCGCTTTGGGGCAGCTTGTCTTGGCCATCCGACAGCAAACCGGGCTGCCCCGCGTTGCCATCGGGGGTGGAGATACATCCGGCCACGCCCTCACAGCGCTTGGCGCCGAAGCGCTCACGGCCGTAGCGCCGCTTGCGCCGGGAGCACCGGTTTGCCGGCTGCATTCAAGCTCGGACGACTCCATCGATGGTCTCGAAGTGACGCTGAAGGGCGGTCAAATGGGCGCGCCTGATTTCTTTCTGCAGGTCAAAGGTGGCCCGCAGCCATAGTCGAAATGGGTGGATCGGCACCATGGCCGTGCCCGAAAATGAAGGGAGTTGTATCATGAACAAAGTTGCACTGATGGGCGCTGGCGGAAAGATGGGGGTGCGTCTGGCAACCAACCTTGCCAAGACCGACTATGACGTCCTGCACGTTGAGATCAACCCCGAGGGCCAACAGCGGCTCAAGGATGAAACCGGGCTGGATTGCGTCGGACAAGGCCAGGCGCTCAGCCATGCCGAAGCGGTCATTCTGGCGGTGCCGGACCGGTTGATTGGCAAGGTTCTGGCAGGGTTTGTCGATGATCTGAAACCGGGTACCGCCGTGATCATGCTGGACGCGGCCGCCCCTCATGCGGAGACGCTGCCCCAGCGCGATGACATCACCTATTTCGTATCCCACCCCTGCCATCCGCCGCTGTTCAACGATGAGACCGACCCTATCGCGCAAAAGGACTATTTCGGCGGCATTGCGGCCAGGCAACACATCATTTGCGCCCTCGCTCAGGGGCCGGAAGAGCATTACGCAAGATGTGAGAAACTGGCCCGCAGTTTCTATGCGCCTGTGATGCGGTCGCATCGTTGTACAGTCGAACAAATGGCGATCTTGGAACCGGCACTGTCGGAATCCGTGGGCGCGACCTTCGCAAAAGTCCTAAAGGACGCAACCGACGAGGCCACACGCAGAGGTGTTCCATACCAAGCGGCGGAAGATTTTTTGCTGGGCCATCTGACCATCCTGCTGGCCGTGGCGTTCGGAGTTCAGCCTGGCGGAAAACTCTCGGACGGATGCTTGCTGGCGATCTCCGAAGCCGAGCCGGTCATTTTCAAGGACGGCTGGTTAGACAAAGTATTCGCCCCAGAGGCCGTGAAGGCATCGGTGCAATCGATCTGCAAATAGCAAGCGGTTTGGAGCTTAAAGGGCTCCGAAACAATGACTTGGTAACCCGATCCGCGCCCTGTTGGCCCGGTCCTGACAGGAGCGTGCACATCGGCCAAGTCTGCGCGGCAATTTTCGCGACGGCTCACCGCGAACCCAATACAAGGGACGCCCACATCGGCCCAGCCGCTGTGAACATCCGCTCTGTCCGGCAGTCTTTCTGTGCACCGCCGGCCTGCATTTGCGCTGGCAACGCACGGCCAATCTGACGAACCGCGTCGCAGCATTCTGAAGGATCGGCCAAGGTCATGTGTGGGGCCACAACCAGTAGCTGAACTGATAGGAGCGAATGGCCCCTTTGTCCCGCAGCGCCGGTGTTGGTGGCGGGCTCTGCGTAGGACCGCCTGGTGCCACCTTGCAGGGTGCTGCGCCTGAAACGAGCGGAAGATCTCTAAAACGCCTGGGGGCAGCCAAGCACTGCGCTGATCACCGTCACCCCCAATTTTCCATCAGGGGTGGCGGCAGCAGATGTGTGGGTTCACTGAAAGGTCTTGGGCAATTCAATTGCAAGGATACGGTATGGATCGGCCGGGCCTGCGGTCTGATCGAACAGATGATCAAGCTGACCTTCGACGACATAGGCCGTGTTCCCGACAATGGTTGCCGTGGTCGGCACGTTCAGATCCGTCGCAAGCGTGTCGATCCGGGCGGTGCCGTTTGCCAATGTGACACCCAGCAAGGCGCCCCGCGCACCCGCGCTCAAGCCGCCGCCTTCGACGATCAGAAACCGGCCTTGCCCCAGCGCCGTCAGCCCATCGGCCCCGTGGATGTCCGCCGGCAGGTCGATGTCTTCGACAGGACCGGCATGACCGTCTGCGTCAACGCGGATCTTGTGCAAGGTTCCAAGGTTATAGCGGGCCACATAGATCGCCCCGTCATCATACGCGATGCCGTTCAGGTTGAACCCGTCTCCCTCAAAGCGGCTGTCATCCAGCCAGATGTCCAACCGATCCGCGCCGGGCTTGAGGGCATAGATACGGGGCACGAAACTGTCGGTCGCCAGAATTGTACCGTCTGGAAGCGCGGCAATGTCGTTGCAGAAGATGCCGCCCTCGGGCAGTGGAAAGCGCCCGGTTGGCGCTCCGCTCACGGCGTCAAAGGCGACAAGCGCCGGCGCGGCGGTTCCCGTCAGCGTGCCAATCCCCGGATCGGAAGAACACGCAAAGACCTGCCCGCCTTCCACATGGACGCCGACGACCGAGACCAGTCCGTTTGCACCGGCGGAGGCAAACTCCGAAACATCCCCTGACCCGGAGGCGATCTTCACGATACGGCCCTGGGTCAGACTGCCGACAAACAGATTGCCCGCCTTGTCATTGGAAATACCCTCTGGCGCGAAGGCGAGATCTGGCAGATCGATGCTCTGCTGCGCTGATGCGCTCCCCGGGAGCGTTGCTGCCAGGGCGCATGCAAAGATGAGAGTTTTGAACGAAAGTGTCATAGGTTTTCCTTTCCTGAGTAACTCAGGAAAGGATGGCCAGTGCTGCCGCCTGTTTCGCGCCTTGGACAGTCAGGCGCGCGCCTGAGGCGGTCAATGGCCAGGGCGGTGTTGATCCAGCGAGACAAGGTTCCCGCGCTGCTGTTTCCGCGTTGCGCGCAATTCCGTCGGGCTCATGGAAAACCGCATTCGAAACCGCTCTGCGAAACGGGATTGCGACTGATATCCGCAGTCGAATGCAATCTGCCCGATCGGCATATCCGATGACATCACCCGCTCGACACCCTGGTTCAAACGGGCGTCTTCCAACACCTCGCGAAAGCCGGTGTTTTCGCTGCGCAACCTGCGGCGCAGTGTGCTTTCGCTCATCGCCAGTGTCCTGGTCAGATCAGTCACGGACCAATCCCGCGACAGGTCCGTCAAAAGGTGTTGGGTGATCCGCTCGGCCAACGTATCGGAACGCGATATCAGAAGGTTCCCCGCCACGCCCTGCCGCGCCAGTATCAACAGGATCTCAACCAGCCTGAGGCGGGTCTGGACCATGTCTGAGGAATACTTGCGATCATGGGCCAGCCAATCCGCAATCAAAGAGAACATGTCGTCAGAACCGACAGCCTTCCACTTGGGCGTGAGGTGCCAGTCTTTCATGCCATCCGCGTAGACCTTGGAAAACAGGTCTATGGTCTGTTGGTCGAACACCAAAGAGACGCCGAGAAAACGGGTCCGCCCTGGCACCGGAATGTTCTCCAGATCAAATCGCAAGCCTTTTGGAAGGACGAGGATCTCGCCAGGTTCTGTATCGTAGACGTGACGGTCCACGGTGATTGTCTTGCGACCGATGATCGGGAACATGAGCACTGGCGCAGACATATCCATCTGGGTCAGACTTTGAGTCTGTTGGCAGCCATTGATCCAAAACCTGCGCGACGTCTGGCCGTCAAGAAAAGCCTCAGATACCGAGTTCTCCATCCGTGACATGATCTCCTGCTCGGTCATCAACCGCGTCCTCGCACCTGTGGCTGCAAGTCAGTTATCAGTTGTCTTGCCCGCAGGCTGGGCGAAACAACTCCGCTGACCGTTTGCGGCGCAGATTTGACCGAAGGCGGGCAACGGGGATCTGATCCGCGCAGAAGTTCATCTTGACTGGGCTATCACACAGCGCGCGCAGGGGGCGCCAAGAGCCATAACAGACCGGCGCTCGCCACAGGCCCGCGGTGATGGCTTGGCATGACTGCATCGACCGGTTGCCGGGCAATGATGCAACCCATCAGCGGGACGTTGGTGGCGCATCGCGAACGGCCCTCCCCCGATACCCGGTTCGCCTTGCGCAAATCCACCTTGGACGCGCAGGCCAGACGTCCGGGGAAAAAGCACGCGTGCGTGGCTCAAAACCCGGGCCATGTCGACTATCCAATCTTTATGATGACGCTTTGACGGGCGCACTGTCCGGCAAAGATGGCCCCTGGCCGGTTTGCGCGTCCCGGAGCGCTATTGATCTGAGCTCAGGCTCAGTCCGTCGAAGATCAAATCAGCCATGCTTTGGGCGTAGCTTTCGGCCCTGCTGTTCTCCGCAAGTGGAGCGCCCTCGAATTTGTCGGCCAGGGCTGGTGCAAAGTAAGGTGCGCTACCGCCCACAACGGTCATAAAGAAGATCATCCGCGCTTCGTCGACGAACGAGGTGCGACTGACCATCCCGGCCCGCGAGACGGCGTCGCGCCAGATTTTATCTATTGGACCGTAGTAGTTGTCGTAGAGGTAGTCCAACCGGGGTCCGCCCCTGGCGCCTTCGTCCAGGGCAATTCGCGCGAGCATCGGGTATTCAATCGTAATGGCTATGACGTCCGCCAGAGTATCGCGCAGGTAGGTTTTCGTGGATGCTTCTGGTCGCGTTGCATCGCTGAGGTGTTCCGTCCGGTCCTTGATTTGACCCAGCGCGTGATCAATTGCGGCCGTCCAAAGCGCGTCTTTGCTGCCAAAGTGATGATGCACCAAACCATGGCTGCCACCGAGATCGCGTGACAGAGCCCGCAACGAGGTTGCCTCAAAGCCATGCAAACCAAAGGCTTCGAGTGCCTTTTCCAAGATCTGAACGCGTGTCACGACAGGTGCGTCCGAGACTGGACGGCCCGGTTTTCGACGCGGCGATTGATCCATGTTTGGCTCCATTGAAGGAGAATACGTCAGCATTGCTTCCAGATCCAGCGACAGATTTTTCTTACAATAAAATATATTTTCCTTAATATGGCACCTGTCTAATTTCTCGAATCGCCGGGCTTGCCGTGGTGTTCGGGACAATCACGCAACCATCAGGGAGGCCCGTTTCGACGGGAGAGATGTGATGAAAGACTTCGCACAGCAGATCAAACACGTGGAAACCTATATTCAGCTGCCGTTTGCCTATAACCATTGGTACATCGCCGGCCTGAAGGACAGCTTTGAGCGCAAGCCGCAGGCCAAGACTTTGCTTGAGCGTTCGCTGGTCTTTTTCCGCACCGAGGCGGGCAAGCTGGTGGCAATGCAGAACCGCTGTCTGCATCGCTCTTTCCCGCTGTCCGAAGGCTATCTGCAGGGCGATCAACTGGTGTGCCGATACCACGGGATCGAATACAATTCCGACGGATCCATTCACCGGATCCCCATTCAGAAATCCTGTCCCGACAAGAAACTGCGCACCTATCCCGTGCGTGAGTTTGGCCCATTTGCCTGGATCTGGATGGGGGATCCCGACCATCCCGAAATCGAAGAGCGGTTCCCGGATGTCGCCTTTTTCGAGGATGGAAAGCACCGGACGATCCTAGAGGAGATGGGGATCAACTCGAACTACCTTTTGATGCAGGAGAATCTGAATGATCTCAGCCATTTCGTGTTCCTGCACATGAACTCCTTCCCGTTTGAGGAGTGGTTCTTTGACTTGCCATGGGAGGTCAAGAAAACGCCCGAAGGCGTGTTCTGCAACCGGATTGATCGCGATCCCAAACGTGCGATTGGTGCCTTGCCTCCGGACATCCAGGAGCGCGTCAAAGGCCGCCCTGTCGAACGCCATGATGGCGGCTATGCCGTCTCCCCGGGCGTGTTCAAAGGATTTGCGCCGATCATTGTGGGCGCAGCCGACGATCCCGATCGCGAAGTGTTTGGCCAGCACATCATGCATTTCATGACGCCCGAGACGCGGACCAAGACCCACTACTGGTGGTCGATCTCCGGGGACTATGCGCTCGATAACGACATGTACTGGGACTTTACAAAAACGATCGTGTCCAACGGTTTCGCTGAAGACAAATGGGCCTGCGAGCACATGCAATCGCTGCTTGAGGACGACAACATCGCGTTCGAGGAAATGGTCATCGCCGGCGACAAGGCCGGGATGTTGTTTCGACGCGTGATGCTGGACTGGATTGAAGACGAGCAAGGCGCGTGACCGTCAAAAAAGATGATCTCCAAGAAAGGAACACGGAATGACGATCGATGAAATCATGACGGAAATGCGCGCCCGCATCGGGGATGGCGGCATTGGGCAAACAGTTAAGTTTGATTGCGGCGAGGACGGCGTGATCTTTGTGAACGGGTCAGACGTCGATGCCTCTGATCAGGATGCAGATTGCACGCTGACCATCTCACGCGAGAACCTTGGCAAATTGCTGAGCGGCGACCTGCATCCCATGTCCGGTATGATGACCGGCGAGCTGAAGGTCTCGGGCGCGCAGTCCGCAGCGATGAAACTGGGAGCGATCTTCGAGGGATAGCCCGTTGCTGCGACCAGACAGGTGACGAACTGGCGATGGCTTCAGGCCGTCGCCGCTGCAACTGCCTATGACCCAATGGTGAATTGCGGGATGTGAACCCTGTGCCTGGTGGGCGTCGCAGCTGCGGTGACCATAGGAGCGGACTGGCGCGCTATTGGGTCTGCCTGCGGTCGTGCTGGCGCGATCACTGCCAGATGATTTTCGGGACGTTTCAAAGAGGCCGAATTTTGATTTTGAAGAACA
>JBCDEC010000095.1:0-15914 GCA_039179965.1 Pseudomonadota bacterium
CGACCCCGTGGTCAGGGCCAGCTGGTCATAGGGCAGGACTTCGTCCCCGTAAGACACCGTCCTTGCATCGGTATCAATTGCCGTCACCGCCTGACCCAGTCTGAGCGTGATCCCCTATCAGCGGCCGCCTCTGTCCAAGGCCTATCTGCTGGGTGAGATGACCCAGGATCGGCTCTATCTGCGGCCCGAGAGTTTTTACGCCGAGCAGGGGATCACGCTCAGACTGGGTCAGGCGGTGACGGCAATTGATACCGATGCAAGGACGGTGTCTTACGGGGACGAAGTCCTGCCCTATGACCAGCTGGCCCTGACCACGGGGTCGGTGCCGCGCCGGCTGCCGTCCGCGATCGGGGGCGATCTGGACGGCGTTTACGAAGTCCGCACGCTGGCGGATGTGGATGCAATGGCCCAGTCGGTCAACCCCGGGGCACGTGCCTTGATCGTGGGCGGCGGCTACATCGGGCTGGAAGCAGCAGCGGTGGCCGCAAAGAAAGACATGCAGGTGGTGCTGGTGGAGATGGCGGATCGCATTCTCCAACGCGTGGCCGCGCCGCAAACCAGCGCCTATTTCCGCAAGCTGCACGGCGATCACGGTGTTGATATTCGCGAAGGCGTCGGGCTCTCCCGGCTTCTGGGAGAGGGGCATGTCACGGGCGCCGAACTGACCGACGGCACCGTGCTTGAGGTCGATCTGGTGATTGTTGGTGTCGGCATCGCGCCTGCGACCGACCTGGCCGCCGCGGCAGGGCTGCGCATTGACGATGGGATCTGGACGGATGCGTTTGGGCGCACCTCGGATCCCCGGATCTGGGCGGCCGGTGATTGCTGCTCTTTCCCGCATGGCTCCGGGCGCTTGCGGCTCGAAAGCGTGCCCAATGCCATCGATCAGGCCGAAGTGGTGGCGCAGAACATGCTGGGCGCCGAGGTGCCCTATCAGGCCACACCCTGGTTCTGGTCGGACCAATATGATGTGAAGCTGCAAATCGCCGGGTTGAACGCAGGCTATACAGAGGTGGTGGAGCGGCGGACCGATGACCTGTCGGTTTCGTTTTG
Organism: Pseudomonadota bacterium; assembly: GCA_039179965.1. GTDB lineage: Bacteria > Pseudomonadota > Alphaproteobacteria > Rhodobacterales > Rhodobacteraceae > Marinibacterium. The sequence continues at coordinate 1,054 of JBCDEC010000095.1, forward strand.
GTATTTCGCCGATGGTCGGTTGATCGCGGTGGACGCGATGAACGACCCGCGCGCCTATATGGTTGGCAAACGCCTGATCGAGGCCAACGAAAGCGCCGATCCGGCAGTGGTTGCGGATCCGGCGTCCAATCTCAAAGCTTTGTTGACCACGTGAGACTCGTCGCTGGCCGGTTCCGAGGGCGCCGGCTTGCCGCGTTGGGCAAGGGCGATCCGGCCGCACATCTGCGGCCCACCTCGGATCGGGTGCGCGAGAGCCTGTTTTCCATGCTCACCCACCTTGATGCGATCGCGGACGCGCGGGTGCTGGATCTCTTTGCGGGAACCGGTGCCTTGGGCCTGGAGGCATTGTCGCGCGGGGCCAGCCATGTCACCTTTGTCGAGAGGGGGCGCAAAGCTGTGTCTCTTATTCGTGAAAATGTCTCAACTTTGGATGTTCAGTCCGAGGTTGAGATTCTGGCACGCGATGCGCTGTCACCGGGACCGGGCAAACCCTGCGATCTGGTGTTTCTCGACCCGCCCTATTCACGCGGGCTCGGAGAAAGGGCGCTGGTCGCGGCTACGGCGGGGGGATGGCTTGCGCCGGAGGCCCTTGTGGTCTGGGAAGAGGCGCAGGCCATGGCTGCGCCCAAAGCGTTCGACCTCATCGACCAGCGCCGCTATGGAGACACCCATGTGACTTTGATGCGGTGGCGCGGTGCGGAGGGTCTGGATGACTGATCTGGTGATTTTCGATTGTGATGGCGTGCTGGTGGACAGCGAACCGCCCGCCAACGACGTGCTGATTGCCAACCTGGCCAGCTATGGCTTGCACGTGACGCATCAGGAGGCCGAACGTCTTTTTGTCGGCGGTACGATGGCAGGTGTGTTCCAGACCGCCCGGTCAATGGGCGCTGATCTGCCGGAAGGATGGGTAGATGACATTTACGCCGCGATATACGCGCGTCTGGCGGAGGGTGTCGATCTGATGCCCGGCGTGGTGGCGTTGCTCGACAGGCTGGATGCAGCGGGCATCCCCTATTGCGTCGGATCCAACGGGTCTCCGGACAAGATGCGGGTCACGCTGGGGCAGAACGGTCTCTGGGAGCGGTTCGCGCCGCATATGATCTCGGCCCATACGCATGGCGTCGCCAAGCCGGACCCGGCGCTCTACCACCTGGCCGCGGCGCAATTCAATGTGCCCTCCGAACGGGCCGTCGTTGTCGAGGACAGCCGCAGCGGCGTCAGAGCCGCTGTCGGCGCCGGCATGCGCTGTTTCGGTCTGGTTCCGGCCGGGGATGGCGCGCACCTTGAGGATCTGGGTGCCGAGGTCATACGTCATCTGGACGAGGTGCCGGCCCGTTTGGGCCTTTGATCCTTGGGCCTGCGGGACGGGGATGTAGGGCGGGGTTGACCCCGCCGCGCCTTTCACGGGTCATGGGTGGTGTGTGTCGCGGTGTGCCGGGGTATTTGGAAAAAGAAAGAAGCAGGGGGCTGCGCACCTGTCCGGGGAGCGGCGCGTCTGCGATCAGCTGTATGTCGGATGGAAGCTGTCGGCCGGGGATAGGGTGAAGATTTCGACCCCGTCCGCGGTGACGCCGACTGAATGTTCGAACTGCGCTGACAGGGATTTGTCCCGGGTGACAGCGGTCCAGTCATCGGCCAGTGTTTTGGTTTCGGGCCGCCCGAGGTTGACCATGGGCTCGATGGTAAAGAACATGCCTTCTTCGAGAACCGCACCGGTGCCCGGGCGGCCATAGTGCAGCACGTTTGGTGGTGCGTGAAACACGCGCCCCAGCCCATGCCCGCAGAAGTCGCGCACGACGCTCATCCGATGGCTTTCGACAAAGGTCTGGATCGCATGGCCGATGTCGCCGAAGGTATTGCCCGGCTTGACCGCCTCAATCCCCTTGAACAGCGCGTCATGGGTCACCTCGATCAGACGTTCGGCCCGACGCGGGAGTTTGCCGGCGACATACATGCGGCTTGTATCACCGAACCAGCCGTCCACGATCACCGTGACGTCGATGTTCAGGATGTCCCCGTCCTTGAGAATCTTCGGCCCCGGGATCCCGTGGCAGACCACGTGGTTGACCGAGATACAGCTGGCGTGCTGATAGCCCTTGTAACCGATGGTTGCAGAGGTGGCGCCCGCCTCCTCGACCATTTCTGTGATGCGGCGATCGATGGTCTGGGTCGTCTGGCCCGGGACCACCCAGGGCGCAATTGCATCAAGGATCCGCGCCGCGAGTTCGCCGGCCGCGTGCATGCCAGCGAAATCGGCCGGATCGTAGATCCGGATACCGTCTTTCGTCAGTCTGCCGCGCGCCTTGTCCACGTCCGCTATCTCCTTTTCCCGGCCAAATAATATGCTTTTGCGGCCAGATATGCCAGTAGGTGCGACATTTCGGGACGATTGGTGCTCAAAAATGTGAACGCCAGACTACGCCATGTGCCTGTCCCCAGGCGCTTGTCATGCCGCTGGTGCGATTGTGGGGGCTCCTAGCATTTTATTGTCACAGTTGCATTACTTTTTGCTGCAGCGCGGCACGGAGGCTCCAAGGCCTACGCCTTCGGGGCTCAACTCGGCCTTGTAGGCCAAAAGTTCGACCCCGGCAGCCTCGGCGACCGGCAGGGCCGCCGCATAGGCAGGATCGATGTCTGCGGCCGGGGCAAAGCAGTCTGCATCCGAGCGTTGTATCAGATAAAGCATGACGGCGCGGTGCCCGGCCTGTGCCATGCTGGCCAGCGCCTCAAGGTGCCTGGTGCCGCGCGCCGTGACCGCGTCGGGAAACTCCGCGCGTCCAGGCTGGCGCGACAGGGTCACGGACTTCACCTCGACATAGGCGTCCGGCAGGCCGATGCCCCGCAGAAGGAAGTCGATGCGGCTGCCTGTGGCATAGGCCACTTCGGGGCGGACCTCGGTGTATGCGTCCAGCGGCGCGATGACCCGGGCCTCGAACGCGGCGCGCAGCACCTTGTTGGGCACCGATGTATCCACGCCGGTGAAGTGCCCGTTCTCATGATCGACCAGCCGCCAACCCCATTTGAGCTTTTTGCGGGGATCGTCATTGGGTTCCAGCCAGATCCTTGTGCCGGGTTCGGCCAGCCCCATCATCGAGCCTGGATTGGCGCAATGCGCGGTGATCTCGCGCCCGTCGTCCAACCGGCAATCGGCGAGAAACCGTTTGTAGCGCCGGATCAGTCGGGCCGGGACAAGTGGGGATGGAAAGCGCATGCGGCGCGGCCTATACCTCGGGCTGACCCGATGCAAGGAGACCGACATGGCCAATCCCACTGCCGCAATGCTGGTGATCGGAGATGAAATCCTCTCCGGTCGCACGCGCGACGCCAATATGTACCATCTTGCAGGCGAATTGGCACGGCATGGGATCGATCTGAGCGAGGTGCGGGTGGTGCGCGACGATGCCGCGGCGATCGTTGCGGCGGTCCGGGACCTGTCCGCCGCCTATGACCAAGTCTTCACGTCCGGGGGAATCGGCCCGACCCACGACGATATCACTGCGGATTGCATCGCCGCGGCCTTTGAGACGCCGATCGATGTGCGGGACGACGCCCGCGCGCTACTGGCCGCACATTACGACAGCCGGGGCGTGGAGATGAACGCGGCGCGGCTGCGGATGGCGCGGATCCCGGAGGGGGCGTCCCTCATTGACAACCCGGTCTCGGTGGCGCCCGGGTTTACCCTGGGCAATGTTCATGTGATGGCGGGCGTTCCGAAGATTTTCGAAGCGATGGTGGCCTCTGTTCTGCCGGGTCTGGCCGGAGGCGCACCGATGCTAAGCCAAACCCTCATCCTGGACCGCCCCGAAGGCGAGATTGCGGGGCCTTTGAGCGATCTGGCGGCCGATTTTCCGGATCTGTCCATTGGCTGCTACCCCTTTCAGAAGGACGGCGCCTTTGGCGCCAGCGTCGTGGTGCGCGGACAGGATGGTGCGCAGATCAGCACCGCCATGACCCGGCTTGCGCGGGACTTTGACGCATGACGCCAGAGCGCGTATTCGCCGCGATCGATGGCACCTGGCCGCCTGCGCGAATGATTGAAACCGGACCCTGGATGTGCCGGGAGGGTCGGGGCGGCGGGCAACGCGTGTCGGCGATTTCGGCGCGCGCTGGCGTGTGCGACGCGGATATTCCGCATGCCGAAGCCCAGGCCGCGGCATTGGGTCAGGCGCCGCTGTTCCTGATACGGCCCGGCGACGACGCGCTGGATGACATGCTGGCAGCGCGCGGATATGTGATCCACGATCCTGTCCGGGCCCTGGCCTGTGCGCCGGCGCAGTTGACGGGTCAGCCCGTGCCGCCCGTGATGGTTTTCGAGGTCTGGAAACCGCTGGCGATCATGTGCGAGCTGTGGATGGAGGGTGGTATCGGGCCAGGACGTATTGCTGTGATGGAGCGGGCGAGCGGGCCCAAAACGGCTTTGCTGGGCCGGATGTCGGACAAGCCCGCGGCCGTCGCCTATATCGCCATACACGACCGGGTTGCGATGTTGCACGCGCTGGAAGTCCGTTCAGCGTTCCGCCGCCAGGGTCTGGCCCAATGGATGATGCGCGCCGCGGCGATCTGGGCGCAGGCACATGGGGCGGACACCCTTGTGGTGCTCTGCACGCGGGTCAATGAGGCGGCCAACCGCCTTTACGCCACGCTATCCATGACCGAGGTCACCGCATATCATTATCGACGTAGCTCCCGGGAGGATCTCTAATGTCTGACGCGACCACGGCCCTTGACCTGCCTATGGTTGACCCTCTGCCCGAGGCGACCCAGCGCTATTTTGACATTTGTCAGGACAAGCTGGGCATGGTGCCCAATGTGCTCAAGGCGCATGCCTTTGACGTCGACAAGCTCAACGCATTCACCGCACTTTACAACGACCTGATGCTGAGCGAGAGCAACCTCAGCAAGCTGGACCGGGAAATGATCGCTGTGGTGGTCTCGTCCCTGAACCGCTGCTGGTATTGTCAGGTCGCGCATGGGGCGGCTGTGCGGGCGCTGTCGGGCGATCCGGCGCTTGGCGAATACATGGTGATGAACTACCGGATGGCGCCGCTTAAGCCGCGCCAGCGGGCGATGCTTGATTTTGCTGCCAAGGTCACGACCGAAAGCTGGAAAATCGAGGAGGCTGACCGGCAGGCGCTGCGGGATCACGGATTTTCGGACCGGGACATCTGGGACATTGCCAATGTGGCGGCGTTCTTCAACATGACCAATCGCGTCGCCTCGGCCACCGCCATGCAGCCCAACCCGGAATACCACGCGCAAGCCAGATGATCCGGATCCTGCCACTGGTCCTGGCCTGTCTGGCGGCGGCGCCGGTCCAGGCCATCGAGTTGGATCTGCCGGCGCAGGCCCGGGCGCTGTCGGAACGCGTGTCGCAGACCGCCCACGCCGTTCCGGTCGGTCCCTGGGGCGCCGACGGGCTGCCCACCGTGACGGCTACGGGCCGTCTGATCCGGCAAACATGGCGCATGGATGCCGGGTTGACCACGGCCCAGGTCCTTGACCCCTTGGTGCAACAGATTGAGGCCGCCGGATATTCTGTGCTCTACCGGTGTCAGGCGCGGGCTTGTGGCGGGTTTGATTTCCGGTTTTCCATCGATGTGGTCCCGGCGCCAGACATGTTCGTTGATCTGTCCGACTTCCAGTTTGTGTCCGCGATGAACGCACAGGGCGATGCGGTCAGCCTGCTGGTGAGCGCGGGTCTTGGCGGCGCCTGGGTGCAGATTTCAGACCTGCGCCGGGGCAGTTCCGAGGCGGCGCAGGACCGCGCTCAGGGCTTGGTGGAGACCGGGCGGCTGGTGCTTGTGGCCGGAGCGGATTTGGCAGATCGGTCGGATGGGGCCGACCTGGAGATCCTTGCCGCGGTGCTGGCGCGGCGCGCGGACCTGCGTCTGGCCATCGTGGCGCACACGGGCGGGGCCGGGGAGGAAGAGGAACAGGCACTCACGGCGGCGCAGGACATTCGGGCACAATTGATTGCCGATTTTGCCACTGACCCAGACCGTGTCGTGGCGGTCTCGGTTGGCCCATTCGCGCCGCGCACGACATCCCTGGAGACGGCCGGACAGGCGCTCAACCGCCGGATCGAAGCGGTTCTGCTGCCGGACTGACGGCGTCCGGGGCTAGCGCAGGATCGACTTGTCTTCCTGCTCGCGCCACCACTTCTTTTTGTGACGATCCGGATATTGCAACCGTTCATTGGTGAACTGCCCGTGATGCGCGATGGTGCGGAAACTGCCCGAGGTGTAGCCGCCTTTCTCCAAAGCAGGCTGCATTGCACGCGGACCGGTCATTTCATAGATGTTGTCATGCGTGTTGGCATGGATGTTCTGCCGCACAAGCCTCTCAATTTCGGTGAAGAAACGATTGCCCGGCGCCGCAGCGAGGAAGTAGTTCGTCACTTCCCCATCCCGCATCTGGATAAAGAATTCATCCGCGTCGTTCGGGATTGACCAGGACGGCGGCCAGACGAAATTCGCATCGGTATCCAGATAGATCCCACCGTTCTTCAAGAGCACCAGAATGCGCCAGTAATCCGCCTGAGCGGCGCCGATTTGAAGCCGGTTGAACGTATCGGCGATCTCGCTGGGATATGTGTCGTTTATCCAGTCACGCGCGGAGGTTTTATCGATGTGCAAGTGAAAGTCATGATCCGCGGCCATCAACCGGTTGAAGAGCCACTCGATGTAAATCGCCAGAGAGACCTTTTGATCATAGCTGATCTGAAAGACCTGGCGCGGGATCTTGCGCGCGGATTTGGAGCGGATCAGCGCAGGCGCAAAAGTCGGGATCGAAAATCTGGCCTTGGGGAAGACCCGAATGTGTACGAGACAGAGAACTTTGATCAGGGTCGCGAAAAGCTTGATCACGCGGCTGACTAGAAAACGCACCTCGATCCCCCTCTCGCCGGTTCGGCGAATGATGCCGAGGTTGCCCCAGACACGCTGACGCGTGCTTAGTCCGGCCTCTCCGAAATCGCAAGCACGGGGGTCAGGGCGCCGTTTTCCATTTCGGAAAACGGGCCGGAAAATTTCAATTTTCCGCTCCGGGGTGAGCAGTCGGGGCGCGTCACATCACCAGTCAGCGGGACCCTTTTCCGCAAAGACATGGACCAGAAAGTCAATAAACGCGCGGACTTTGGGCTGGGTAAACCGGCCCGGCGGATAAACCGCATAGATCCCTTGCGACTCCATCGGCAGGGACGGCAGCGCATCCTCGATCAGCCCGTCTTTCATGGCGTCAGCGTAGAGATAGCTGGGCAGATAGGCGATGCCCAATCCCGAAATTGCCGCATTCAGCAAGGATTGCCCGTCGTTGACCGAAAGCCACCCGGCCGTGCGCACCTGCCGCTTCTCGCCCGAAGGCGCGGTCAGTTTCCAGACATTGCCGGATGACTGGTTGGAATAGTGCAGGAGCTTGTGTTCGTTCAACTCGTCGATCTTCTGCGGCCGCCCGTGGGCTTCGAAATAAGACGGTGCCGCGATCATGCGCTTCGTGGTTTCCGTCAGCTTGCGCGCTCGCAGAGAGCTGTCTTCCAGCTCTCCGATTCGGATCGCCATGTCAAAGCCTTCGGATATCAGCTCCACATACCGGTTGTTCAGCACCATGTTCACGGTGATATCCGGGAAATCGTTGAGAAAATCGCTCAGCACCGGGGACAGGTGGTTGACGCCAAAATCGGTCGCCACGGAAATCCGCAAGAGGCCCGAGGGCGCAGATTGCATGGATGTCACGAGAGCGTCAGCCTCTCCGGCATCATTGAGCACGCGCCGCGCCCGGTCGTAGTAGGCCAATCCGATCTCGGTCGGGCTGACCCGCCGGGTTGTCCGGTTCAGCAATCGTGCGCCCAAACGGGCTTCCAAGGACGAGACATGCTTGGAGACGGCGGATTTCGAGATGCCCATTTTCTTGGCGGCGTCAGTAAAGCCGCCCTGGTCCACGACAGTGGCAAAGGCTTCCATTTCGGTCAGGCGATCCATACATCGCTCCTCAATCGTCCAAAGGTGCTGGGACGGGTATGAGCACGAAAAGGGGCAAGAACCGGGCGTTGGTTGGATAATATCGCGGTATTGGCCAGATCGTTTGGGAAGAGGAAACTTAAATTGATGTAATCGTGCGGCCAAACAACGCTTTCAACTGACGTTTGCCTTCGGCAGACGGCAGGAGCACCCGGCTGTCCGGCACCCGATGCATCCAGCCCAACGAAACAAAGTGCGACAGCATGGCCCGGCCTAGGCGCCCGGCAAGATGCGACTGGCGCATCGACCAATCGAGGCACTCCCGGCACAGCGGCGCCCGGCTCGTCGGCATGGCCTCAAGGTCGATCCCCATTTTCGCCACAAATGCCTGGCCGGCGGGGGTCAGATCCAGAGTTTCCGGTCCGAACACGAAACACCCTTGCGCCCGCATGGATTGGAAGATCTGCACCCCCATCGTCCCGGCAATATGGTTGTAGCACACACGCGCAGTCCGCAAGGCTGGGTCTCGCGGCCCGGTGCGCGTCCGCATTTGCCCTTGCCGCGCGGCAAGCCCCATAAGCGCCTCCAGCGCCGTGGCGACATCTTCACTGGCCAATGTGTAATACCGATGCCGGCCCTGCGCGCGGCACTCAACCAGTCGCCCCTGTTCGAGTTTCCTGAGATGCGACGAGGCTGTCTGAGGGGTCACCCCGGCTTCCCCCGCCAGCTCGGTCGCGGTCAGCGCCTTGCCGGACATCAACGCGCAGAGCATGTTCGTGCGCGCAGGGTCGCCCACCAAGGTGGCCACGCGGGCGATATCGGGACCTTCTTTCATACTTCGATGCTAGTCGAAACATGTCGACCCGTCCATCGCCTAGACCGGGTGGACCACGTCAATGAAGGGATCCAAGATGCTTACCTGTATCATCCGCTATCACATCGACCCCACCAAACAGGCTGCTTTTGCAGACTACGCTGAAACATGGCACGAAGCCATTCCCAGAAACGGGGCGGACCTGGTCGGGTATTATCTGCCGCACGAAGGCTCTTCGACCCTGGCCTACGGGATCTACAACATTGACAGCCTGGCGGCATATGAAACCTACCGCGCGCGTCTGGCTGCTGACCCATTGGGCCGCAAAAACTACGCTTTTGCCCAGCGGGAACGATTTATCCTGCGCGAGGACCGCACATGGCTCAAACGCGCAAGAGACCCCAAGAAAGGACCCCAATGATTGCCGTCATTTTTGAAGTCATTCCGGCAGAGGGCCGCAAACCGGACTATCTGAACGTCGCCGCTGAAATGCGCCCTCTGGTCCAGGAGATCGACGGGTTCATTTCCGTCGAGCGCTTTCAAAGTCTCACCGACCCGGACAAGCTGCTGTCGCTCTCGTTTTTTCGCGATGAAGAGTCCATTAATCAATGGCGCCAGTTGGTGGCCCACCGGAGGGCGCAGACCAAAGGGCGTGCCGGTCTCTTTGCCGACTACCGTCTCCGCGTGGCGCATGTGTTGCGCGACTATGGTCTGCACGATCGTCACCAAGCCCCGACCGACAGCCGCGCCGCGCATGACGCCTAGACCTGTCTCTGCTTCTTTCTTTTGGGAAATACACCCGGGGGAGACGCCGCAGGCGGCGGGGGCAGCGCCCCCCTGCCACGCGTCGCGTTTTAGATCACGGTTGTATCTGGGTATTTAGAAAAAGAAAGAAGCAGCAGGTCAGAGCATCGCGGCGAGCCGGACGCCCTGATCGATGGCCCGTTTTGCATCGAGCTCTGCAGCGACGTCCGCGCCTCCGATAACATGAGGGGTTAGACCCAAAGCTTCGAGTTCGTCTGCGAGGGCCCGGTTCGGGTTTTGGCCGGCGCACAGGACGATCGTGTCGGCCTCGACTGTCGTTGGGTTTTCGCGGGCTTCGCCGAATGAGACATGCAGGCCGCTGTCGTCGATTCGCTCGTAGTTGACGCCGCCGACAAAGTTGACGTCTTTCATTTTCAGTGCGGCGCGGTGAATCCAGCCAGTGGTTTTCCCAAGCGTCTTGCCGTGTTTCTCGGTCTTGCGCTGGAGCAGGGTGACCGAGCGGGCGGGGGCTTCGGGTTCGGGTCCATGCGGCGCCAGGCCGCCCCGGTGATCTTCGGGGTCTGCCACGCCCCATTCCCGGCGCCAGAGGGCGGCGTTTTCGGTTGGGCTTTCACCATCGTGAACCAGGAATTCAGCCACATCGAAGCCGATGCCGCCTGCGCCAATCACCGCAACTTCGCTGCCGGCCGGTCGTTGACCGCTCAGCAGGTCTATATAGGTCATGACCCTGTCGCTGTCCTGACCCGGGATTGCAGGGTCGCGCGGTGTAACACCCGTGGCAATAATGATTTCATCGAAGGGTTTCAGCATGTCCGGCGTGGCATGTGTATCGAGACGGAGCTCAACGTCGAGATCGCGGATCATCGTCTCATACCAATGGACGAGCCCGTGGAACTCCTCCTTGCCCGGGATCTGGCGGGCGAGGTTGAGCTGGCCACCGATCTGACCGCTGGCTTCGAACATCGTGACCCTGTGGCCGCGCTGCGCCGCTGTCATGGCGGCGGACAGGCCGGCAGGGCCGGCGCCCACCACAGCGATCGTCTTGGGTGAATCCGCGGGCTCGATCGAGAGTTCCGTTTCATGACACGCCAGCGGGTTTACCAGGCAGGAGGTGAGTTTACCGCTGAACGTGTGGTCCAGGCAGGCCTGATTGCAGCCGATGCACGGTGCGATTGTGTCACCTGCGCCGGACCGTGCTTTGGCCACAAAATGCGCATCCGCCAGCAGCGGGCGGGCCAGCGACACCATGTCGGCGCAGCCTTTGGTCAGGATTTCTTCGGCGACTTCGGGTGTATTGATCCGGTTCGAGGTGATGAGCGGGACCCCCACCTTGCCCATGAGCTTCTGGGTGACCCAGGCAAAGGCGGCGCGGGGGACAGATGTGGCGATGGTCGGAATGCGCGCCTCATGCCAGCCGATACCGGTGTTCAGGATCGTGGCGCCGGCGGCCTCGACCGCCTGGGCCAGCTGAACGACCTCGTCATGGGTCGAGCCGTTGGGCACCAGATCGATCATCGACAGGCGGTAGATGATGATGAAGTCGGAGCCGACGGCCTCGCGTGTGCGCCGGACGACCTCGACGGGCAGGCGCATGCGGTTTTCGTAAGGGCCACCCCAACGGTCGTCCCGCTTGTTTGTGTGCGTGACGAGGAACTGATTGAGGAAATAACCCTCCGAGCCCATGATCTCGACTCCGTCGTATCCGGCCTCTTTGGACAGACAGGCGGCAGTGACGATATCGGAGATCTGCTTTTCGATCCCGTCTTCATCCAGTTCGCTCGGAGGGAAGGGGGAAATGGGCGATTTCACCGCCGAGGGCGCCACGCATTTCGGCGAATAGGCATAGCGCCCCGCATGCAGAATCTGCATGGCGATTTTGCCATCGCTGTCGTGCACCCGCTGGGTCACGACGCTGTGGTTGGCGACATCCTCTTGGGTGGTCATCATGGCCGCGCCCGGCAGGACGGAACCCTCCAGGTTCGGGCCAATGCCGCCCGTCACCATCAGGCTGACCCCGCCGCGCGCCCGTTCGGCGTAAAACTCGGCCACCCGGTTCCAGTCCCTGGTTTCTTCCAGGCCGGTGTGCATCGAGCCCATCAGAACGCGGTTTTTCAGCGTGGTGAAGCCCAGATCCAACGGTTGCAGCAGATGCGGATAGCGCGTGGTCATCGTCCCCTCCCGGATAAGATACCGCGACCTTGGCCGCGCCCGGCGCACTTGTCACGCTCAACGCGGCGTCAATGGGTTGCCGTAACTTCTGGTCCAGGTAAAGGAGGGCGATCAGAAGGAGATACGCCATGGCCAAGACGCTCAGCCCGGACGAGATTGCGAACCTGCCCTACCGACCCTGCGTCGGGGTGATGCTGGCCAATACCGCCGGTCACGTGTTTGTCGGCCAGCGAATCGACTGGAGCGAACCGGCCTGGCAGATGCCGCAGGGCGGTATCGACAAGGGCGAGGCAGCCGAGGCCGCGGCGCTCAGGGAGCTTTGGGAAGAAACCGGCGTGACCTCCGATCTGGTGAGCCTGGTGGCGCAGACGGAAGAGCCCCTGGCCTATGATTTGCCTGCGGACCTGGTTGGCAAGTTCTGGAAGGGCCGTTATCGCGGGCAGGCGCAGACCTGGTTTCTGTTTCGCTTCCTGGGGCGCGACGATCAGGTGAATATTGCGACCCAACATCCGGAGTTTTCGCAGTGGCGCTGGTTGCCGCCCGAGGATCTGGTTGCGCGGATCGTTCCGTTCAAGCGGGCCGTTTATGAACAGGTTGTGGCGCAGTTTCGCCCTTACCTCAGCTAGGTGGCGAAGCCGGGGCTGAGCGCTGGGGTATTTTCAAAAAGAAAGAAGCAGGGCATCGCTCACGCAGGCCTGATGATGGGGACATGCGGAGCCCGGGACGGATCGACGTCTCCGGTCAGGCGCGGGTCCGTGGCGATTTCGATCTTGCGGCCCGTGGGTGTGAAGCCGGTGCGGATGTAAAACGCCAGGGCGCCCGGATGATCCAGTGAACAGGTGTGCAGGTGGAACCGCGTGATCGGGTGTGACCAGGCCAGGGCGATGGCCTGATCCATCAGCCAGGCGCCGGTGCCGGTGCCCACCAGCGCGGGACCAAGGCCGAAATAGGCCAGTTCACAGGCCCCTTTGACGCGGAAGTTGAGTTCCATCAGGCCGTGCTGCCGGCCGTCCCTGGTGACCGCGTAGGCGTGGTAATCGGGATGTGTGAGGATGTCTGTCAGCGCCGCATCCGAGAGCTGAAGCCGGGAGAACCAGAGCCAGTCGGCCCCGACAAGGGTAAAGAGTTGGCGGTAGGCCTCCGGATCGGGGTTGCTCAGACGGATCAGGGACACGCCCTCCGGGGCGGGGCGATCGCGCGGGGGGGCGGGCGCGCGCATCTCCAGAAGCGTCACCACGGCGGCGATCTTGCCGGGTGGAATGTCGTGATACCCGTCGGGGATCATGCCTCGATAAGCCCCTGGGCGATCAACTCTGCCCGCATGTCGATCTGCGGGCGCGGGCCGATGTGGGAAATCACTTCCTGTCCGCAGGCGTTGCCGATCCTGATGGAGCGTTCGATCTCATAGCCTTTTGACAGGCCGAAGAGAAACCCTGCGGCAAACTGATCGCCCGCGCCGGTGGCGTCGATGGGCACGATCTTTTTGACGGGGACATCCTGGCGGCCATCGGCGGACATGACGGTCACGCCGTCCCCGGAGCGCGTGCAGACCACCAGCGGGCAGATCTCGGCAACGGCATCGAGATCGCCCGCCAGGTCGTCCTTTTGGAACAGGGAGCGGATTTCAGCCTCGTTGCCGATCACAAAATCCATGTCGTGTTCGATCAGGGACAGGAAGTCCGACCGGTGGCGTTCGACGCAGAACGGATCCGAGATGGCGATACCCGTCTGCCCGCCTCCGGCACGACAGGCGCGCGCCGCTTCAAGGAAGGCGGTTTTGCCTTTGTCCTTGTCGAAGAGATAGCCTTCGAGGAACATCATTTTGGCGTTCCCGGCGACCTCGGCCGGCACGTCTTCGGAGCTGAGATCGGAGGAAATCCCCAGGTAGGTGTTCATCGACCGTTCGCCATCCGGCGAGACGAAGATCATCGAGCGGGACGAAGGCAGGTCGGCGTCTGATACGGGCGGGTTCACGAAGCCCACACCATCGTCTTCCATGGCCTTGGCGTAAAAATGGCCCAGGGCATCATCGCGCACGCGGCCGATGAAAGCGGCGCTCAGCCCCAGCGCTCCGGCGCCGGCGATCGTGTTCGCGACCGCGCCGCCGGGGGTCTGCACACGGTCGGACATGGCCGCATAAAGCACTTCTGCCCGGTCACGTTCCACGAGTTGCATGATGCCTTTTTCGATCCCCATGTGGTCGAGGAAAGTGTCGTCGGCTTGGCTGATGACGTCGACGACGGCATTGCCGATGCCGACCAGATCGTAGGTGGTCACGAGAGGTCCTCTTCGATTAACGGCCCGGGGCAAGTGGCGGCACGGGCATGCGCTGCGTCTATGGCGGTGGGCGCGATCACGGGGTCTTGTCCTCAAAGGGGCAGACATCGGCGATCAGGCAGGTGTTGCACATCGGTTTGCGCGCCTTGCAATGGTAGCGCCCGTGCAGGATGAGCCAGTGATGTGCGTGGAGCTGGAACTCGGCCGGGACATTGTCCTCGATGGCGCGCTCGACCGCATCGACGTCCTTGCCCGGTGCAATACCGGTGCGGTTGCCGACGCGGAAAATATGCGTATCGACGGCCTGCGCCGGCTGGCGCCACCACATGTTGAGCACCACATTGGCGGTCTTGCGCCCGACGCCGGGCAGCGATTGCAACGCGGCGCGGGAGGATGGGACCTCTCCGGCGTAGTCGTCGACCAGTATGCGCGACAGCTTGATGACGTTCCTGGCCTTGTTGCGAAACAGGCCGATGGTCTTGATGTGCTCGATCAGGGCGTCTTCGCCGAGGTCGAGCATCTTTTGCGGTGTATCTGCGATCTCGAACAGGGATCTGGTGGCCTTGTTGACGCCCGCATCCGTGGCCTGGGCAGACAGGGCGACAGCCACCACAAGGGTATAGGCGTTGACGTGATGCAACTCTCCCTTGGGTTCCGCGTCGGCGGCCTGGAACCGTGAAAAGATCTCGTGGATCGTGTGATAATCGAGTTGCTTGGCCATCCGGGTCTTGATGCCGCACTCCTTGCCGCGCTGCAACGGGAAAGGCGGGTTACAGATCCACCTGGCAATGCTCCCGCGCAGCCCGCCGCCCCGGCATGCGCCGGGCAGCCAGCCCCTTGGGCCGGGCAGCGCCTCTTGCGAGGCGCTGGGGCCGCCG
>JBCDEC010000096.1:0-15813 GCA_039179965.1 Pseudomonadota bacterium
ACATCCCGACCTGAACACTTATTCCCGGCTCGAGGATCATTACCACATCGAAGCCCCCGACCGCTATTCCGGTCAGGGCACGCTGGTCTATCGTCAGCTGACCGGCGCGGACGGCAAGACGTTCCCGGATTTCGACGGCCTGGACCCAAAATGGGACACGGCGGCCGAATACATCACCGCCTATCCCAACGTCCTGCTGGGCGTGCACCGCGATCATGCCTTTGCCATCGTGCTGCTGCCGCAGGGGCCGGGGCGCACGCAGGAAAACATCCACCTGTACTATGCCCGGCCCGACACCGACCCGGCTCTGCGCGCTGCCAACACCGCGCAGTGGAAAAAGGTGTTCGAGGAAGACATCTTTGTCGTCGAAGGCATGCAGCGTGGCCGCCATGCGCCGGCATTCGACGGGGGGCGGTTTTCGCCTGCGATGGATGGCCCGACCCACCTGTTCCACGGCTGGGTCGCTGCCCGCATCGATGCGCACCGCAGCGCAGCACAAGCCGCGGAATGACCGACCTGAATTCGGCGCTGCTGTCCGCACACGACCGGGGCGACCGTGCGGCCATGGTGGCGCTTTACCGCGCCGCGGCTGACACGGATGATCCGGACCGCCGCGCCTTTTTCCTGACGCAGGCGCTGGTTTTTGCGCTTGAAGCGGGACATGCCGATGCTGCCGCGATCCGGGCCGAACTGGTGGCAATGGGCCGCGAAACGCCGAACTAAAGCGGCGGCGGTCGTTGTCCGGGCCAGTCCGTCACGCGGTGCCATGCCTCGGCGAGGCGCAACAGCCGCGCATCGCTGCCCCGCGGTCCGATCAGTTGCAGCCCCATCGGCAGGCCATCCGCGCCAAATCCCACCGGCACGCAGAGCGCCGGCAGCCCGATCAGGCTGGCAGGTACGACCACCTCCATCCAGCGGTGATAGGTGTCCATCGTCGTGGTCCCGATGCTGCGCGGCCAGTCCAGCGTGACGTCAAAGGGCCACATCTGTGCGGCAGGCAGCGCCAGGACGTCCACCTGGTGAAACAGCTCCGCCGCGCGGCGGAACCATTGCGACCGGGTGACGCTGGCGCGGTGCACGTCCATGGCACTCAGCGCGAGACCCCGTTCGATTTCCCAGACTGCGCTGTCTTTCAACTGGTCGCCCTTGGCCGGGTCGGCGTGCAAGGGGGCCAGTTTGCCCGCCACGGCCCAACTGCGCAGGTCGATCCAACTGGACCACAGCGCGTCACGGTCAAAGGCGGGGCACAGCGCCTGGACCTCGACACGCAATTCGTCCGCCATGGTGGTCAATGCGTGCAGGCACAGGGGCAGGATCCCGTCTTCGAACGGTAGCGCACCGCCCCAATCGCCCAGCCAGCCGATGCGCACGCCCGCCGCCCCGCCGTCAAGCTGTGGCAAGGACGGCACCGGGGCGACCCCATGCGGTTGACGCGCATCCGGACCAGCCATCGTGTCCAGCAGGGCAGCCAGATCCGCCGGGCATCGCGCCATGGGCCCGTTCGTGGACAGCTGATGCAGGAAACTGTCGCCCTCGGGTTCGGACGGCACCAACCCCCAACCAGGACGCAGGCCGTAGACGTTGTTCCACGCCGCCGGGTTACGCAAGGACCCCATCATGTCCGACCCGTCCGCCACGGCCAGCATGCCCGTGGCCAGCGCCACCCCCGCACCACCCGACGACCCGCCCGCGCTGCGGCCGGGATCATAGGGGTTGCGCGTCGCGCCGAAGACCGGGTTGAAACTGTGCGAACCCAGGCCGAACTCTGGCGTATTGGTCTTGCCGATCACGATCGCGCCCGCGTCGCGTATCCGGGCCACGGCGATGTCGTCGGCCTGCGCGACCTGCCCTGCATACAGGGGTGACCCTTGGGACGTGGGCAGCCCCTTGGCGTTGGCCAAATCCTTGATCGCGATGGGCATTCCGTGCAGCCAGCCGGTGCGTGGCGCGGCATCGGCCGCCCGGGCCTCGGCCATCAGCGCATCCGGATCGCGCAGCGATACGATGGCGTTGACCGTGCCGTTGACCGCAGCGATACGGTCCAGTGTGGCCCGCATGATGTCGGCCGCCGACACGATGCCTTCGGCCAGCGCTTCGGATTGCCCGAGCGCAGACTTTCCCAGGATATCATCCACCGCGTGCACCTTGTCCCATTCCCCGGACCGACTGTGCCCAGTGCGCGCGGTGGTTTCAAGAATTTAGACGAAATCGAAGTCCGCCGCTGTCAGCGCCAGTCCGGCATCCGTCTTGAGCAGGATCACCCCGCCATCATAATCGATCCGTCTGTCGCCGCCCTGATCCGTGATGACCAATGTACCGAACCCGCCCGTATGGTCGGCGATCTGCATGATGTCGGACCCCTGCTGGAAATCGCGGATCTTGTCGGTGCCGTAACCGTCACCAAAGACAAAGGTATCGGCCCCCTGCCCGCCACGCAGGAAATCGTTCGCGGTGCCGCCGTCGATCGTGTCTTCGCCCTTGTTGCCCTCGAGCTTGTCCTTGCCGCCGCCGCCGATGATCACGTCCTTGCCAAAGCCGCCCACGATGGAATCGCCGTTCTGCCCGCCATCAATCGTGTCGTTGCCGTCGCCACCGATCAGCGTATCCAGCCCCTTGTTGCCGACCAGCACGTTCGCGCCGCTGTCGCCGGTCAGGGAATCGTTGCGGCTGGACCCGGTAAGGTTCTCGACCGACGTTTCGCTGAAATAGCCCACGACCCCGGGACCCGTGATATCGCCCGACCCGACATTCTGGAACACACCCGCGCCGTCGAGGGTGAAGTATACCCCGGTCTGGAACCGCGAGAAATCCATCGTGTCGTTGTCGCCGCCGCCCTGGACAACCAGCCCGAATGACGGATCGAGTTCGGACAGGATGATCAGGTCGTCGCCGGCGCTGGCACGCACCATGCCGCCGCCCCCGGTCCCGATATCTATCGTGTCATTGCCGTCGCGGGTGGCAATCAGTTCGACCCAGCCGGTGCCGGTGACAACGTGATCGTCGCCGCTGCCCGTATGGACATAGCCCGCGCCTTCGGCCCCGATGGTGACATCGTCATTGTCGTCCCCGGTGAACATGGCATCGACATATCCGCTGGCGGTCACCGAATCCTCGCCGTCGCGCGTGGCCAAAAGCTCGACCCCGCCATCACCAACGGTGATGGTGTCATCGCCGCGCCCGGTCTTGATCACTCCGGCAAATTCTGTGCCCGTCGTCACCGTGTTGTCGCCATTGCCAAGGCGCGCGAAGTCCATGGAACCGTTCACCGTCAGGTTCGTGGTCTGATCGTCTGTCAGATCGTCGAACCGGTCGCTCAGGTTCAGAGTGCCGATATAGCTGTCGACAACAAACGTGTGGCTTTGGGCGGTATCCGAAAAGAAGGTGAGTTGCCCAAGCCCGCCATCCGCGCCGATGGTGATGTTGGAACTGACTTCGAACCCGACGATGGATTCGATGAACCCGCTGCCAGAGGTCAGATCGAGAAACCCGCGATCCACTTTCGTCTGAAAGATACGCGACGTGTCGTTCAGAGTGATGTTTGTGTCACCGTCCGTCTGTAGCGAATTGATGCGGCTGTCATTGCTGAGGGTGATATCGGTGGTGCCGCTCCAGTCGACCAGTTGCGTGATGCGTCCGCCGTTGATGACCGTAACCGTGTCGTCGCCGTTGCCAGTGACCAACGAGGTTATTTCGCCACCATTCACGTCGACCGTATCGGCATCGTCACCCATGCTGGCAAAGTTGACACGCCCTGACGCGGTGACATTCAGCGTATCTGCGCCTTCCTTGGTGCGGATACTGTTGGTGTCAGAATTGACCGTAACAGTGTCATTGCCTCCGTCCGTGCGCGTGGATTCAACAAACCCGTTGAGCACAACCGCGTCGTTTCCATTGTCGAGATTTATCGCTTCGGCACCGCCTGTGCCGATGGTCAGATCGGCACTGCCGCGCCAAACCTCGATGAATTTGACGTAATTGGTGCCAGTGATCACCGAATTCGTATCACCGCCCAGCGACATGTAATCGATGCGACCACCATTGCTGATATTGATATCGTGATCACCAAGTGAATCCGCACGCAACCAATCAATTCGCGTGGACAAAAGATCAACGTCGGCATTCCCGCCGATAAACAGGCTTTCTATCCGTCGCCCCCCGCCCGAGTCGAGATCGGTGAGAGTAACGGTCAAACTGTCGGCAATACCGTCCAAAGCAGCCTGATTGTCGACTGCCATGGATCGAATACGCCAGTCCGAGCCGGTCAAGCTGCCGTTGAAATCAAGCGTGTTTGCTGGATCGCCGTCCCAGACGCTATAGCGATTAATGCGCCCTGACGACCAGGGTTCTGTAAACCCAATATTCTGCACTGGGTTAATACCGTCGAAAGTTGCGTTTACAACTATATCCACCATGGAAAATTCCCCCGAAAACTAAAAATATGGGGAATGGTAATTTGAAACCGCTCAATTGCCGAACGGTTTTACTGTGAAACACTCTTAGCGAGAATTGCCCAGCTACTCCGCCTGCGCCTCGGCCCTGCTCTTGCCGCTGACATCCATGGCGAGTGTGGCCGCCATGAACCCGTCCAGATCGCCGTCCAGCACGCCCTTGGTGTCGGACGTCTCGTGGTTCGTGCGCAGGTCCTTGACCATCTGGTAGGGTTGCAGGACGTAGGACCGGATCTGGTTGCCCCAGCCCGCGTCGCCCTTGGCCTCGTGGGCGGCGTTGATGTCGGCGTTGCGGCGGTCCAGTTCAAGCTGATAGAGCCGCGATTTCAACGCCTTCATCGCGATGTCGCGGTTCTGGTGCTGGGACTTTTCCGAACTTGTCACGACGATTCCGGTCGGATGGTGCGTAATCCGGACGGCCGAATCCGTGGTATTCACATGCTGTCCACCTGCCCCGGAGGACCGGTAAGTGTCGATCCGGATATCGGACGGGTTCACTTCGATCTCGATATTGTCGTCGACAACCGGATAGACCCAGACCGAGCAGAAAGACGTGTGCCGCTTGGCAGCGGAATCAAACGGACTGATACGCACCAGACGATGCACCCCGCTTTCGGATTTCAGCCAGCCATACGCGTTCTGGCCAGAAATTTTGTAGGTGGCGGATTTGATGCCGGCCTCGTCCCCCGCGCTCTCGGATTGCAACTCGACCTTATAGCCCTTCTTCTCAGCCCAACGGACATACATGCGCGCCAGCATGCTGGCCCAGTCACAGGATTCCGTCCCACCGGCACCCGCATTGATTTCGAGGAAAGTATCGTTGCCGTCGGCTTCTCCATCCAGCAAGGCTTCCAGTTCCTTTTTGGCGGCGGTTTCGGCCAGTATCTTTAGGGCGGATTCGGCCTCGTCGACGACTTCGGCATCCTCTTCGATTTCACCCAGCTCAATCAGTTCGATGTTATCGCTCAGATCCTGCTTGATCTGGGTATAGGTCTCCATTGCATCCACCAGCATCTGACGATCGCGCATGAGTTTTTGCGCCGCCTCGGGATTGTCCCAGAGCGTCGGGTCTTCGACCCGTGCATTGAATTCTTCAAGGCGGTGCGGTGCAGTCTCGTGATCCATGCGCTGCGCCAGAAGCTCCAGCGACTTTTCGATCTCGACGACAATGCTCTGTGTTTCGGCGCGCATCTGAGCCCTTCTTTCCGTAGGCCTTGGTCATAAACCAGCGGTCACGCAGGGACAAGCTGTCAGCCGCGCACGATGCCTCGCATTGCGCGCTGTCTTGGCCTTTCCGGCTAGTAGAGGCCGCCCGAACTCACAGTGCCGAAATTCGCCTTGGGGCCCACGGTTGCGGTGCCCCCCGTCGAGGTCGTTACCTGACGTCCGGACTGAACCACTTCCTCGATCAGCGGCAAGTTCGAGCCCATGGCAAACCCGCCGTCGAAAGCCAGACCGAAAATAGTGTCTGCACCATTGCGGAAATACTCGGCGACGACGTATTCACCACTGGCATCATCCGGCAGCCGCGCGCCGGTGAAACGGTCGATCTTGATGAACGACCCGCCAGGCGGTACGTCGAAGGGACCGCCGCCATACTTCTCGGTCGCCTTTTCCATGAAACTCTGGAACACAGGGCCGCACATCCCGCCGCCGGAGGCACCCCGGCCCAGCGGGCGCGGCTGATCGTATCCGATGTAGCACCCAGCCACGATATTCGAGGTGAAGCCCACAAACCAGACATCGCGCGCATCATTGGTTGTGCCGGTCTTGCCTGCCGTCGGGACCGGCAGATTGACGGTACGGCTGGCCGTTCCACGATCCACCACGCCCTTCAGCATGGAGGTCAACTGATAGGCCGTGATCGGGTCCATGACCTGACGCCGGTTCGAGGCAATGCTGGGCAATTCATCCGGGCGCAGGCTGGCCACCTGACAATCCACGCAGGAGCGCTGGTCATGGCGATAAATCGTACGGCCATACCTGTCCTGGATGCGGTCAACCAGCGTCGGCTCCACCCGCTCTCCGCCGTTCGCAAACATCGCATAGGCAGCGACCATCCGGTAGAGCGTGGTTTCCTCGGAGCCCAGCGCGTTCGCCAGATAAGTGCTCATGTTGTCGTAGACACCAAATCGTTCGGCATAGCCGGCGACCACGCTCATGCCGACTTCCTGCGCCAATCGGATCGTCATCAGGTTCCGCGAGCGTTCGATCCCGGTGCGCAGCGGCGTTGGGCCGTAGAACTTGTTCGACGAATTGCGCGGACGCCAAAGGCCCTGTGGCGTGTTCACCTCGATCGGCGCGTCAACAACAATCGTGGCCGGGCTGTAGCCGCTGTCGAGCGCCGCGGCATAAACAAAAGGCTTGAAGCTGGATCCGGGCTGGCGCAGCGCTTGGGTCGCACGGTTGAAAACGGACGCCTGATAGGAAAATCCGCCCTGCATGGCGATCACACGGCCGGTGTTCACGTCCATTGCAACAAACCCGCCCTGAACCTGGGGCACCTGCCGCAAGGACCAGCGCAGAAAACTGCCATCGTCATCGTTGGTCATCGCGCTCACATGCACAACATCACCAACCTGCAGCAGATCGCCGGCCACCTTGGCTTTGCCGCCACGGGTTCCGTCGCGCCGCTGCAGTCGGGCCCACTGCACATCCTGCGCCGTGATCCAATGCCCGTCCGCATCCTCCTCGACCCCTTCGATGCCGACCCGGGCATCGTTGTCGCCAACTTGTAAAACCACGGCAGGATGCCACTTGCCCTCGAGATCGATATCGCGGGCAATTTCCGCATCCGACAATGCGTCGCGCCAGGTTTCCTCGTCCGTCAAAGCCTCGGCGGGCAAGCGCACTTTGGGCTCGCGGAAAATGCCCTGCCGGCGATCATACTTCTCCAGTCCCTCGCGCAAGGCCGACGCGGCGTGGACCTGCATTTCTTCGTCAATGGTGGCGCGTACCGTCAGGCCCCCGGTGAAGAACTCGCCTTCGCCAAAGTCCTCGCTCAGCTGGCGGCGGATTTCGTCGGTGAAATAGTCGCGCGGCGGCAGGGCTGTCCGGAAACTCTGGAAGTCGCCGTTCTGAACGGAGCGCAGCGGCATCGCCACTTCGGTTTCGTATTCGGCCATGCTCAGATAGCCGTTTTCGTACATCTCACGCAGCACAAAGTCCCGACGATCGAGCAGACGCGCTTTCTCGCGCACGGGATGATAGTCCGACGGTGCCTTGGGCAAGGAGGCGAGAAAAGCCGCTTCGTGCGGCTCCAACTCGTCCAGGGTCTTGTTGAAATAGGTCTGGCTGGCTGCGGCGACGCCATAAGAGTTCTGCCCAAGAAAGATCTCGTTCATGTAAAGCTCGAGGATCTGTTCCTTGTTCAGCGCCTGTTCGACCCTTGCGGCCAGAATGATCTCTTTGATCTTGCGCTCTGCCTGCCGGTCGCCGGACAACAGAAAATTCTTCATAACCTGCTGTGTGATCGTTGAGGCCCCACGCAGGGTTTCGCCACGGGTCCGCACAGCTTCGATACCAGCCGCAGCGATCCCGCGCATGTCATACCCTTTGTGGGTATAGAAGTTCTTGTCCTCAGCACTGATGAAGGCCTGTTTGACCAGATCGGGGATCTCTTCGGCCGGCGCGAACAATCGGCGTTCGCGTGCAAATTCGTCGATCAACTGCCCCTCGCCCGAGTAAATCCGACTGATCGTCGGCGGCTGATACTGCGCCAAGGACTCGTGGCTGGGCAGGTCCCGGCTGTACATCCAGAACACCCCGCCAATGGTTAGGGCGACCATGACGACACCCACCGTCAGAAAACTGAAAATGGCACCAAAAAAAGAAAAAACGAACCTGAGCACGGGTATGGCCTCTGCTGTCGTGTCCGAGCCTTATATTGGGCTACGGGGCCGGGGTCAAAACACGAGGCGGCGATCTTCTGCCGTCTCGCGTAACGTCAATGCCGCACAAGCGGCCGGCGCGTTGCATCTTCCATGCGCCATACCTCAAGCCCGTTGCGAATACCCTGCGCCATCTGCGCGCGCCACTCGGCGTCCTGCAGATTTTTCAGATCGCGCGGGCTGCTCAGAAATCCGATCTCAATCAGCACGGACGGGATGTCAGCCGCCTTGAGAACCGAGAAAGCAGCCGACCGCAACGGGCGGCGATTCATCGGCCCACCGGCTTTGGCCATCCCATTCACAAGGGTCCGGGACAGCGCATCTGTGCGGGGTTGGGTTTCCTGACGCGCCAGATCCAGCAGAACATCGGTGATCTCATCATCGGTTGTGCTCAGGTCCGCACCGGCCAACAGATCGGCCCGGTCATGCCGTTCCGCCAGCTTGGCGCTGGCCACGTCAGACGCCTCGGTTGAAAGCACATAGACCGTGGCACCGTGTGCTTGCCCTTCAGCCAGCGAGTCGGCGTGCAGTGAGATGAACACATCTGCCCCGGCCTGATGGGCCAGAGCGATCCGACGCTCCAGCGACACGAAGTAGTCATCGTCACGGGTCAGAACGACATCAAAATTCTCGCTGCGCAGAAGCATTTCGCGCAGTTCGCGCGCGAAGGTGAGCATGAGTGTTTTTTCGTCAACACCGTCGACCTCCGCGCCGGGATCGACGCCGCCGTGGCCGGGATCGAGTACCACGCGCAACGGCGTGTCAGGTCCCCGTGTCACCGCATGCGGCAGTGGCGCCGGGCGCGGGAGGTCCCAACGCGGGTCGTAGGGCGCGCCAGCGTTCCGGGAAAACGTTTTTTCGTCAATATCTTGCAGTACGATACGCAAGTGGGCCGCCCCGCTTGCGCCATCCAGTTCGAGACCCGCTTTGTCCACCTGCATCGGGGTAACAAGCGTCACGACCATCCGTGACCAACCCGGCACGTAAGTTCCCATCTGCACGGTTTCGACTTGAGCGCTTTGGTCAAAGCGGGCGCGATCAAGCCCGCTCCAGTCCACCTCTTGAAAATCCAGCACCAGTCGGTACGGCGCATCCAGGGTGAAGATGCGATACGGAACGCCCTGGCTGAGATGCAGATCCAGCTCGACCCGGTCGCGTGCGCCGTCCGTTACGCGGCTTTCTTCTGCCAGAACGCGCGCAAGCCCGGTGAACTCCTGTGCTGCAGCGCAGCTCAGAGAACCCAGCAATAGGCTAATCGCAATCAGGAACCTGATCATGTTCTCAGTTACCGCTCGCGACCGGTGATCCGGCCTGTTTTGCCTCTTCCATACCGCAGAGCGCAGGCGAATGAAACGCCCAGTTGTTTTCAAAGCCCCACAACTGCATTGCAGACCTGTTGCGTCGGGCTGCAGGCGCCCTATGCGCCACGCTCGGACATAAAGCGTTGCAGCCGCGCCAGACCCTCTTCGATGTCGGACGTTGCACGCGCGTAGGAAAATCGCAGGGTTCGGTCGCCGCGCGTCGGGTCGAAATCCAGCCCCGGTGTCACAGCAACACCCGCCTCCCTCAAAATCTCCGAAGCAAATGCGCGGCTGTCATCGGTCAGATCGGACACATCCGCATAAACGTAAAAGGCCCCGTCAGGTGGGGCAATCCGTGTAAAACCCGCCTTGGGCAGCCCCTCGAGCATCAACGCGCGGTTACGGCGATACACATCAAGGTTCGCCTGCAGCTCTTCTTCGCAGTCCATGGCCGCGAGTGCCGCCACCTGACTGACATGCGGGGCGCAAATAAACATGTTCTGCGCAATCCGTTCCAGAACCCGCACATGATCTTCGGGCACCACCAGCCAGCCAACACGCCAACCGGTCATCGAGAAATACTTCGAAAAGGAGTTGATGACATAAGCATTGTCGGTGAGTTCGAGCGCACTCACCGCCTTGGCCTCATACTCGATGCCATGATAGATCTCGTCGCTCAGAAACGCTGCGTTCTCAGCTTCTGCAGCGCTGATAAGAGCCTGCATTGCACCCCGGTCCAGCATGGTGCCCGTTGGATTGGCAGGCGAAGCAACCATGACCCCGCGCAAATCCAACCCTGCGATATCTTGCGGAACAGGCTGATAGCGGTGGTTGGCTGACGTCGGCAAATCGACAGGCACCAGACCAAGGGCACGCAGGATCTGGCGATAAGACGGATAACCCGGTGCCCCTACCCCGACCCTGTCGCCGCTGTCAAAGAGCGCGGTGAAGGCCAGCAGGAATCCACCCGACGAGCCGGGGGTGATCACCACGCGTTCGGGGCTGAGATCGACGTTGTACCACTCGCCATAGAGCTGCGCGATACGATGGCGCAATGCTGGCAGGCCCAGTGCCACCGTATAGCCCAGTGCATCCGCTTCCAGGCGTTTCTTCACCGCTTCGATGGCCCCTTTCGGCGCCCCGGTACCGGGCTGTCCGACCTCCATATGGATGATCGATTGACCCGCCTCTTCAGCCTGTCGCGCGGCTTCCATCACATCCATCACAATGAAGGGATCGACCCGGGACCGGGTTGAGTTTCGCATGATCGTCTCCCAAGGTGCGGCCATGGTGTTTGACCGTGGAATCCGAGTGGCGTCAATCCCGTCTGTGGTGCTTGCGCTGGTGCTGACATTCGCCTCGGCAAACGCATCAGCGGCGGTCACACTTTTGCGCGACGCCGACATCGAATATGCGCTGGGACAGATGGCCGCACCGATCCTGCGTGCCGCTGGTCTCAGTCCGACGCGTGTGCGGGTTCTGGTGGTCAATGACAGCTCGCTGAACGCATTTGTCGTGGACAATCAAACCATCTATCTGCATTCCGGCCTGATCCAGAAAGTGCCCAGCGCACGCGCCCTTCAGGCGGTGATTGCCCATGAGGCGGCCCATATCTCCAATGGGCACATCGCGCGGCGCATGACCAATCTGCGCAGTGCGCGCACGGCCGCGGGTCTGGGACTGGCGCTGGCAATCATCGCCGCTGCTGCGGGCGGTGGCGAGGCCGCAGGCGGGATCGCGGCGGGAACCTCCTCGTCGGCCCTTCGAAATTTTCTGAAACACACACGCGCGGAAGAAGCGGCCGCAGACAGGTCTGCGGCGAACTACATGCGACGCGCAGGGGTCAACCCCAGAGGATTGATCGAACTGCACCAGCTCTTCAGAGGTCAGGAGATTTTGTCGGTCTCACGCCAGGATCCTTACACCCGCTCACACCCCCTGACGACAGATCGCATTCGCGCAGCCCAGGCGTTTGTCGCCTCCTATGGCGACGACGTTTCGGCCAATCCAACGGCAGATTACTGGTTCGCGCGTGCTCAGGGCAAACTGACGGCCTTCACGCGTTCGCCGAAGTGGACGATGCGACGCGCCGGTGAAGAACCGTTTGAGGACGTGCGCCTGATGCGAGAGGCGGTCGCCCACCACAAGCTGCGCGATCTGAACAAGTCTCTCAATGCTTTGAATGGTGCCATCGCGTTACGCCCACAGGATGCCTTCTTGTATGATCTGAAGGGGCAAATCCTGATCGAAAACAGGCAATTGCCTGCCGCGCTGAAAGCCTATGAACGCGCGGTGGAGATTGC
Source organism: Pseudomonadota bacterium (assembly GCA_039179965.1). Classification (GTDB taxonomy): domain Bacteria; phylum Pseudomonadota; class Alphaproteobacteria; order Rhodobacterales; family Rhodobacteraceae; genus Marinibacterium. Next base: position 11,943 of record JBCDEC010000096.1, read on the forward strand.
GCCACGCAATTCGCTGGTACAGGGTGGATACGGGCGCGCATTGCTCGCAGCGGGTCAGCCCAAGGCAGCATTGACCGCGCTGGAAACGGCGCGCTCCCGCGATTTTCGGGATGCACGCGTGATGCGGGACATGGCGCAAGCCTACGCACAGACGGGACAAGACGGCATGGCTGCAATGGTCACAGCCGAACGCTACGCCCTTCACGGGCGGATGGAAGATGCCGGACGTCAAGCGCAACGGGCGATCGGCCAGTTGCCGCGTGGCTCCGCCGCTTGGCAACGCGCACAGGATGTGCTCAGTGCCGCCGAGAAAGCTCAGAAACGGAGAAAATGATGATTGCCCGACGCATAGCGATACTGACGACGGCACTGGCTCTGCTGGCTGTTCCGGCCCAGGCAGTGGATATCACGGCGATGAGCGACGATGAGCGTGCCGCCTTCCGCGACGAGGTCCGCGCTTATCTGCTGGATAATCCTGAGATCATTCTGGAAGCCGTAGCGCTGCTGGAAGAGCGTCAGGCCGAAGCGCAGGCCCAGGCCGACAACGATCTGGTCGCGCAGCACGCTGAGGCTCTCTTCAACGACGGCTTCTCCTGGGTCGGCGGAAATCCGGACGGGGATATCACGCTGGTGGAGTTTCTGGACTACCGTTGCGGGTTCTGTCGGCGCGCGATGCCCGAAGTGACCAAACTGCTTGAAAACGACGGGAACATCCGCCTGATCATCAAAGAACTGCCGATACTCGGCGACGACTCGGTGCGCGCGTCCCGATTTGCCATTGCGACCAAGCAGGTCGCGGGTGACGACGCCTATAAGCAGGTCCATGATGCGCTGATGGGTTTGAACGGCACAGTGGGCGACGTTGCGTTGCGGCGGATTGCCGAGGGACTGGACCTGGACGCGGAGGCAATCCTGACCCAGATGGACAGCGCTGACGTCAGCGCCGAAATCGCCCAGACGCGCGAATTGGCGCAGGCTCTGCAGATCAATGGCACGCCCAGTTTCGTATTGCAGGACGAGCTCTTGCGCGGATTTCTTCCCGCCGATCAGATGGCGGAACTGGTTGAGGAAAAGCGCGCGCGCTGATCCGCGCCGCTACTCCGCCGCTTCTTGGGAGGCATCCAGTTCGGCGGCGCGTTTCTCGACCTGTTCGACAATATGTTCGACCATCTGGTCGTTCGAGAGCTTGTGGCTCTGCTGACCAGCCAGATAGACCATTCCCGACCCGGCCCCACCGCCGGTGAAGCCGACATCGGTCATCAAGGCCTCTCCCGGTCCGTTGACCACACATCCGATGATACTCAGGCTCATCGGCGTCTTGATATGCTCGAGCCGCCTTTCGAGTGTTTCGACCATCTTGATCACATCAAAGCCCTGCCTGGCGCAGGACGGGCACGAGATGATGTTCACGCCACGGTGACGCAATCCAAGTGATTTCAGGATTTCGTAACCGACTTTGACCTCCTCAACCGGGTCGGCGCTCAGACTGACCCGGATCGTGTCGCCGATGCCCATCCACAGCAGATTGCCAAGGCCAATGGCGGATTTGATGGTCCCGCTGACAAGAGCACCCGCCTCGGTGATGCCAAGATGGATCGGGGCGTCCGTCGCCTCGGCAAGCTGCTGATAGGCTGCCGCCGCCATGAAGACATCAGAGGCTTTGCAGCTGATCTTGAACTCGTGGAAATCGTTGTCCTGCAGGATCTTGATGTGATCCAGCCCGCTCTCAACCATGGCGTCGGGACAGGGTTCGCCGTATTTCTCAAGCAGGTGCTTTTCGAGACTGCCCGCATTCACGCCAATACGGATGGAGCAGTTGTGGTCACGCGCCGCTCGGATCACCTCTTTGACACGAGCTTCGTTCCCGATATTGCCCGGATTGATCCGCAGGCAGGCGGCCCCGGCCTCGGCCGCCTCGATCCCACGTTTGTAGTGAAAATGGATGTCCGCAACGATCGGAACCGGGCTTTCCGCCACAATATGCTTGAGTGCGTCGGACGACGCCTTGTCGGGCACTGATATCCGGACGATGTCGGCACCCGCCTCGGCCGCAGCCTGCACCTGTGCCACCGTGGCGGCCACATCCGTCGTCAAAGTATTGGTCATTGTCTGGACGGAAATGGGCGCGTCGCCGCCAACCGGGACAGACCCCACCATGATCTGGCGGGACGTCCGGCGGTAGATGTTTCGCCAGGGGCGCACGTGGTTCAACGACATGATCCGTGATCCGGTCCAAATAGTAGCCTTGTCGCAAACCTAGGGCCCTAAGCGCATATTCGCAATGCGACAGCGCTACTCTGTAGCAGGCTCTTGGGTGGCTGCTTCGGCCACCATGCGCGCCAGATCGCTGTCGCGTGTGATATCGGCCACCTCAAACTGATCGGTCACCGATGCTATGGACAGCGCCGTACCGGACGTCACGGTGCCGCGTTCGCCCACCGGACCGTAGTGGACATCATTCAGCGCAAAGTAGATCGCACCGGATTCGCCCGCCCGCAGGGTTGGCGCTTCTTCGGTGGCGGGGACCTCGTAGCTGGCGCCGGCTTCGAGAATGCCCTCGAAGATCACTGAGCCGTCCGCCGCGCTCACCCGCACCCAGGACGGGCGCACCGCGACCATTCGCAAGGTGGGCGCAGCCTCTTCAACAACTTGTGGAGGCGGCGCCAGCGAAGGTGCACCTGTCGCCGTGGCGTCCGCGCGCTGCACTTGCGGCAAGGCCGGGGTCGCAAAACTGCCGACCTCTCGCGGATCAAGCGTCGATATCGGCGCGTCTCGCGCCACAAGCACCGGGACATCCAATGCCTGGGGGCGATAGAGCCTGTCGAGCGCCTCGATTGACGGCCCGCTGGGTCTTCCGGATTGCGCGGCATCACTTTGGCCTTCGGGAATGGCTCCGCTGAGCGGATCGAGGTTTGACAGCACCACAGGGGTCTGATCCACCGGCGCAAACTGAACCTGCTGCACCTCCTTGAGGACCGACCAGCCACCGTAGCCAATCCCGGCGATCAACGCCAAAAGAACCAGCGACGACCCGATGGCCCGTGGTTCAATCTGGCTGAAAACACTCTCGCGCGATGGAATGAACGGCGTGCTGGGCGCGGTGAACGGATCCCGTTCGGTCCGGACACCCGTCAGAGGTTCCTTGCTGTCCTTTTTCTTGATCACCGACGCGCCGGCGGACATGCCATGAGAAACGGAAAACCCGCTCTCCTCGCAAAAGGTCTGAAACGCCTCGTCCGGGTCCATGTTCAGGTAGCGGGCGTAAGAGCGCACGTATCCTGCAATGAAACCGGGCGTGTCAAAAGCCGAAGGGTCGGAGTTTTCGATCGCCGCGATGTAGGCCGCCTTGATCCGCAACTCGCGCTGAACATCCAGCAGCGATTTGCCCATCGTAGCGCGTTCCCCGCGCATCATATCGCCAAGCCGCAGCTCGAAGTCATCAAAGCTCTGAAGCTTTACAACCTCTTCTTCTGAGTCGCGCGGTGGTTTGCGCCCGATCATACCTGCTGCCCCATGGTTCAACTTGCGCCGGGAATCGGTCCCACACGATTCGGCCACATTTTTGTTGCAGCAAAGTTAACACAGCAACGCGTGGTTGCATACGTTTCGCTGGGTCAGGCAGAGAGTTCGGCGCGATTTAGCGCACAGTGCGACCACAATGCATCCATTGCGTGCACCAGTCGGTTGATCTCGCCCGGGCCATGGACCGGCGACGGGGTGAATCGCGGATCAGGCGATCACCCAACACATCCTGCTCTGAAATCACCGTCAATCCAGGTGCTTCGAACCCGTGATCCAAGGGCCAGACCGCCAAATGAACACCACGTTTACCGACGCGACTGAAATCTGTCACAGCAATGGTTTCGGCAAT
>JBCDEC010000097.1:0-15773 GCA_039179965.1 Pseudomonadota bacterium
CGGCGCAAGGCCAAGGGCCTCGCGCGGGGCGCGCGGTCAGCGCAAGCGCAGTGTCGGGTGCCGGTTGACATCCTTGTACAGAAGATAGCGAAACGGCCGGTCCCCGACCGCATAGCAGGCCTGCGGGCAAAAGGCGCGCAGCCACATGAAATCGCCCGCTTCGACCTCGACCCAATCGCCGTTCAAGAGGTAGATCCCGCGCCCTTCCAGAACGTAGAGGCCATGTTCCATCACATGGGTTTCGGCAAACGAGATCTCCGCCCCGGGTTGGATCGTGACAATGTTGACATGCATGTCGTGGCGCATGTCGTCGGGATCGACAAAGCGCGTCGTCGCCCAGCGGCCGCCGGTCTGTGGCATTTCGATGGGATCGACATCGTCATCGTGACTCAGGAAGAAATCGGGCGCCGGGATCCCCTCAACCGGCTCATAGGCCTTGCGGATCCAATGAAACCGCGCCTCAGGGCCGGCGTGATTGTGCAACGTGTAATTGGCGCCGGGTGGCAGATAGGCGAAGCTGCCGGGTTCCATCACGTAGTCTTCCTCACCGAGGCTGAGCGTCATGGCGCCGTCGACCATGAAGAATACGCCTTCGGCGCCCGGATCGGGCTCGGGCCATTCGCTGCCGCCCCCGGGGGCCAGTTCGACTATGAGCTGGGCAAAGGTCTCGGCAAAACCGGTCAGCGGGCGTGCCAGGATCCAGGCGCGCGCCTCGTCCCAATGTGGCAGGACGGAGGTGACGAAATCCCGCTGGCAGCCTCTGGGAATGACGGCATAGGCCTCGGTGAACCGGGCGGTTCCGGTGGTCCCGGTCAGCCGGGCGCCCTGCGACGGCAGGCCGCCGGGTGGGGTGGCATATTCACGCTGGGTCATGGATCTGCGCGTCCTTAAGGCGAATTGAACTTCACGGGACTATGCCGCTCTGCGGGGCGCCTGACCAGAGGCGAGGGCGGATCCCCGGCGCCTGACCCTTTTGTTGGTTCCCCGCCGCTCTCTGGGATGCTAACGAAGAGACGGTTGACGGGACTCTTGAGGTTTGGGACGGGCCAATGCGGATTACGAGACAAATCAGAACCTTGCCGGGGATTGCCGGACTGGCGCTCAGCCTTGGTCTTGGCGCGCTGGCGCTGCCGGTCGCGGCCAATGTGGCGGATACGATCAAACGCACAGGTCTGACGCAGGACGATATCAACGTGATGTCCAGCACGGCGGCAGAACTCTACCAGACCGGAACGCCACAGGTCGGGCGCACATCCGCCTGGAGCAACCCGGACACGGGTGCACGCGGAGAGGCGACACTGACCGGGTTTGCCAGCAATTGCGCCGACATTCGCCACGTGGTGTTCACGCAGCGGCGTCCCGAGGCGCAGCAGTTTGTGTTCCGCAATTGCAAGACCGCAGATGGCAATTGGGTGCTTTCCCCGTAACACCGCTTTCCAACGCAAAGGCCGCCTTTTATGTCCGACAGCGCATCCAGTCCGGCGATTCACCCGCTTGCTCCGGAACACTTGCCCTATTTCATCCCGGGAGCTGACGGCTCGGACGGCATGTTCACCACCATGGTGTACCTGCTGTTCATTGCCGCCTTTTTCATGATCGTCTTCTATCTCTACCTGCACTCGCTGCCGGAACGCATGGCGCATGGGCAGGACAGGACGCAGTTGCAGATCGTGGCGATCCTGACGCTTCTCGCGCTGTTTACACACAACAATGCTTATTGGGTGGCGGCGTTGCTGCTCGCCGCTTTGACGGTCCCCGATTTCCTGACACCGGTGACCTCGGCAGCGCGATCTTTGGCAGTGCTGGCGAATCGAGCCTATGAGGGCGATGAGCGTGAGGACAATCCGGACCAGAACCTTCACCACGACTCCGGGCATGGTGCGGGCGACGCGGAAACCGAAGGCAAAGGCGCTTCGGGCGAGGATCCGCCCGGTGAAGCGACGGCGGCAGATGCGCCCGTGCAGGAAAGATCCTAGCCCATGTTTGAAACGCTTTTTTGCTCGCTGATCACGATCCTGCCGGACTACCTGTTTCGACGCTATGTGCAGGGCAAGCGGATCGGTCATGAGATCACGCTCTATTCGGTCTGGTACGAGCTGCGCTACGGCATTGCCGGATGTTTTGTTCTGTCGCTGACGCTGTTTACGACGTTGTTTTACTTTCACCCGGCGACGTCCAATGTCACCGCCAGCTACCGCACCGTCACCATTCTGCCCGAGGTCCCGGGCCGTGTCGTCGAGGTCTTTGTCGAAAATGGGGAAGAGCTCGCGGCGGGCGATCCGATTTTCCAGATTGACGATGCGCGCCAGCAGGCGGCTCTGGATACGGCGCGCGCGACGCTTGATGAGATCGATGCCGAAATCGTCATGGCCGCTGCGGATCTGCGCGCGGCCACGGCGACGGTCAATCAGGCGCAGGCGCTGCTTGATGAATATGAGACAGAACTGGGGCGGACCCAGGAACTGATGGATCGCGGGTCGTCCGCAGTCAGCGAGCAGCAGCTGGACCAGCAGGTGGCGCGCGCTGAGGCGCAGGCAGCGGCGGTAGAGGCCGCGCGCAGCCAGGAAGCCAGTTCACAGGCGCGGGTGGAGACCCTGCTGCCCGCGGAAAAGGCCAGCGCGGAAGCGGCGGTGCGCCAGGCGCAGGTGGAGCTTGAACTGACGACAATATATGCCGGGACCGATGGGACGTTGGAACAATTTGCCCTGCAGCCGGGCGACTACGTGTCGTCGATCATGCGGCCGGCCGGTCTGATCGTGCCGGATGGAAAACTGGATGGGCATGCGCGCATTCAGGCGGCCTTCGATCAGATCTCGGCCCGGGTCATCAAGGTGGGTATGGTGGCGGAGGCCTTCTGTATCTCGATGCCCTTCACGATCATTCCGCTGGTCGTGGTGGACATCCAGGATGTCGTCGCCGGAGGGGCTTTCCGGCCCACCGATGGGGTCGTGGATCTTTCGCAGCGCCAGACCGAAGGGACGATCCTGGCCATCATGGAGCCGCTTTATCCGGGCGGGTTGGACGAGGTTCTGCCCGGGTCGGTGTGCATGGCCAATGCCTATACCTCGACCCATGAGCGGCGCGAGACGGATGAAAGCCTGAATGGTGTGCAAAAGCTTGGTCTGCACGTGGTTGAGACCATTGGATTGGTTCACGCCGCGGGGCTGCGGCTGCGGGCGATCCTGGCGCCATTGCAGCGTCTGGTGCTGACTGGCGGCCATTGATCGGTTGGGGAGGGGGCGTTGCCCCCTCTTGGCCTGCGGCCAATTCACCCCCGGGTATTTGGAAAAAGAAAGAAGCAGGAAGCGGTTATGCTTACGGTCTGGGGGCGGGCGACATCGTCGAATGTGCAGGCGGTGATGTGGGGCATCGCCGAGATGGGGCTGGAGGCGCAGCGCATCGACTGGGGTGGGCGTTTTGGCGGGTTGGATGATCCGGCATTTCGCGCCATCAACCCTTTTGGACTGGTGCCGGTGCTGCAAGACGGCGCGCGGCCTGCGATTTTTGAGAGCGCGGTGATCCTGCGCTATCTGGCGGCGCGCTATGGCGGCGCGGCGTTCTGGCCGCAGGATCCGCTGGCGCGCGCCGAGATCGATACCTGGGCGGAATGGGGCAAGCACAGCTGCACGCGCGCCTTCAATGAACCGGTCTTCTGGGCGCATTGGCGGGTGCCTCAGGCGGACCGGGATGTGGCGGCCATCGCCGTGGCCATTCAGCGCTTTGAGGGGACTTTGCAGGTTGCGGCGGGCCGCATCGCGCAGGGCGGATACATGGTGGGCGATCGCCTGAGCCTCGCCGATTTATGGGTTGGCCATACGCTCCATCGCTACTTCACGCTGGATATCGACCGCGCGCCGCCGGAAGAGATCGTGGCCTATTACGCCCGCCTGACGGCGCGGGCCGCCTATGCGACCCATGTGATGGTCGATTACAGTGAGCTCAAGGGGCTTTGGGGCCGCGGGCATTCGGGCGGCTGAGTGTTTGGCGTGTCACGGCGCGCTGGATTGGCGATAACTGCTGTTCGTTCTCAAAAAACTCACTTGGGGCGCGCAAACCGGTGGCTCCGCGCGCGCCACCGGCCCTAGTAGCCGCGGATGCGGTCGACCTCGTGCAAGAGGGGGGCGCCCGCGGTGAGGCGGCGGTAGTTCTCGGCCACATCGCGCAGCGCCGGGCCGAGATGCCAGCCCGAGATATGCGGGGTTATTGTTACGCCCGGATGGGTCCAGAGCGGGCTATGCGCGGGCAAGGGTTCCTCGTGCGTCACATCAAGGGTGGCGCTGCCCGGGCGTCCGGCGTCCAGCGCTTCGATCAGTGCGGCCTCATCGATCAGATCGCCCCGGCCTGCATTGAGCAGGGCCGCACCCGGTTTCATGCGCGAGAGCATTGCTTGATCGAACAGCCCGCGGGTTTCGCCGGTTGAGGGCAGGATCGCGACGACAAAGTCCTGTTCGGGCAGCAGCGCGGGCAGAGCCTCGGGGCCGTGAACACAGGTGATGCCGTCCATTTTCTTGGCCGTGGTGCTCCAGCCAGTGGTCACAAAGCCCAGATCGCGCAGTAGCTGCGCGGTGGTCATGCCGATATGGCCCAGACCCAGCACCGCGACCCGCGTCTCGGACGATTGGCGCGGTTCACGCGGATCCCAAAGGCGTTTGGATTGGGCGGTCGCATAGTGCATGACATGGCGCTGGTCGCGCAGGATATAGGTCAGCGTCCATTCGGCGATCTCGCGGGCGGGCGCCAGCGGCTTCAATCGGGTCACACGGATATGGGCGGCGAGGCTCGGGTGGGCCACGATGGTTTCGACGCCCGCGCCGAGTTTTTGGACCAAGGCGAGATTGGGCAGAACGCCGGGCAGGTCAGGGCGCAGTTGGGAACAAGCCAGCATCGTGATCTCGGAGGCGTCCCCGAAGTCATCGCGTAGGCGAATGTCGGCGCCCGGCAGATGCGACAGGATTTCATCGCGCAGCTCTTCCTCCGACATCCATCCGGAATGACCAATGTCAATCAGCAGCGCCATATCGTCCTCTTGCGTTGATGTGCCAGATCGGTAGCGCCCCGGCCCCCGCGGCGCAAGCATCCGACGCAACGATCTCATACCGTTCTGCGAAATAGCGTTCCGAAACCGGTGGACATTTGCCGGTGGGCCGTTTCATCTTGCCCCCAAGCGCGCCGGGGCAAATCTGCGGCCCGGGGCGAAATGATCTGAGGGGGAGGACGTCAGATGCACATGAACTTCACGGTGCGGCCCGAAATGGAAGACCTGCTGTCGCAGGTCAAAGACATGATCCGCGATGAGGTCATGCCGCTTGAGGCGGAATATGCGCAGGAGGTGGAGACCGGGGACCGGTGGACCTACACGGCGCGCCAGACCGAGATACTGGAAAGCCTGAAGGCCAAGGCCAAAGAGCGGGGATTGTGGAACTTCTGGCTCACCGACTCCGCGCGCGGCATAGGGTTGACGACCGTTGAATACGCGCTTTTTGCCGAAGAGATGGGCAAGACTCCTTTGGGGGCCGAGGTGTTCAACTGCTCGGCGCCGGATACCGGGAACATGGAGGTCTTTGAGCGCTACGGCACGGAAAAGATGAAAGAGGAGTGGCTGAAGCCGCTTCTGGTCGGCGAGATTCGTTCGGCCTATCTGATGACCGAGCCCGATGTCGCATCATCGGATGCCACCAATCTTGAGATGTCCTGTGTGCGCGACGGCGATGACTATGTGCTGAACGGCGAAAAATGGTGGTCATCGGGCGCCGGGGACCCGCGCTGCAAGGTCTACATCGTCATGGTGAAAACCGGTGACGACGAGAGCTCCAAGCACACCCGGCATTCCATGATCGTCGTGCCAGCCGCGACGGAGGGGATCGAAATCCTGCGGCCGATGCTGGTTTTCGGTCATGACGACGCACCGCATGGGCATATGCATGTCCGCTTCACCAATGTGCGGATCCCTGCAGAGAACATGTTGCTGGGTGAAGGCCGTGGCTTTGAGATTGCGCAAGGCCGGCTTGGGCCCGGGCGAATCCACCACTGCATGCGGGCGATCGGCCAGGCGGAATCGGCGCTCGAGCAGCTCTGCAAACGCGCGCTGGGCCGGGAAGCCTTTGGCAAGAAGCTTGCAAGCCTCGGCGCCAATTACGACATCATCGCCGAGTGCCGGATGGAGATCGAAATGGCCCGGCTGCTTTGCCTCAAGGCGGCGTGGTACATGGATCAGGGCGACAAGAAAGCGGCGGCGCCCTGGATTTCTCAGATCAAGGTGATCGCGCCCCGGGTGGCCTTGAAGGTCATTGACGAGGCCATGCAAATGCATGGTGGCGCCGGGATCAGCCAGGAGACTCCGCTGGCCCATGCCTGGACCCACGTCCGGACATTGCGTCTGGCGGATGGGCCGGACGCCGTGCATCGTCGCCAGATCGCGCGGGCCGAACTGAAGAAGTACACGCAAGAAAAGGTCTAGCCGTGCCGACAGCTGGAAGTCCGGCATACTTTCGCGAAGAGGACGGCGTGTTTTTCGGCAATGACCCGGCCCGCGGGCCCTGGTCGCCGGAGTATTGTCATGCCGGGCCGGTCACGGGTCTGGTGGTGCGCGCGCTGGAAACGGCGGTCGGGCCGCAGAAGGTGATGACCCGGCTGACGCTCGATGTGCTGCGGCCGCTGCCGTTGACCGGGCTTGTGGTCTCGGCCGAGGTGGAGCGTGCGACGCGCACGCTGAGCACCACCCGGTTTGAGGTGCATCATGTCGATGGCACACGATGCATGGCCGGCACGTCGATGCACCTGATCCGCAAGGACCTGGGTCCTGTGCCGACGGCAGAGGTGGTGGCGCCTGCGTTTTCGGACTCTGAGACGCCATCCCACGGCCCGATTCCGGTGCGCCACGGTCAGCGGTGCTTTGGGGATTTCATCGACGTTCGCGTGCCCAGAGGCAGTCGCGACACGATCGGACCCATGACACTGTGGATGCGCGCGCCGCCGCTTCTGGAGGGCGAGGTGCCGTCTCCGATCCAGTCGATCTGCCCGCTGGCCGACAGCGGCAATGGCATTTCCTGGAACGCACCGCCGACGGTTTTGGGCTTCATGAATACCGACCTGACGATCCAGATCCACCGGGAGCCGGTTTCTGACTGGCTGGCCTCGCAAGCGTTGTCTCATTGGCAAGGCAACGGGGTCGGCATGTCGCATTCAATTCTCCACGATACCGAAGGCCCGGTGGGTGTGGCGCTTCAGACGCTGGTTCTGCATCCGCCCGGCTAGGTTTGCGCCTGCGCATATGTGAAACGCCCGACCGGGATTTTGCCTGACCGCTGCCGCAGGGCGTGATAGGCTCCGCCTGTGGGACAATGAGGACGGAGGGCGCCAAGGTGGTGATGCGAAAGCGATTCACGCTGACCGCAGTCGCGGCGGGTTGTTTTGGCTGGGCAGTGCCCCTGGCCGCAGATGACGTGCTGAAGCGTGGTGAATATCTGGTGCGCGGGATCATGGGCTGCGGCAATTGCCATACGCCTCTGGGGCCGGATGGTCCGGTGGCGGGTATGGAACTGGCCGGTCGTCTGGTGGAAGACATCCCGGCGTTCAAGGCAATTGCGCCCAACATAACGCCTGGCGGGCGCATCGCCGAATGGAGCGACGCGGAGCTTGCGCGCTCGATTCGTGAAGGCATTCGTCCGGATGGCTCGCTGATTGGACCGCCGATGCCATACACGATGTATCGCGGTCTGACGGATGGAGATCTGGCGGCCATCGTGGCGTTCCTGCGCACCCTGCCAGCGGTGGAAAACGATCCCGGGGAGTCGACGTATAACATCCCCTTGCCCCCGGCGTATGGACCTCCGGTCGAGAGCGTGCCGGATATCCTGCCGGAGGTCTCTGTGGCCTATGGGGAGTATCTGGCCGGACCGGTCGCACATTGCATGGAATGCCACACGCCCATGGGACCGGAGGGGCCGCTTCTGGAGACCGACCTTGGCCGAGGAGGCTTTGAATTCGTCGGGCCCTGGGGCGTGTCGGTCGCCACCAACATCACCAGCAGCGAAGATGGTTTGGCGACCTATTCAGACCCCGAGGTCGCCGCAATGATCACACAGGGTTTGCACCCGGATGGCAGCAAGATGCTCCCGCCCATGCCGTATGATTATCTGGCGAAGATGACGGCCGATGATCTGGCGGCCATCATTTTGTACCTGCGGGATTTGCCCGCTGTGGATGGCAATTGATCAACCTCGCGCGTCTGGCCCTGGGTTGCAGGGCAGTGCGCGCGGAGTCCTAACCGGACGGATCTGACGGGAAGGGCGGGTCGGGATATCGGACCGCCGCCAGATACAAGCCATCCGGCGGGCACACCGGTCCGCAGGCCGCGCGGTCGCGCGCCGTCAGCGCCCGGGTCACATCATCGGCGTCCCAAGCGCCTGCGCCGACGCGCTCCAGCGTTCCGACAAAGCTTCTTACCTGATTGTGCAGGAACGAGCGGGCGCGCACATCAAAGACAATCTCGCGACCCCAAAGTCCGTCTGTGGCGCTGACCTCCAACCGGTCCAGCGTTTTGACCGGGCTTTCGGCCTGACAGATCGAAGACCGGAAGGTGGTAAAGTCATGACGCCCCAGCAGACGGTCCGCTGCCGCCTGCATGGCCGCCAGATCCAGCGGGTGTTTGATCTGCCAGACCAGCCCGGCAACATGGGTTGCCGGCGCCCGGCGTACCAGAATGCGAAACAGATAGCGCCGCTCCCGCGCCGAAAAGCGGGCGTGCCAGTCCTCGGCCACGCGCGCGCAGGCGGTGATGGCGACGGGATCCGGCTTGAGATGGTGATTGAGCGCTTCACAGAGGCGAAACGGATCCCAGTCGCGCGCCATATCGGCATGGGCCACCTGACCCAAAGCATGGACGCCTGCATCGGTGCGGCCTGCGGCTGCGATCGTATGGGCGCGCGGCTCCAGGCGCGCCAGGGCCGCCTCGATGGCGCCCTGCACCGACGGCTGATCCTTCTGGCGTTGCCACCCGGCGAAGGGACCGCCGTGATATTCAACCTTTAGTGCGTAGCGCGGCATGGGGCGCACCTACCCCGAGCGATCTCGGCGGGCAAGCCTCTGGTAACGCGGGCGTTGGACCCCTATCTTGCGCCCGACGCCATGCCGGGCGTGGCACGGGACCAAAGAGGGGGCCACTTGGTCATTACACAATTGGCCGACGGCCTGACCCGCGGGGTCGAGGCAGTCGGCGACAGGATCACTGAAACCCTGTTCGAGCCCGTCATCCGCTTGGGTGTCACCGGCCTGGCGCGGGCCGGCAAGACCGTCTTCATCACCTCGCTGGTGGCGAACCTCATCGATCGCGGGCGCATGACCGGGCTGGTGGCCGAAGCCGAAGGGCGGATCTCGGCGGGTTTCCTGCAACCCCAACCCGACGACACCGTGCCTCGGTTTGAGTTCGAAGACCATCTTCATGCGCTCACCGGTGCCACACCGCACTGGCCGGACAGCACCCGGGCCGTCAGTGAGTTGCGCCTGTCCTTGCGGGTCCGCCCATCCGGTTTGCTGGGCGGGTTGCAGGGGCCGCGCACGGTGCACCTCGATATCATAGACTACCCCGGGGAGTGGCTTCTGGATCTGGGGCTTCTTGAAAAGAGTTTCGCTGACTGGTCGGCCGAGACACTGGACCGGCTCGAGGGGCGCCCGGAGGGCGCGGCCTATCTCGCGATGGTCCGGGACACGGACGTAACCGCTGAGCGCAACGAGCCACAAGCGCGCGGTCTGGCCGATTGCTTTACCGCCTATCTGCAGGCGGCACGGGCAGCGGGCTATCATGATTGCACGCCGGGGCGCTTCTTGCTGCCCGGCGATCTGGCGGGTTCGCCGGCATTGACCTTCGCGCCTTTGCCGGCCGATGCGGCCGCCGGTCGAAGGTCGCTGCTGCGCGAAGCGGAACGGCGCTTCGAAGCCTACAAGGCGCGCGTTGTGCGGCCCTTTTTCCGGGATCACTTTGCGCGGATCGACCGGCAGGTGGTGCTTGTCGATGTGCTGGATGCGATACATCAGGGCCCGCGTGCGGTCGAGGACATGCGCCGCGCCATGGCCGACATCATGGTCGCGTTCCGACCCGGTCGGAATGCCTTTCTCACACAGTTGCTGTTGGGCAAACGCGTCGACCGGATCCTCTTTGCGGCGACCAAGGCCGATCACCTGCACCATACGCAGCACGGCGCCTTCGCGGCGGTCATGGAGGCGCTGACCCGCGAGGCCCGTGAACGCGCGCGCTTTGCCGGGGCGGAGACGCAGGCACTGGCCATCGCCGCGCTGCGCGCCACGACCGAGGAAATGCGCGCCCATGGCGGTGAGGATCTGCCATGCGTGCGAGGACATCTGAAAGACAGTGGGAAACAGGCGGCCTTTTATCCGGGTGCGCTGCCGGAGGATCCCGCGTTGCTGCTTGGTCCGGCCCGCAACGGCGCGGCCTCCTGGCTGGACGCGGATTACGGCATGATGGCCTTTGCCCCGGCGCCGCTGACGCTCAAAGCGGGGGACGGTCCGCCGCATATCCGGCTCGACCGGGCCGCCCAGTTCCTGTTCGGAGACAAGCTATGAGACCGCACTTGCGCCAAGGCCAGACGCTGGATGCAGGAAGCATTGGCGATATTCTGCATGGATTTGAAACCGGCACGCCCTGGATGCCCAAACAGCATTCGGCGGCCGAGGCGGTGTCTTTCTGCGCCATGATGATCGATCGCGGCTGGGTCACGTTGGCGGAGCTTGCCGGCGACGAGCAAGACGAACAAGACGGCCGCGTGGATTACGGCGACCATGTTGTTCGCCCCGCTATCCGTGGCTTCATTGCCCGTGATGAAGAGGAGGTGCATGCGCTCTACGTGCGCCCGGGCTGGACAGGGCGGGGCATCGGCAAGGCGCTCTTGCAGGACGCCATGGCGCGCAGCCCGCGTCTGTGGCTTTGGACGTTTCAGGCCAATCACGGTGCACAAAAGTTCTATCTGCGTGAGGGATTTGTCGAAAGCCGGCGAACGGATGGAGCCGGAAATGACGAAGGCCTGCCCGACATTCAATACTCCTGGCCAGCGGAGGCCACATGAGCAAAGGCCCAGTTCTTTTTAACCTCGATGACGAGACGCGCGACACGGAGACGCCAGCCGGCCCCTCCGTGGCCGATGCGCCTCCGGTGCCCGATCCCGATGGATTTTCCGGCGCCGGGCCGGGTGCTGCGATGGAAATCGCGGTACGCGCTGCGGCCCGCCCGCCGTCGCGCCTGGCGCGTTGGTTCTGGGGGCTTGCAGCAGCCATCTTCAGTTTCGCCCTGTCTGTCTCAGCCTGGCAGTTTGCCACCGGGCTGATCGACAGCCTGCCGATTCTGGGCTGGGCGATTTCGGCGCTGATGGCGGCCTTCGTGGCAGTGGCGCTCTTGGTGGCCGTGCGGGAACTGGCCGCCTTTGGTCGGCTGGGTCGTATCGACAAGATCAAACAGGCGGCGGATCAGGCCTTGGCGGACTCCAATCTGGAGGCGGCGCGCGGTGTGATCCGGCATCTCGATCGGCTTTATGCGGGGCGGGAGGACACGCGCTGGGGGCGATCACGCCTGGCCGAGCGATCCGGGGATCAATTCGATGCGGTGGCGCTATTTGAACTGACCGAAGACACGCTGCTTGCCCCGCTTGACGCGGCCGCCGTGCGCGAGGTCGAAGCCGCGGCCCGGCAGGTGGCAACCGTGACCGCGCTGGTGCCGCTTGCGCTGGCCGATGTGGTCGCGGCGCTGGCCTCGAGCCTGCGGATGGTGCGACGCATTGCCGAGATTTACGGGGGCCGGTCCGGGTTTTTTGGCGGCTGGCGCCTCACCCGGGCGGTGCTGTCGCATTTGGTGGCAACGGGTGCCGTGGCGGCTGGCGACGATCTGCTGGAACCCATTCTGGGCGGCTCGGTCCTGTCCAAGGTGTCGCGCCGCTTTGGTGAAGGTCTGCTCAATGGCGCATTGAGCGCCCGCGTTGGCGTGGCCGCCATGGAGGTCTGCCGTCCCTTGCCGTTTTCGCCAAAGCATCGGCCATCGGTACGCAGAATAGTTAAAAACGCTCTGACCGGTCTTATTCGTCGGCGCGATTAACCTTCGGCTCAGAAACCCCGTGATACGGTCCGCGCAAATAGACGAGGACCGCATGACTCAAGAACTCTCAGTCGCCCGCCACTACGCGGATGCCAAGCTTATGTCGCGTATTCAGGACGGACTGCGGGCGGCGGGGTTGCGCGCCCCATTGGATCCCGCGGCACTCTGGGAAATCGACGAATTGCATGCCGGCGGGCATGAAGCGACGGTTCCATTCCTAGATCAATTGGGCATCCTGGATGGTCAACAGGTGCTTGATCTGGGCTGTGGCCTGGGGGGCGCTGCGCGCTATGCGGCCCGCCACTATGGCGCAGAGGTCATCGGCGTGGATCTGAGCGCTGAATATGTCTCTGCGGGCAAAGAGTTGACCCGACTTGCCGGACAAAGCGCCCGGGTCAAACATGTCCACGGCAATATCGTGGATCTTCCGTTTCTCGGCCAGAGCTTTGATTGCGCCTACATGATCCATGTCGGCATGAACATCGCCGACAAACTGCATGCCACGAAAGAGATAGCGCGCATTCTCAAGCCCGGTGCGATGTTTGGCATCTTCGACATCATGCGCATGTCCGAAAGTGACATCACCTATCCTCAGATCTGGGCCGACAGCCCGCGGCAAAGCGCGGTTGTTGGCACGGATCGGTACCGCTTCGCCCTTGAAAAGGCCGGGTTCGAAATCGTATCAGAGACCAACTATGCGGAGATGGCTTTGAAGATCTACAAATCCGGCGTGGGCAAGACGGTGGCACCCGGTCACCTTGGCCTTGAGGTCGTGATGGGATCGGACACCGAGTTGCGCATGAAGAATCTGGTCGATGACATAGGGCGCCGCAACATTGCCCCCTACGTGATGATCGCGCGCGTGAAGCCCTGACGCAAAGGCCACAACAGGCGCGCAGCCGCCTGCACCAATACCGTCGTGCGAGCGGTTGTCGGCTTTGCGCGGCGCTCTCAGACGTGCCAGTGCAGTTCGGGTGTTGTAGTGCCGGACGTGAACCTGAACTGGCCCGGGCCGCACGAAAAAGCATAGAACCATCGACCGCCGCAGACGCAGCGTGCCAGTCGCCTGATGCCTGGCTACGCGTTCTCGTCCTTCCTCGCCCCCGCACGCAAAGCATTTCATCGATCGACCAACGACCCGGTGCCCGTCCGAACGCGTTACCCTCCGCGCACAGGGAGCGCCGTGTGTGATTCAGCCTGCACGATCGTGCGAGGTATGTCCGGCATCGCCTGAAATTCTGGTCCAATGCCTTGGAAATCCCGTTCGCGCCACCGTGCGATCTTGTCCGCGCCTGCGCCTTTACCCCGTTGCGCTCGGAGATTATAAGGCCTGCCATGGATCAGATGCGCGCCATCGTCATACGAATTACTGTCCCGGCCCTCTGATCCAACGAGGTGCCGGGCCAAGATGCTGAGACCTCCGCATCGAGATGCTTTTCCCAGGATCCCGCGGCGACTGCCAGGCAGACCCGCAGGGATTATGACCGACACGCCAAGACCTGACAAAGGACGCCGAAGATGTGCGCCGACACCCCTTCAGAAACGACACTGCCGGACTATAAGTCCACGCTGAACCTGCCAAAAACCGACTTCCCGATGCGCGCCGGCCTGCCCAAACGCGAACCCGCATGGCTGGCCCGCTGGGAAGAGATCGGTATCTACGACCGCTTGCGCGAAAAGGATGGGCGCGCGCCGTTCATCCTGCATGATGGCCCGCCCTATGCGAATGGCCACCTGCACATCGGGCATGCGCTCAACAAGATCCTCAAGGACATGATCGTCCGGTCCCAGCAGATGATGGGACGCGATGCGCGCTATGTGCCCGGCTGGGACTGTCACGGCCTGCCGATCGAGTGGAAGATCGAGGAGAAATACCGCTCGAAAGGCCGCGACAAAGATCAGGTTCCCGTGGTCGAGTTCCGCCGCGAATGCCGGGAATTTGCCGACGGCTGGATCGACGTGCAGCGCGAAGAATTCAAACGCCTGGGTGTGACCGGCAACTGGGCCGATCCCTATCTGACCATGGATTACCACGCCGAGCGCGTTATCGCCGAGGAGTTCCAGAAGTTCCTGATGACGGGCACGCTGTATCAGGGGTCGAAGCCGGTGATGTGGTCGCCTGTCGAACAGACGGCGCTAGCAGAAGCCGAAGTGGAATATCATGACAAGGAAAGCTTCACGATCTGGGTGAAGTTCAAGGTCGTGACGCCCTATGAGGGCACTGGTACCGCCGAAGACCCGTCGCACAAGCTGCAGGGCGCGCATGTGGTGATCTGGACCACCACGCCCTGGACCATGCCGTCCAACAAGGCAGTGGTCTATGGAGAGCCGATCTCCTACGGGCTCTACAAGGTCACGGGGCGGCCCGAAGAATGCTGGGCCAGGATCGGGGACCGCTTCATTCTGGCCGATAACCTGGCGGATGACGTCATGTCGCGGGCCCGGTTGGAGCCGTCGATGTATGAGCGCGTCGATGACGTGAGCCAGGGCGAACTGGCGGACCTCAAGCTGCGCCATCCCCTGGCCGGGACCGACGGCGGGAACGGCGAGTGGGACGGGCTGCGCGACTTCCGCTCGGCCGAGTTTGTCACCGACTCGGAGGGCACCGGCTTTGTCCATTGCGCGCCGAGCCACGGGATGGAGGAGTTTGAACTCTATCGCGATCTGGGCATGCTCGAAGAGGTCATCACCTATAACGTCATGGAAGACGGCGCATTCCGCGAGGACCTGCCGTTTTTCGGTGGAAAAAAGATCCTCAAAGCCAATGGCAAGGAAGGCGATGCCAACAAGGCAGTGATCGACAAGCTGATCGAGGTCGGAGGTCTGCTTGCGCGCGGCAAGATCAAGCATTCCTATCCGCATTCCTGGCGCTCCAAGGCGCCGGTGATCTATCGCAACACGCCGCAGTGGTTTGCCTCCATCGACCGTGCTGTGGGCGATGGGCAGGACACGTATGGCACCACGATCCGGGAGCGCGCCCTGCGGTCCATCGACGAGTTGGTCAGCTGGACCCCCAAGACCGGGCGCAACCGGCTCCATTCGATGATTGAGGCCCGACCCGATTGGGTTCTGTCGCGCCAGCGCGCCTGGGGTGTGCCATTGACGTGTTTTGTGAAGGCCGGCGCCTTGCCGACGGATCCCGACTTTCTGTTGAAAGACGAGACCGTGAACGCGCGGATTCTTGAGGCCTTTGAGGCCGAGGGCGCGGATGCCTGGTACGCGGAGGGTGCCAAGAAACGCTTCCTTGGCAATGACTACAATCCTGATGAATGGGTGCAGGTCTTTGATATCCTTGACGTGTGGTTTGACAGTGGCTCGACCCACGCCTTCGTGCTGCGCGACCGCGAGGATGGCAGCGAGGATGGGCTGGCTGATCTTTACCTTGAAGGCACCGACCAGCATCGCGGGTGGTTTCATTCCTCGATGTTGCAGGCCTGCGGAACCATCGGGCGCGCGCCTTATCGGGGGGTGCTGACCCACGGGTTCACGCTGGATGAGAAGGGCAACAAGATGTCCAAATCCTTGGGCAACACGGTCGCGCCTGAGGAAGTGGTGAAGCAATACGGCGCGGATATCCTGCGGCTTTGGGTGGCACAATCGGACTATACCGGTGATTTGCGGATCGGGCCGGAGATCCTGAAAGGGACCGCGGACAGCTATCGCCGGCTGCGCAACA
>JBCDEC010000098.1:0-15770 GCA_039179965.1 Pseudomonadota bacterium
AGACGCGCCGGAGGCCGGAGACGTTCTTTCCATCACCTCGCCGCAAACCTTTGGGGCGGCGGGTGGCGATATGTGCTCCTTCGCCATTCCGGGCGATATGCCCGGGGATACCCGGCTCGAAGCGGGCGGCGCGCTGTGCTTCCGCGGCCCGGTGCTGGTGGAGCCGCTCGATCTGCTGGGCCAGCCGGAGATTTCGCTGACGCTCACTGCCGACAAACCACAGGCTTTCGTGGCTGCCTTGCTGGTCGACGAAGCGCCGGACGGATCACAAAACCTCATTGCGCGCGGGTTTTGCAATCTCACCCATCGCCACGGCGATTCTGATCCCACGCCGGTACAGCCCGGCGAAGAGATGCAGGTGCGCGTGCCGCTTCATGGGATCGGCTATCGCGTCAAGGCCGGCCACCGGCTGGGCGTGCAACTGGCCTCGTCCTACTGGCCGATCCTCTGGCCTGCGCCCGAACCGGTGAGCCTGCACATGGTGCCCGGTCAATCCACGCTGCATCTGCCCCTGCGCGCCGCGCGCGCGGATGAACCGGTTCCGCGTGCCCTGCCGGATCCCCCCAGCGCTAAGGTCAAACCCCCGCTGACCCGCGTGCGCGAGGGATCCATGGAGCGCTCGTTCACCACCGATCTCACAACCGGCCTGACCACCCATCGGGTCTTCATTGATGGCGGTGTCTTCGGCCCGGTCGGGGACATGCGGCTTGACGACATTGGCACCGTGCTGCGCGACATCTCGGACCGGCGTTACATCATCCATCCTGGCGATCCGAGCACAGCCCGCGCGATCATGGAACAGAACGCCGGTTTTTCGCGCGACGACTGGTCCGTGAAGATCGAAACCTATGCGGAGCAGACGGCAACGGCGAGCGCCTTTCACTTGACCGCGCGGATCAAATGCTGGGATGGGGACACAGTCTTTTTCGAGGCAGACGACCATTTTGAAATCCCAAGGAACGGGATGTGATGACCGAGCTTGCAGTCAAAACCGATTTCCCGCGCCCGGTGCGCGAGATTGAAAACACCTGGATCCCGATGCCGGATGGCACGCGGCTCGCCGCGCGGATCTGGTTGCCGCAGGATGCCGAGGCGGATCCGGTGCCCGCGATCCTTGAATACCTGCCCTATCGCAAACGCGATGGCACCGTTGAGCGTGATCACCTCACACATCCCTATTTCGCCGGTCACGGCTATGCCGGAGTGCGCGTGGACATGCGCGGCACAGGCGACAGCGAAGGCGTCTGCCTGGGCGAATACCTCCTGCAGGAACAGGACGATGCGCTGGCAATCATCGACTGGCTCGCGGCGCAGCCCTGGTGCTCGGGCAAGGTCGGGATGATCGGCATTTCCTGGGGCGGTTTCAATGGCCTGCAGGTGGCCGCACGACAACCCGAGGCGCTGGGCGCCGTGATCACGCTGTGCTCGACCGATGACCGCTATGCGGACGACATTCACTTCATGGGCGGCGCGATGCTGACGGACAAGCTGGCTTGGGGCGGCACCGCCTTTGCCATCGCCAACACACCGCCGGACCCGATGATTGTCGGTCCGCAATGGCGCGAGATGTGGTCTGAACGGCTTGCCCGGAATGGCCTGTGGTTTCTGGATTGGGTGCGCCATCAGCGCCGCGATGCGTTTTACGCCCACGGCTCGGTCTGCGAGGATTGGCCGGCGATCACCTGTCCGGTCTACGCGGTGGGCGGCTATGCCGACGGCTACACCAATCCGATCTTTCGCATGATGGAGCACCTCGCAGGTCCGAAAAAGGCACTGATCGGACCCTGGGCGCATAAATATCCACACTTCGCGTCACCGGAACCCAAGATCGGATTTCTGCAGGAATGCCTGCGCTGGTGGGATCAGCATCTCAAGGGCCGCGAGACCGGGATCATGAACGAACCGATGATCCGCGCCTGGATCCAGGACCCGGCGCCACCGTCCGCCGATGCCATCCCGCGCCCCGGGCACTGGATCAGCGCAGAAGGCTGGCCGACGGCACAGACCACGCCGCATCATCTGTTTGCCTCGGACAAGAGCCTCGCCACCACACCTGACACCGGAGCAGACGCGGTCACGTTGTCCTCGCCGGAAACCGCCGGATGGACGGCGCCCGCCTGGTGTATCTATGGCGCCACGCCGGATGGGGCGCTCGACCAGAACGGTGAGGCCGGTCTGATGACCTCGGTCGAAACCGCGCCTCTTGAGCAGGATGTGACGATCTTTGGTCTCCCGCAGCTGACCGCCGAGATCACCAGTGCGACTGCGCAGGCCAATCTGGCGGCCGTGCTGTCCATGGTCGCTCCGGACGGGCAGGCCCGGATGATCACCTTCGGAGTGCTCAACCTGACCCACCGGCAAAGCCACGCCGAGCCTGTGCCTTTGCCGGTGGACGCGCCGGTGGAGATTGCGCTGCAGATGAACGTGATCGGTCAGACAGTTCCGGCCGGGTATCGGCTGAGGCTGTCCCTGTCGTCAGCCTACTGGCCAATGATCTGGCCTTCGGCGCAGAAAGCCTCACTGACCCTGATCCCGGGGAAAACACGGCTGACTTTGCCGCTTTTGGCGCCCGATCACACGCAGGTGCCGCTGGCGGATTTCGGCCCCGCGGACGGCGCCACGCCGCTTGTTGCAGAAGAGATCGCCCCCGGCACATCCAGCCGGACCCGGTCGGTGGATCTTGCAACCGGGACCGAAACCACGGTCCGCCACAGCGACACCGGCCGCCATCGCCATCTGCACACGGGGCTGACCGTTGGTTACGCCAGCACCGAGACCTTTTCGATCCATCCCGACGATCCCAACACTGCCTGTCTGACCTCAGCCTGGCAGAAGTCATACACGCGGGGGGACTGGAGCGCAGAGCTCTCGACCTCGGTGACAATGCGCGCGCTGCGCGACGCATGGCACGTGAGTGCGCAACTGGAGGCCCGCGACACGGACGGCGTCGTCATGACCCGCACGTGGGACGAGATGATCCCGCGAGACATGGTGTGAGCGGATGAGCGCCTTTCCCGGCTTTTTCGATGATGCCGAAACCCACGCGCTGAACACGCCGGACGGCGTGTCAATGCGGGTGGTCACGGCAGGTAAAGGCCCGGCGATGGTCTTTGTGCCGGGTGGGGATCAGACGGCCGAGGCCTATTCCCAGCAATTCGCGCGTCTGGCGGACAGCTATCGGTGCATCACCTACGATCCGCGTGGCGCCGGTGAGACCCGGGCCCCTGCGCCCCCCTGGAGTATGACCGATTATGTCCGCGATTGTGCGGCAGTGATCGACGCCTATGCGAACGGTCAGGCGGTGGTCACCGGACTGTCGCTCGATGGCCTGGTGACACAGGCTACGGCGATCGACTTTCCCGACAAGGTGCGCCTGGCCATCCCCATGGGCACCTCGGCCTATATCGACGGCTTCACCCGCGACTGGATGCAGGCCGAGATCGATCTGCGCCGCGACGGCATCCGCCTGCCCGATTAATTCCTGGCGCCGCATTATGCACCCTACGCGTTCCCGGCCAAGGCCCTGGGAGATCCGGAACTTTGGGCGCAGGTCAAAGACAGCTACATCACCCGGTTCCGCGACCGGGATCCGCAGGACACGATCGATCAATGGCAGGCATGTCTTGATTTCGACTGCCGCGCTGCACTCAAAACCTGCCCGGTGCCCTTCCATGTGATTGCGTTTTCCGAGGATGTTCAGACGCCACCGGCAATGTGCAAGGTGGTTGCCGATCTGGTACCGGACGGGACGTTTCACGAAATTGCCGAACTTGGCCATGTCTCGATGGTGCGCCACAAACCGGATGTCGTGGCCGAAACGCTCCGCAAGATCCTTGGCCAGGCGCTGAGCTGACCGAGATGCTCCGGATCGCCATCGCGGGCTTTCAGCATGAAACCAACAGCTACGCGCCGTGGCCAACGGACCTGAAGGCCTTTGAGATGGCGGACAGTTGGCCGGGGTTGCTGAACCGCGCCGAGGTGGTATCGGGCACCAAGGGGCTCAACGTGCCGATTGCCGGGTTTGTGGATGCTGCAGAGGCGGCCGATCTCGCGGTGGAGCTTTGCCCGATCCTCTGGTGCGCTGCCGAGCCCGCAGGCCCGGTGACTGACCACGCCTTTGAGACCATAGCCGCCCGCATATGCGACGGGTTGGACAGCGCGGCGCCGCTCGATGGCCTTTACCTTGACCTGCACGGGGCGATGATCACGCAATCGGACCGCGACGGCGAAGGCGCGCTGTTGCAAAGGATCCGCGCATGTATCGGCGCGCGTGTGCCTCTCGTCGTCAGCCTGGATCTGCACGCAAACGTGTCGCCCCGTATGGTCGATCTGGTCGACGTCTTGTGCCTGTTCCGCACCTATCCGCATTTGGACATGGCAGAGACCGGTGCGCGGGCCTGGCGCTGGCTGCTGCGCTGCCTGAGCGAAGGTCCGCCCGCAAAGGCCTTCCGCCAGTCGGATTTTCTGTTTCCCATGCATGCGCAAGACACGGGCGCCGAACCCGCCCGCAGCCTTTATGCGCACCTGCTCGACTCCCCGGACAGCTGCGTTGACATGGCACTCGGCTTTACCGCTGGCGACACGGCGGACAGGGTCCCATCGGTGGTGGCCTTTGCCGGATCTCAGGCCGAGGCGAGCCGTCTGGCAGATGCCGCGCTGGACCGGCTGGCAGGGGCAAGGGACAAGATCGCCACCCGTCTCTTGGCCCCCGCAGACGCCGTGAACGAGGCGATGGCCGCGCCGCCGGACCGCCCGGTTGTGCTGGCAGATGTTCAGGACAATCCCGGTGCGGGGGCAAGCTCGGATACCACGGGGCTTTTGCGTGCGCTTGTGGCTGCAAAAGCTTCGGGTGTGTTGATGGGTCTGATACATGACCCGGTCTTGGCCAAGGTGGCGCATGAGGCTGGCCCGGGCGCTATGATCACCGGCGCATTGGGCGGGCGATCCGGTCTGGCCGACGATACGCCCTTTGCAGCCCGCTTCCGGGTGGAGACCCTCAGCGACGGGGCGTGCCGGTACACCGGTGAAATGTACGGCGGCGGTGTTGCCACGCTGGGGCCGAGCGCGGTGCTGTCTCTTCCCGAGACCGGCGCGGACATTCGCGTTGTGATCACCAGCATCCGCACCCAATGTCTCGATCTTGCGCACTTCACGAGCTTTGGTCTGGACCCCCATGCTGCGCGCATCCTCTGCGTCAAGAGCACCGCGCATTTCCGCGCCGACTTCGAACCCATCGCCGGACAGGTGATCTGCGTCGCCGCCCCCGGCCTGTGCCCGTGCCAACCCGAGGTTCTGGACCAGATCGCAGCATCTATGGACACTTCTGTCTAGACAGAGATCGCAACCGCTTATAGCGTCCTGAAAACTGCCAGATCAGGGAGCACTGTTGTGAAAGATCAGTATCAGGTCGTGGTCATCGGAGGCGGCGTCGTCGGAGCCTCTGTCCTGTATCATCTCGCTAAGTTCGGCTGGACCGATGTTTGCCTGATCGAACGCAATGTGCTGACCGCCGGATCGAGCTGGCACGCTGCGGGTGGGTTCCATGCGCTGAATGCCGATCCCAATATCGCCAGCCTGCAGGCCTATACCATCGACCTGCTGAGCGAGATCGAAAAAGAAAGCGGCCAGTCTGTAGGCATGCATATGACCGGCGGCCTGACGCTTGCCGGAACGCCCGACCGATGGGAATGGCTGCAATCGGCGTACCGGACCTTCCAGTCCATTGGCATCGAAGACGTGCGCCTGGTTTCGCCCGAGGAATCCGCCGAACTCTGCCCGATCATGTCCGCCCATGGCATTCTCGGGGGCATGTGGGCCGACCGGGAAGGATATGTCGATACCACGGGCACAGTGCATGCCTATGCGGGGGCCGCAAAAAAATACGGGGCACAGGTGATCGAACGCAACCGCGTGATCGAGCTGAACCAGATCCCCGACGGATGGGAGGTCGTCACCGAAAAAGGCACGATCCGCACCGAGCATGTGGTCAATGCCGCCGGTCTCTGGGCCAAACAGGTCGGCCGGATGGCCGGGATCGAACTGCCGGTCTCCCCGCTCAACCACCACTACCTGATCTCGGACACGATACCCGAAGTGGCGGCGATGGAGGGCGAATTGCCGCTGGTCGTGGATCTCGAAGGCTTCACCTACATGCGCCAGGATCAGCAGGGCATTCTCCTGGGTATCTACGAGATCGACCACGAACACTGGATGGTGGATGGCGCGCCCTGGGACTACGGGTTTGAACTGCAGAAGGAAGATCCCGACCGGATCGAGCGCGAATTGATCCTGGGTTTCGAACGCTACCCGGCGCTGCAGGACATCGGCGTCAAGACCTGGGTCAACGGCGCCTTCACCTTCTCGCCCGATGGCAACCCTCTGGTGGGTCCGGTGCGCGGCAAGCCGGGCTATTGGTGCGCCTGCGCGGTGATGGCGGGCTTCCTGCAAGGCGGCGGCGTCGGCAAAAGCCTGGCCGAATGGATGATCCACGGAGAGCCGGAGGCAGATGTTTTCGGCATGGATGTGGCCCGCTACGGCGATTACGCCCAGAACAAGCGTTTCATCAAAGAGACGACGGGTCAGTTCTATACCCGCCGCTTCGTGATGACCTATCCCAACGAACAATTGCCCGCCGGACGCCCCCTGAAGATGGCGCCGGCCTATGCGGACATGACCGCCGCCGGGTGCCATTGGGGCGCAAGCTACGGGCTTGAGGTGCCGCTCTACTTCGCGCCCAGCGCCGAGTTCGAAGAAAAGCCAACGCTGAAACGCTCGAACGCATTCGACATTGTGCGTGCGGAATGCAAGGCGGTGCGCGAGGCGGTGGGGCTGCTCGACATCTCGGGGTTCTCGCGGTTCGAAGTGAGAGGCGCGGGCGCCGAGGCCTGGCTCAACCGTGTCATGGCCTCAAAACTGCCCGCACCGGGGCGCGCGCGGCTGGCCCCTATGCTGGCGGAGACGGGAAAGCTGAAGGGCGATCTGACATTGTTCAACTGGGGCGATGGCACGTGGTGGATCATGGGCAGTTACTACCTGCGCGCCTGGCACATGCGCTGGTTTCAGGACCATATGAGCGAAGGCGTGGCGGTGCGCGATCTCTCCGACGACATCGTGGGCTTTTCGCTGTCCGGCCCCAACGCGCGCAAAGTCATCGAAAAGCTCACCGACGGCCCCGTTGCCGACCTGCCGTTCATGGGCTGCGCCAGCTTCGATATCGGCCTGACGCGTTGCAAGGTCGGGCGGCTCTCGGTGTCCGGTGAACTGGGCTACGAAATCCACTGCACGGCGGGCGAACACATCGGACTGCGCAAGGCGCTTCTGGAGGCCGGGGCTGATCTGGGCATCCGCGAATACGGCTTCAACGCGCTCTTGAGTCTGAGGCTGGAGAAGAGCTTTGGCATCTGGTCGGCGGAATTCACGCAAGGCTACACACCCGGCCAGACCGGCATGGACCGCTGGATCGCCTGGGACAAGGGCGACTTTGTCGGCAGGTCGGCCGCACTGTCCGAACGCGACGGCAATGGCCCGGCCCAGGTGGTCGCGATGATGGAAATCGAAGACGGCGACGCCGACACCAGCGGTTTTGAACCGATCTGGCAGGACGGGCGGCGCGTGGGCTTTGTGACCTCTGGCGGCTACGGGCACACGGTCGGCAAGTCGCTGGCCATGGCGATGTTGGACCGGGCCTGTGCCAAGGAGGGGACGGATCTGTCGGTCCACGTGGTCGGTGTGGAACGCGCCGCCAGAGTGATTGCGCCCTCCCCCTATGACCCGGACGGCAAAGCGATGCGCTTGTGATCGGCCCCGTTCGGGACGCGGCGTCCAACCGGCGGTCGCGCAGGCGCGGCAAGGATCGGGGCAAGGACGCGGCGACCTCTGCCCGTGCGCCCGATTATCGCCAGTTGCGCAACCCGTTCCCGGTCATGTCGGTCTTTTCAGACGATGAGGCCGCGAACATGCACGAGACTGCGCTGCAGATGCTCGAAGAGCTTGGCATGCGCGTTCTCTTGCCCGAGGCGCGCCAGATCTATGCCGCCGCCGGTGCGCGTCTGGATGGTGACGATATGGTCCATATCGGGCGCGAGATCATTGAGGCGGCTTTGCAGACGGCGCCCAGATCGATCCCGTGTCGCGCCGGGGCGCGCGAACGTGACATCGTGCTCGAACTTGGCGCGGTGGCGTTTCAACCCGGCGCCGGTGCGCCTCATGCCACGGATCTCAGACGAGGCCGCCGTCCCGGGGGCGCGGGTGATTTTCGCGACTACACCCGGCTTGCGCATCACTATGACGTCTTCCAGATGATGTCGCCCTCGGTCGAACCGCAGGATGTAGCGACCCATCTGCGCCACTACTTCACCACGCGCACGCAGATGGAACTGACCGACAAGTTTCCGTTTCTCTTTGCGCGCGGCACGCCGCAGACGCTCGACAACTTCGAGATGCTCCAGATCGCCCGTGGCCTGTCGGACGAGGATTTTCGAACCGATGCGCATGCCTACACGATCATCAACACCAACTCGCCCCGCACGCTGGACGTGCCCATGGCGCAGGGCCTGATCGACTTTGCCCGCTACGGGCAGTTGTCGATTGTCACGCCGTTTACGCTGATGGGCGCGATGGCCCCGATCACCGTGGCCGGCGCCATAACGCTGTCCCATGCCGAATGTCTTGCCTCCATCGCATTGACCCAGCTTGTGACGCCCGGCGCGCCGGTCTGCTACGGCACGTTCACGTCGAATGTGGATATGAAATCCGGCGCCCCGGCCTTTGGCACGCCCACCCATTTCCAGGCCTCGCTGGCGGCGGGGCAAATGGCGCGGATGCTGGGCCTGCCCTGGCGCTCTGCTGCGGGGTCGGCGTCGAATATGAACGATGTCCAGGCCGCGAATGAAAACCAGCTGGGCCTGTGGGGCTGCCTGCTGGCGGGCGCGACTGTGATTATCCATTCGGCAGGTTGGCTGGAAGGCGGACTGACCGTATCTTACGAAAAGATCATCACGGACGTGGAAGTGCTTAACATGGTTGCCGAGCTCTGCGCGGGCAACAAGGCCGGAGTGGACGAAATCGGCTTTGCCAATGCGCTCGCACACGTTGCGCCGTCTGGGCATTTCTTTGCCGCGCCCCAAACGATGGAGCGCTATACGACCGAGTTCTACGAGCCCATCGTGCATGACTATGCCAATTTCGGAACCTGGACGGAGCGCGGTGCGCGAGACACCAATTCCCGGGCCACAGCGGTATGGGAGCGGATTCTGGATGCGCCGCCGCGCCAAATCACCGACCCCGCCCGGATGGAGGCCCTGGACAGCTTCATCGCCAGTCGCACCAGGGCTGGCGGCGCCCCGCCGGAGAGTTAAGCCTTGCGCACTCAACCTTTGCTGCACCGCGATGACCCGGCCCGCGCGCCACTGGCAGGCCATACGAAGGTCACGCGGGAGGATTGGCTGACGGTCGCCCGGGACACACTGGTGCATGATGGCGCTGCGCAGGTGAAGATCCTGACCCTGGCCGAGCGCATGGGCGTCTCGCGGTCAAGCTTTTACTGGTATTTCCAGAACCGCAACGACCTGTTGCGCGCCTTGCTTGAGGATTGGGAAACCTACAACACCGCCCGGATCGTTGAACATTGCCAAGCCCCCGCTGATACGATCACCGCCGCCGTCTGCAATTTCTTCCGGTGCTTTGTCGATCCGGCCCGCTTTGACCAGGGTCTCGATTTCGCGGTGCGTGAGTGGTCGCGCCGTGATGAGGCCCTGCGCGCCCGCGTAGACGCGGCGGATCAGTTGCGCATTGCCGCCGTGACCGAGATGTTTGCGCGCCACGGCTATGGCGCGGCGGATGCGGATGCGCGGGCGCGAATCCTCTATTTCATGCAATTGGGTTATCACGCGCTGGACGTGCGCGAAGCGATGGACACGCGCATGTCCCGCGTCGCGCCGTATCTGAAAGGTTTCACGGGCGTCGATCCCGATGCGGCGGCGCTGCGGGCCTTTATCGACGATGTCACAGCCCTTGGTCTGGACTAGATCCGCCCGCCGACCGTCCGTCCTTACCCGCCGGTCCCGACTTTTCGATAGGCCGCCCCCCGGGATGGCCCCCGGGATGGCGCAGCGGCCGTGTCATCGCGTTGAACCGCGGTGCGCCTCAGGCGCGCGGATTGAGCAGCTTTGCCAGTATGCTCGTCTTGGTAATCTGGCCCAGTACCGTCTCTCCATCGACGACCACTACGGGTTCGTCCTCATGGCCGACCAGTTCCATCACGTCGCGCACCGTGGTTTCGGGACCCGTGCGTTTGTGACCGGGATCTGCCACAGGCGTCTGTCCGGTTGCTGGCGCAGGCGCCATCACATCGACCGCGCAGAGTACACCCAGCGGGTTCATCTCTGCCACGAAATCCGCGACATAGTCGGAGGCAGGGGCTGAAAAGATCTCGCGCGGGGTGCCACATTGCACGATCCTCCCGCCATTCAGAATGGCTATCCGGTTGCCGATCTTGAACGCCTCGTCGAGATCGTGGCTCACAAAGATGATGGTGCGTTTGAGCCGGGATTGCAGGTCCAGCAGCTCATCCTGAAGCCGGGTGCGGATCAGCGGATCAAGCGCGGAAAAGGGTTCATCCATCAACAGGATCGGCGCATCGGTGGCAAAGGCGCGCGCAAGACCGACGCGCTGCTGCATACCACCGGACAGCTCTCCGACCTTGCGGTCGCCCCAATCCGACAGACCCACAAGATCAAGCTGGGCATTCACCTTGGCGATACGCTCCGCGCGGCGCAGTCCGCCAAGCTCCAACCCGAGCCCGACATTCTGGCGCACGGTGCGCCAGGGCAGCAATCCGAACTGCTGGAAAACCATCGAAACGCGCGACATCCTCAGACGGCGCAGCTCCGCGGGACCGGCTTTGGTGACCGACACCATGGTGTCGCCGTCATTGACCCGTACATCCCCGCGCACCACCGGGTTCAACCCGTTGACCGCGCGCAAGAGCGTCGACTTGCCCGAGCCCGACAAGCCCATGAGGACAACGATTTCGCCGTCAGCCACGCTGAGTGAGCAGTCGTGGACACCCAGAACCTGCCCGCTGGCGGCCTGGATTTCAGCGCGGTCCTGTCCTGCATCCATCAAGGGCAAGGCAGCATCGGGCCGGTCTCCGAACACGATGGAGACGGAGTCGAATTCAACCGCCGTCACGTGCGTTCCACCCGCAGCATGCGGTCCAGCACAATGGCGACGACCACGATGATGAAGCCGCTTTCAAAGCCAAGCGCGGTGTTCACCTGATTGAGCGCCCGCACCACCGGCACGCCCAACCCGTCGGCCCCGACCAGGGCGGCGATGACCACCATCGACAGTGACAGCATGATGGTCTGATTGAGCCCCGCCATGATCTGCGGGAAGGCATAGGGCAGTTCCACCTTGACCAGCGTCTGCGACGGTCTCGCGCCGAAGGCCTCGGCCGCCTCCAGCAGGTCCCGCGGCGTCGAGGTCACGCCCAGATGGGTCAGCCGGATCGGCGCCGGCAACACGAAGATCACCGTTGCGATGAGACCCGGCACCATACCAATTCCGAAGAACACAATCGCGGGAATGAGATACACAAAGGTCGGCAGGGTCTGCATAAGATCGAGTATGGGCCGCAAGGCGCGGTACAGCTTGGGCCGGTGCGCCGTGGCGATCCCGATGGGCACGCCGATCCCCATACAGATCACGCAGGCCGACAGCACCAGAGTGAGGCTTTCCGTCGTCTCTTCCCAGTAGCCCTGGTTGAGGATGAAGAGAAAGCCCAGCGCCACCATCACACAGGTGCGCCAGGAACGCTGCAAAAGCCAGGTCAGCCCCACGAAGACGGCGACAATGACCAATGGATTGGGGGTCTGCAGAACCCAGAGAATGGCTTCGATCAGCACTTCCATGGCGTCCGAGACCCCATCGAAGAACCACGCTCCGTTGACCTGCAGCCAGTCGAAAAACTGCGCCGCTGTGCGCCCTATGGGGATCTTGGTTTCGGTTAACCAATCCATGACGATATGGCCTTTCGCCTGCCCAACCATCCAGCCCGACCCCGATGGGCCCGGCAGCGGTCATCTGTTTGTGGCCCGGCCCGGTGGGCCAGGCAGTGGTCCTCTGAGTCTGGCCCGCCCGCCGCCCGCTTCGGGCGCGCGGGACACGGGCCAGATTTGCCTGAATCAGAGGCCCATCGCGCCTTTCACGGCGCTCATCCCGTCGCCACCATCTTTGGTGGTGACCCCGGCCAGCCATGTGTCGAGGATCGCCGGGTTGGCTTTCAGCCAGTCCGTGGCGGCGTCGGTCGGATCTTGGCCGTCATTCAGGATCGCGCCCATGATCTCGTTCTCCATCGCCAGGGTAAAGGTGAGATTGGACAGGAAAGCGCCCAGGTTCGGGCAGGTTTCGGAATACCCGGCAGAGGTGTTTGTGTAGACCGTTGCCCCGCCCAGATTTGGCCCGAACCAGTCGTCCCCGCCTTCGAGATAGTTCATGTCGAAATTGGCGTTCATCGGATGCGGCTCCCAGCCCAGGAAGATCACCGGCTCGTCGCGCCGGTCCGCACGCGCCACCTGTGCCAGCATCCCCTGCTCCGAGCTTTCCACCACCTCAAACCCCGACAGGCCAAAGGCATCCGCACCGATCATATCCATGATCAGGCGATTGCCGTCATTGCCCGCCTCGATGCCGTAGATCTTGCCGTCGAGCGCATCCGAATGGGCGGCAATGTCGCCAAAGCTGGATATGCCGAGGTCCGCCGCGGCCTTGTTGGCCGCCAGAGTATACTTCGCACCTTCCAGATTGGCGCCGACCGTGTCCACGGTGCCGGCTTCGCGATAGGGCGCGATATCCCCTTCCATGGTCGGCATCCAGTTGCCCAGGAAGATGTCGATGTCGCCCTTGGCCAGCGAGGTGTAGGTCACGGGCACCGACAAGACCTTGATGTCGGTCTCATAGCCCAGCGCCTCCAGAACGACCGTGGTCGCCGCCGTGGTGGCGGTGATGTCGGTCCATCCGACGTCGGAAAAGGTGACGGTGTCGCAATTGGCGAAAGCGGTGGTGGCGGCCATGCTCAGAGCCGCAGCGGTCAACGTGGATTTCAATGGTCTCTCCCCATTCGATGGTGTGACGCAGGCCGCACGGTCCCCATTCGGGCCATGGGCGTGTCTTATGCGCACAAAGGACGCCATTTTGCCGGGCACTGTCAATCTCGAACGGGTTGGACAGCGAGCGGTGCGCGCCCCCGCCCGGATCGGGCGGCCAAGCATTGACCATCGCGCCGTGCGCGCCTTGCCGCCGTGTGTCGCCTCGTGCCGTGCGCCGCCTCGTGCCGCGCGCGAGCAGGTCATTGGCCCCCGCGACGCTCAAAGCTGCCCCAGCGCAGGTCATCGCAACAGGGAAAATCCCCAGTTGGTCCGGCGAAAGCGCGTGTGGACACCCCTGGGCTGCGCGGCACCCCGAGCCAGCCGAGGCTACTTTGAGAGCGCATCCCGCAGCGAGGTGGGCTTTTGCGTGCGGTCGCGCAGGTCAAGCTGGGAGAGCAGATCGACCAGATGACCCTTCATCAGTTCCTCGGCGCTGTCCCCATCCCCATCGCGCAATGCCTCGACCAGCGCGTGATGCGCATTGCTCTCACATAATGCGTTGCGCCGCCGCCAATAGAGCGCAATCACAAGGGACGAGCGCGACACAAGCTGGCGCAGGAAGCCCTCGATCGTCTTTTGATCCGCTATGCGCGCAATGGTGCAGTGAAACTCTCCCGAGAGCTTGAGCGCCAGCCCGGCCTCGTCCCCTTCGAGCGCGGCGTGTTCCGCATCGATGTGGCGTTCAAGTTCGGCAATGTCCCGGGGCGTGGCCCGCTCTGCCGCGGCGCGCGCGGTCTGCGGCTCCAGCAGGGCGCGCGCTTCAAAAACCTCGCGCGCCTCTTTGATTGTGGGTTCGGCAACGAAGGCGCCGCGGTTTTTCTCGATCGACACCAGACCGCTGTGCGCCATGGTCCGCAGCGCCTGGCGCACCAGCGTGCGGCTCACACCAAAGATCTCGCCGATTTCATCTTCGCGCAGCTTCGTGCCTGGCGGCACCCTGTGCTCATGCACGGCTTCGGTCAATTGGGCGACGATCTCATCAACAGGCGAGGTCTGCGGGTCGACAAATGCGGACATCCAAAACTCCTTGCCGCGACGCTGGCAAAGACGTGGCTCGGCATCAAGGGCGGACTCGACGGGTGTTTGGATTGTATACAATATCTGCTGAAAATTTGCACAGAACTTAACTCTTTTGCACCAAAAAGAGCGCCGTTTCGGAACCAAAGGCCAAAGCCACGGAATTAACTTGGCCCGCCCACGCGCACGCCGACAGAGTTGACGCAGAGCGATGTGGGGACCTGGATGAACGCGCCTCTGGACCTTGAACTGGTCGGGCTGACCAAGCGCTACGGTGACACCGTTGCGGTGTCTGGCATTGCCCATCACTTCGGTGCTGGCACATATGCCTGTCTGCTGGGGCCTTCGGGCTGCGGCAAGTCGACCACGCTGCGGATGATCGCCGGACATGAAAGCGTCTCCGAAGGCTCGATCCTGTTGGGCGGGCGCGACATCTCGCATCTGCAACCCGCAAAACGCGGCACCGCCATGATGTTTCAGAACTATGCGCTCTTTCCGCATCTCAGCGTGCTGGACAATGTCGCGTTCAGCCTGCGGATGGCGGGTGTCGACGCGCCGACGCGCAAGGCGCGAGCCCACGAGATGCTGGAGTTGGTCGATATGGTCGCGCTGGCCGAGCGCCTGCCAGCGCAGTTGTCGGGCGGCCAGCAGCAACGCGCTGCTCTGGCGCGGGCGCTGATCACCGAACCGGATGTCCTATTGCTGGACGAACCGCTGTCAGCGCTCGACCCCTTCCTGCGCATTCGCATGCGCGCGGAGCTCAAAAAGCTTCAGCGCGAACTGGGCATCACGTTCATTCATGTCACCCACGGGCAGGACGAAGCCCTGGCGCTGGCCGATGAGATCGTGGTGATGAATGACGCTCGTATCGAACAGGCTGGCGAAACCCGGGCGGTCTTCGAAGCGCCCAGGACCGCCTTTGTCGCAAGGTTTCTGGGTTCACACAATGTCATCGCGATGCCCGAGGGCAAGCTGGCCATTCGCTCGGACGCGCTGATGATCACAGCGCCGGAGACTGCAAAACTGCCCGGGACCATCACCAACATCGAATACCAGGGCACGCATGTGGCGCTCACCGCCAGTGTTCCGGGCGATCAGGAGGTCACGGCCCTTCTGTCCGACAGAGACTTCTTCGGAGACCCGAAGGATTTGGGAGAGGCCATTGGCCTCAATTGGGAGGCCGGGGCAGCCCATGCCCTGGCAAGTTAACGAAACGTCAAAACAGGGAACCTGATATGACAACAATACCAAAGATCAGATACTCGCGCCGCTCGATGCTGAAAGCGGGTGGCGCGGCGGTGGCGGCCGCCGCGCTTCCGGCTCCAATGGTATGGGGACAGGCCATCAAAGATGTGACACTGCGCCAGTTTGGCACCGGGGTGTCGAACCTGAATGAGGTGGCGACGAAGGTCAAGGAGGACCTTGGCTTCACCCTAGAGATGACCGCGCTGGACAGCGACAGCGTCACCCAGCGCGCGGCCACCCAGCCAGACAGCTTTGACATCGCCGATATCGAGTACTGGATCTGCAAGAAGGTCTGGCCCACGGGCAACCTGCAGGCAATGGACACCTCGAAGATCGCGAACTACGACAAGATCGTCGGCA